>CAIRAY010000078.1 GCA_903876665.1 uncultured Fibrobacterota bacterium | reverse complement strand
GCCCAGGGCTTACGCATTAAAATGACATTTTATCAATTGCACCGCTTATTCAGGGGTTTGTCACCCTCGCGCAGGCGACCGATGTGCTGCCAGTTACGGTTACTGGCAGCTATGCAAAGCTTGGCCACTTAGGGCTTTGCCCTTTCCACACAGTGGATATGTGCCTGTAACCGCTGAAGCGAAACCGGCATATCATCCACTGTGTGGACCATCACCGTTGCATTCTGAACGCATTGCGGGCACGGTGCGGTGATCCTCCTTCGGGGGATGACATGGTTTTCGGGGATGAATCGAATTAATCCAACATATTGATGACTGTATGCAAAATTTTCCGCAGATATTATTTTATGCGTTTGCCCTGTTTCTTGGGCAGAATCTACCTTTACGCTTATGATTCTTCGCATTCTGTGGCTGACTGGGCTTGCCACCTCCCTCTGTTTGGCACAAAGCATGGACCCAAGCGGTAAGCCCTTGAGCTGGCGAAACTATTATCTGGATCCCATCGAAGCGGTCCAGGAATGGACTTGGACCAAGACAGCTACGACAGTTGGGATCGGGGTAAGCCTTGTTGCCCTGAGCCTCCCCAATGATGCTCCTCGCTATTGGGCCCGCACCGAGTACCAGAAAGACGGTGGCAACCGGGTGGTCGATTATGTCAATTTCTCGGCTCAAGGGTTTTACTTTGCGGTCCCTGTGACCCTTTATGGCGCAGGGTACCTGTCCAAAAACATGAAACTCCAGAACGCAGCATTTACCTCGGTCGAAGCGGGCCTATGGGCAAATCTCCTCAGCAAAACCATCAAATTTTCCGTAGGCCGGCAAAGACCCTATGGGGCGAACCCCACCTTAAATGGTCATGGCGACATCTTTAAGCCATTTTCGCGGGAACCCATGGATTCCTTTCCCTCGGGGCACACTACCATTACTTTCGCCATGATTACTCCTTGGATGGTCTACTACCCCAATGTGGGGACCTTCTCCCTGTTAGGACTCGGGGTTGCAGTGGGTCTTTCGCGACTGGCCGTCGACGCCCACTGGAGCACCGATGTTTTGGCCGGGGCCCTGCTGGGAAGCGCTGTGGGCGTTTCATTTGCCAGGATGCATCTTGGAAAGAACGTCCAAGTGTTGCCATTGGTGGCTCAAGAGGCCCAAGGCGCTCAACTTTCTTATCATTTCTAATATGCACCCGAAATACCCCATCTTGATTCTTCCCGGCCTGAGCTCGTCTGGCCCCAACCACTGGCAAACGCTATGGGAACAGGCCCACCCGCAATACCGGCGCGTGGAACAACAGGACTGGTTCGACCCCAATCCGGCCAATTGGGTCGCCAATATAGAACGCTCCATTCAAGCCTGCACCGAACCTCCGATCCTTGTCGCCCATAGCCTAGCCACGATTGCGATTTGCCACTGGGCCCAAATCAGTTTGCTTAAAATTCGGGGAGCCATGCTGGTTGCCCCTGCCGATGTGGAGTCCCCAAATCCACATTACGACCTTCTGGTGGCATTCCGGCCCATCCCCCTCTCTCCCCTACCCTTTCCCTCTCTGCTCATCGCCAGCACCAACGACCCCTATGCAAAATTTGAGCGAGTGCAACAATTTGCCCAAGCCTGGGGTAGCGAACTTCAGTGCATTGGAGCCCATGGGCACATCAATTCCGACTCAGGCCTAGGAACCTGGCCCCAAGGTCAGCAAATCCTTGCTGAATGGATTTCCCGGCAGAATTCCTTCTGATTCCTATCTTTAGGAAATGACCCAGACAACCCGCCAGATTTTGAAGATTTCCTGCCCGGACCAAAAAGGGCTGATTGCCGGCACCACTCAGGTACTCGCCAAAGCCGGCGCCAACATATTGGACCTGACCCAGCATACCGCGACAGATATTGACACCTTCTTTTTGCGTGCCATGTTTGAATGCCCCGTGGATTCCCTGAGCAACATCAAAATCCACATCGAAGAGCTCGGCAAGCGCTGCGCCATGGATTGGGATCTTCACGACGCTAATCAGAAACCCAAACTCGCACTATTCGGATCGAAAACGGATCATTGCCTCTACGAACTATTTCTGGGACAGCGCGATGGAGATCTGGCCTGCGAGTTTGTGTGCTTGATTTCCAATCATGTCGCACTCGAACCCGTCGCCCGCCAATTCAACATTCCCTTCTTTCTTGTTTCCAGCACCCAATCCAAAGCAGAACAGGAAGCGCGCTTCCGGGACATTTTAGCGGGATCCGGGGCCGAGGCTCTTGTCCTGGCCCGTTACATGCAAATTCTCTCGCCAGAATTTACGCGGGAATGGGACCGAAAAGTGATCAACATTCACCACGGATTTCTGCCCGCCTTTAAAGGTGCCAAACCCTATCACCAGGCCTGGGCCAAGGGCGTCAAGCTCATTGGGGCCACCGCCCATTTCGCCACCGAAGACCTGGACCAGGGACCCATCATTTGGCAAAGTGTCCAACAGGTGCCCGACACCTGTAGCATCGAACGCTTTATCCAGATTGGCAAAGAGGTGGAAAAGCGAACCCTGGCTATTGCGCTTCGCTATTGGATCGACCACCGGGTCTTTGTATACCAGGGCCGGACGTTTATCCTATAAATAATTGACGCCTACAAACAAAAATGGAAAAGGACGCCCGCGCAGGGATAGCCGCGAGCGCCCTTTTTTAACACCGAAGAGGGGCGCACCTCTTCGGTTAGGGGACCTTTTGGGGAACTTAGAACTGGTTTCTTAGGAACGCAGGAACATCGCGATCCTGATCGTCATCCATGGGATTCTGTTCCTGGTAGAACTTGCCAACGCTTACGGTTCCCGTGCTCCGGGATTCCACTTTGCGATGGGCTCCGCTATCGTGGTTTTGGTTCTGGGCAACACGTGGTGCCTCCCAGAGGGAATCCACGCGGACCTGGTCTATGGGACGGGGCGCCACGGCGATTGGGGCCGGAGCTTGGACCGGAGCAGGCGCTGCTGGACGTAGCTCCACTTCCTCGTAGGCCGAACGGCGGAGATCCATGGAAGGATCGCGTTGCTGTTCACCAATGAAGGGCATGACGAATGGACTGGGGAGCTCCTGCGTCACAACCTGCTGAGGCGCGGTGTACGGCATGGCCATGGTTGGCGCAGGCGCGTACTGCTGCACCACAGGCTGTGGAGGCGCATACTGCGGAGCTGCGAATTGGGGTGGAGCAAACTGGGTCTGGGCCATGGCGATGGTGGGAGCCATGGCGAATTCCTGTTCCTGGGGAACCGAGTAGGAATTCCAGGTCGGGACCTGGGGAGCCTGTGCCGGAGCGACTACCGCGACGGGCGCCGCGACGACTGCAACCGGAGCGGCTACAGGTGTGGCAATGCTCGTGGTGGGACGATCCATGCCCACCTTGTGGAAGCCGGCTGCGATGACGGTCACTGAGACCTTGCCAACGTATTCTGGAGATGTATTCTCAACATGTCCAAAAATGATATTGGGCTGATTTTCTTCACCGACGGCTTCGTAGATGTAACTCATTACTTCGTTCAGCTCGTGGATTCCGAAGTCTTCACCATGGGAGATATTGACCAGGACTCCCGAAGCTCCGCTCACATCGATATCGTCGAGAAGAGGGGAACGGATGGCACGCTCGGCAGCGGCTTGCGCCCGGCCTTCGCCTTCTGCTACGCCGGTGCCCATCAGGGCATCGCCACCATTTTCCATGACGGTCTTCACATCGGCAAAGTCCACCTGGATATTGCCATGTTGCAGAATGATGTCGCAAATGCCACGGACGGCATTGGACAGGACATCATCAGCCTGCTTGAAAGCTTGCGAAACCTGGGTTTGCTTGCTTGCAATGGAAAGGAGTTTCTGGTTTTGAATACCAATGATGGTATCCACATTTTTGCGCAAGGCTTCGATTCCGGCTTTGCAGTTCTTTTGCCGGAC
This sequence comes from uncultured Fibrobacterota bacterium, assembly GCA_903876665.1. Classification (GTDB taxonomy): domain Bacteria; phylum Fibrobacterota; class Fibrobacteria; order Fibrobacterales; family Fibrobacteraceae; genus CAIRAY01. The sequence continues at coordinate 14,212 of CAIRAY010000078.1, read as the reverse complement.
CGGACCTTCGAAGGAAAAGGGGCTGGTGACCACCGCAACCGACAAGATCCCCATCTCGCGTGCGATTTCGGCCACAACAGGTGCCGCACCCGTTCCGGTACCGCCACCCATGCCAGCGGTGATGAACACCATGTCGGCACCTTCCAGAGCCGCAGCCACGATGGCCCGGTCTTCCTGAATGGCTTCAAAGCCACGCTCGGGACGTGCGCCGGCGCCAAGGCCTTTGGTGATTTTGGAGCCGATGGGAATTTTCACGTCGGCGAGGGAATTGTCGAGGGACAATTGGTCCGTGTTGATGGCAATGAATTCCACGCCAGTAAATCCGGATTTGACCATCCGGTTCACCGCGTTTCCTCCCGCGCCTCCGACCCCGATTACTTTGATTCTGGCGACACTGCTGAATGTCTCATCCATTTTGATCATGTTGGTTCTCCCTGTGTGTGTTTAGATATAATTCTTGAGTGAGGTAACGAATTTCTTAACGGAGTCCAGAAAGCCTTGCGCCTTACTGCCACCTGGACCAAATTCGATTTCCTCTTGTTTTAGTTTTTCTACTCCGTACAAAACAAGCCCGAGCCCTGTGGCATGCAAGGGTGTTCCTACGGTATCAGTAAGCCCGGATGTTTTCCGGGGCTGCCCAATTTTTACCGGCATTTTGAAAATTTCTTCGGCGAGCTCCGTGGCACCCGAAATCATGGCACAGCCACCGGTCATCACAATTCCGGCACCGAGCTTCTCTTTGAGCTTGGTGCGCTGAATATCCTTGGCCACCAATTGAAAAATTTCGGCCATACGGGCCCGCACAATTTTGGCCAGGAATTCCTTGGCCACCTGTTTGTCTTCGCGGCCACCGACTCCAGGCACCGTGACAAACTCGTCATGCATGAGAGAGGTGATTTTGCAGGCTCCCCACTTGCGTTTGATTTCTTCGGCGCGCTCCTTGGGGGTACTGATTCCCATGGCCACGTCATTGGTCACATTTTCTCCACCCAGATCCAGGCAGTTGGTGTAACGGATGGAGTCATCGACAAAGATGGCAAGGTCCGAGGTTCCACCGCCAATATCCAACACCGCCACTCCCAGTTCCCGCTCGTCTTTTTCAAGAACCGCGTAGGAGGCAGCCAGGGGTTGCAAAACCACATCAGCGACCTTTATTCCGGCGCGCTCCACCGACTTGTAGATGTTTTGTATCGATGATGTATTGGCCGTGACGATATGGACGTCGCCTTCCAGACGCACGCCATTCATACCCACGGGATCCTTGATCCCCGTTTGGTCATCGACTGCGTAGCCTTGCGGAATCACATGGACAATTTCCCGGTCCGTGGGCAAATTGATGGTCGAGGCCTGCTCGATGACCCGGCGCACATCCGCATGGGTGATTTCATTGCCACGACTCGTAACCGCGACAATTCCACGGGCAGTGAGAGACTTGATGTGCTTGCCCGCAACGCCGACATACACTTCCTTGACATCGATTCCCGCCATCAATTCTGCTTCTTCAATGGCTTTTTGCACCGACTTGACCGTGGCATCAATATTGACCACCACGCCTTTGCGCAGGCCGTCGGAGGGGCTCGTTCCAACTCCAACGATGCGGACCTCGTAGTTTTCGCTGACCTCACCAATCACCACGTCGATTTTCGAAGTGCCAATATCGAGACCTACAACGATTCTCTTGTTATCCATTTTCATTCTCCCTCTCGACCGGACTAGCGATGGCAAAGCCCGGAAACCTCATGTCAATTATGCTTGCGCTTTGAATCTGTGCACCCAAGGACTGGGTTAACAGTCTATACTGATGAAATACATTCTCTCTTGCACCCACATTTGAAAATAGCGCTTTGCTTTTCACATTGCGGAAATACACTTCGGACCATTTTGCATTTTCAACCACCACTTGCGACACCAAAGAAAAAAGGACCGGCTCTTCGTTGCGCATCTGTCGCAGCAAGTTGACCGCAATGGACATATTCTGTCCCTGGCTCAGGGTGACTACCGGGAGCTGGAATCCGAGATCCTGCCGCATGGGGATCCGCGTCCCTTTGTCGGAGAATACCACCCAACCGTCCTCACCGCTCACCATAAAAAGAGGCTCGGCCTCCACAATGCGAACTTTCAGTGTGGAAGGAAAAGACCGTTCCACACTCACCTTGTGAATCAAATCCAGTTTTTCCAAGGAGAGCTTGATCGAATCCAGGCGCAGATCGAGCATGGGTGTTCCCATTTCCACTTTTGCCCGTCCCAGGACTTCGTCCCAAGACAGCAAATGGTTTCCTTCGATTACTACGTGCTTGAGCACCACCATTTTGCGGAATTCCATTTTTTGGATTCCTACCCAGGCGAGCCAGCCTACCAAAACAACCAGGAGAGGAATCAAGGCCAGCTTGAATCCCTTGCGAACCACCCAGCGGGTCGCACCCGTCATTCGTTCATTCCGGGATGCCTTGCGGTGTTCTTGCTTGCGCCGTGCATTGACGCCTTGGCGGTTGCCTGTGCCTGTTCCCATCATCCCTTAAGCATCTCCACAATCGGCATACCCATTTTCCAAATGTCACCCGCACCCATCAACACCACCAGGTCTCCTTTTTTGAGCTCCTGAGTCAATATATCCAGAGCCACTTCCTTTGTAGGAATATGTCGGGCATTTTTATGACCACGGCGATCCGCGGCATTCGAAACCATGGCACCGGTCACACCTTCGATGGGCTTTTCCCGGGACCCATAGACATCCAAGACCAAAAGCACATCGCAGTTCATGAATTCGGTGCCGAAGGATTCATAATGATCCAAGGTACGCGAATAGAGATGGGGCTGGAACACCACCACCACATTGCGCTCGGGATAGGCTTCGCGGATCCCTTGCAAGGTGGCCCGGACTTCCGTCGGGTGATGGGCGTAGTCATCATAAACCAGCACACCGCTTCCTTCGCCGATGTATTCAAACCGACGCTTAACGCCGGTAAATGCCGCTAACGCCGACCGCACGGTTTCCAGTTCAATATTTTCTTCTAAGGCCAGAGCGATCGAGGCGGTGGCATTCAAAATATTGTGCCGACCGGGAACCTTCAGCGAGAAGCTTCCCAGGGATTTTCCCTTTGCCAGGACATCAAAGAAGGGGACTCCATTCTCAAAGTGGAGATTGGAAACCCGGTAATCGGCTTGGCGATTGAAGCCGTATGTCACCACGGGTTTTTTCAAGCGGGACAGCACATCCTGGACGCCCTCGTCATCCATGCAAGCAATCACCTGACCATAAAACGGAACCTTGTTGGCAAATTGCACAAAGGCATCTTTGATTTCGTTCAGGTCTTTGTAACAATCCAGATGATCTGCATCAATATTGGTAATGATCGCCGAGGTCGGCATCATTTCGAGGAACGAACGGTCAAATTCATCGGACTCGGCCACCAGGTATTCACCCTTGCCGATTTTGGCACCGGTGCCACGCCCTTTCACCACGCCACCCACAATAACGGTAGGGTCTTTCCCAGCGACTTCAAAAATCTGGCCCACCATGGAGGTGGTAGTGGTCTTCCCATGTGTGCCAGCAATGGCTAGCGTGTATTTGAGGCGCATGAGCTCGCCAAGCATCTCGGCTCTGCGGATCACGGGAATTTTGCGTCGGCCCGCTTCGACCATTTCGGCATTGTCGCTTCGGACTGCAGAAGAGTACACCACCAGATCCGCACCCTCGACATTGGATGCAACATGGCCAATGGAAATTCGGATTCCTAAACTCCGTAAAACTTGGACTACCGCACTGTCGCTCATGTCCGAGCCCGAGATTACAAATCCATTCTGATGCAATACCTCGGCAATACCGGACATCCCTGCCCCGCCAATGCCAATAAAATGAAGTTTGTGAATACGGTTAGATGGAATCATGCTTCTGTTCCTTGAGAAGAATCTCTTTGGCAATACGGTCAGCGGCATCGGAAACGCCTAGGCTCTTTGCCTTGCTTGCCAAGAGTTGCAATTGTTCGGGGTGGTCAAATAATTGTTCCACCTTGTTCCACAAGCCATTGGGATCACTATCCAGTTCGACTAGGCAGGCCCCTGCGCGCTCCAGAACCCGGGCATTATGCTCTTGATGGTTGGCGGTGGCAAACGGAAATGGGAACAGGATGGAGGGTTTCCCAAAAGCCAGCAGCTCGGCTAAAGTCGAAGCGCCTGCACGGGAAATGATCAGGTCTGCGGCATCGATATATCCATAAACGGGATTCAGGAAGCCCGCCAGCGACACGTTAGGAGGGAGAGGACTCCGTTTCTCAATGGCATCCACATTCTTCACACCAGCTTGCCAAACCAGCGCGATGTCTTTGCGCATGGCGATATGGGCCAAAGTCGCCTCAATCTTTTGGTTAATCCCTTGGGCACCTTGGCTTCCGCCGAGAACCAATACTTTGTGTGCATAACCTTCAAACTCGGCGGGCACAGGCAATGAACCGTGCGAAGGCAAAGCCCGCACCGGGTTCCCTTGAATGCTTGTCTTTCCTTGTGGGAAGGCTTTGGCAGCGTCTTCTGAAGTCACAAAAATCTTGGTGGCAAACTTCGCACCAATGCGGTTGGCGATCCCCGCAACTGCATTCTGCTCCTGCAAATATACCGGGATTTTTGCCAGGCCCGCAGCAAGAATGATGGGGAGCGAAACATAGCCCCCGGTGGCAACTACGAAAGTAGGCTTGACGCGCGCAACGACTTTGCGGGCCTGTAATAGGGACTTTGCCAGCTTGAAGGGCAAGGTCAAATTTTGCAGAATGCTGCCACGGGTCAAGGGCACTGCAGAAATCGATTCAAACTTCCAATTGGGAGTGATCAGCTTGTCTTCCATGGAGCCTTTTCGCCCCGCAAAGAAGATCGGCCCCACGCCCTGCAATTTCAGGGCATCAGCAATCGCCAAGGCCGGGTAAATGTGTCCACCCGTACCCCCGCACACAATCAACACTTTAGGTAAATGTTTGCCACTCATGCTAGGCCTCCCGGACTTTCCTTGATTTCATGCCCGGTGTCGGGATTTGAGACATTCAACAAAACTCCCATGGCAAACAAAGTCATCACTAAGCTGGATCCGCCAAAACTTACCAGCGGAAGAGGCTGTCCAGTCGCGGGGAGCAAACGAGTGCATACCCCAATATGAATAACCACCGTAACACCAAGTGCCGTAGAAAGAGCCACGGCGATATTGCGGCCAAACCGGGACTGGGCGTGACGAGCAATGGTAAAGCCACGCCATAGCACCACCAAGAACAAACCAAGCACCAGCGTCGTTCCGACAAATCCCATTTCTTCACCCAAAATCGCATAAATGGTATCCGTAAATGGCATGGGAAGATAACCGAGCTTTTGGGTTCCCTGGCCTAAGCCCGTTCCAAACATGCCCCCATTACCTAAGCTGATCAGGGATTGCGTTTGTTGATAGGAACTACCCGTATGTCCAGTCGGATCCATAAAGGCCAGCACGCGCTTAAGCCGGTAAGAACTGGTAATCGCGAGAATAATCGCCCCTGGGATTCCTACTGCGGCAATGAGCAACAGGTGCTTGACCTGAGTTCCCGCGGCGTACATCATGACAATGGCAGTAAAGAACATCAGGGAAGCCATGGAAAAGTTTGGCTGTAGCATGGTCAGCACAAACACGGCTCCCACCAAAAGTAGCGGACGCGAGAACCCAACCCGGAAGTCACGGATCATTTCTTTAGCCTCAGCGAGCTTGGCGGCCAAAACAAAAAACAGTGCGATTTTCATAAACTCGGAAGGCTGGAAGTCAAAACCCCCAATGGAAAGCCACCGTTTTGCACCATGGGCGGCAATACCCGCACCTAGCACGCCAATCATCAGGATAATGCACCCAATGAAAAAAGGCCTGGACCACTTGAGCCAAATGCTATGGTCGATGCGAAGTCCGATCGCCATGGCGATAAGCCCCACGACCACCTTCTTTAAATGACTCACCATGAAAAAACTCGAAGGCAATCCCTTGGACTCCGCCAAAGGACCCGATCCGCTATAGATCACCACCACCCCTACTCCGAGCAACAAAAGCACGGCCAGCAAAAGCAAAGGATCTACCCGGAACATGTTTTTCAATGCGACCATGTTACCAAGCACCTCTTGCAACGGGTTCGAGCTTACGCAATCCTTCAACCACTTCCTCGAGCTTCATTCCTCGGGATCCCTTGACCAAAACAATGTCGCCCTGTTGCAGTTCTTCGTTCAAAAAGTCCACAATCTCGGCCCGGGTGGAAAAATGCAACGCACGCTCCTGTGGCATTCCCGAGACGATGGCCCCTTTGCGAATATTTTCGGCCAGTGGACCGAAGGTGCAAAGCCATTGGAAGTCCATTTGGGGAACGCGCTTTCCGATTTCTTCATGCAAGGAAGCCGCTTGTTCGCCCAGTTCCAGCATGTCGCCCAGGACAGCGATGCGGCGCCCGGCACTCTCCACCGAGCCCACGGTTTCCAAAGCCATTTTCATGGATGAAGGATTGGCGTTGTAGCAATCCGCCACAACCTGGAACCCCTTGCAACGGTGGATTTCCATGCGCATGCGAGAAGCGCGGAATTCATTCAATCCCTTGGCCATGGCGGATTTGGGAACATTCATCGTGGTGGCAACCGCAATCGTGGCCAGCGCGTTGTAAAGATTATGGACTCCGGGTACCGTCAATTGAAACTGGGTGCGGCCAATGCGGAACCTGGCACAGGCATCTTCATTCCAGGAAAGGTCCTGAGGCTTGAACTGACCCCGCTTGACACCAAAAGTGACCACATTGTAACGAGTGGTGGAGCGCAATTTGCACAGGAAAGGATCGTCCGCATTCACCACCAGAGTTCCGCCCGGTTGCAGCCCTTGGGCAATGCTTGCCTTTTCCTTGTAAATATTTTCAACGGAACCCAGGCCTTCCAAATGACTGTGACCCACATTGGTGATCACCGCAATATTGGGCTCGCACGCCAAAGACAAGGGCCGAATTTCACCAATGGAATTGGTTCCCATTTCCACGATGCAGGCCTCATGCGAATGCTTCAGGCGGAACAGGGTCATGGGAACGCCAATTTGATTATTGTGATTCCCTTCGGTCGCCATGGTATCGAATTTTCCGGAAAGCACCGCAAGCATCATGTCCTTGGTGGTGGTCTTTCCGTTCGAGCCGGTGATGGCAATTTTCTTCACCTTGAAGCGACGCTGATAACCACGAGCAAGCTTCAGCAAAGCTGCTCCCGTATCCTGAACGGGAACATGCACCTGAACCGGAATTTTCGTGACCATAGCTTCATTCATTACACTCATCAGGGCACCTTTTTCCATTACTTGGGAAATGAACTCGTGGGCATCAAAACGCAGGCCAACCAGAGGCCAGAAAATAGTGCCGGGACCGGCTTCGCGCGAATCCAGACATAACTTGACTTTGCGACGCAATAAAGCCTTGGAGCCACCTACCAAAGGGGCTTCCAAGATTTCACACATTTCGCCGACATTGAGAGTAAGGTCTAACATCCAAACGCCTCCCGAACAACACCCCGGTCATCAAAGGGGTATTTTGTGGTACCAATGATTTGATAATCCTCGTGCCCCTTTCCGGCTACGATCAGCCAATCTCCGGCTTCCAATGCCCGACAGGCCACCTGGATAGCAAGACGCCGATCAACCACAACTGCATGATTGTTCTTTTGCATTCCGGCGAGGATTTCTTTAATAATCTGATCCGGATCTTCCGTGCGGGGATTGTCCGAAGTGACGAAGCACATGTCCGCATGGGTTTCCGCAATCCGACCCATCATGGGACGCTTACCGCGATCACGGTCACCGCCACAACCAAATACCACCACGAGCTTGCGCCTGCAAATGGCCCGCGCGGAAGCCAGGACGCGCTCCAAGGCATCGGGCTTATGGGCGTAGTCCACAATGACCCGGCGCACACCATCGGAGTAGGCCAGCTCAAAACGTCCCGGCACCTGCACGGTCAGCAACGCCTCACGCAATGCCTTTACCGGATATCGGAGGGCAAAAACCCAGCCACAAAGGAGCAGCACATTGTCGGCATTGAAATCGCCAAAGAGGTTTGCCTTCAGCGCCGAATCCGACAAGGCGGGAATCCACAATTCCAGACCGTCTTCTCCAATCAGGACAGACTTTGGAACCAAATCGGCGGGCTTGCCCAGACGCGAAACGCGCGTAACAGACACTCCTAGGGCAAGGAGCTCCACGGCAAGCCTCTCTCCGTATGAATCATCCACATTGACGACAGAAACCCCACGGCGGTACTGCGTAAATAGCTTGCTCTTGGCCTGGAAGTATTCTTCCATATCGCGGTGGTAATCCAAATGGTCCCGAGAAAGATTGCTGAACAGGCAACTATCAAACAGCATACCCCCAACCCGGGCTTGGTCCAGGGCATGGGAGGAGACTTCCATCACCAAATGCTTGCAGCCCGACGCCACTGCCTCAGCAGCAAAGGCATGCAATTCAAGCACCCCTGGGGTCGTTAATTCGGAGGAGACAACACGGGTCCCAATTCGAGAACATACGGTGCCGAGCAACGCCACCTTTTCACCCATGGCCACCAATACGGCTTCCATCAGAAAGGCGGTGGTGGTCTTCCCGGAAGTCCCGGTAACCCCATGAACCATCAAAGTGGCGAAAGGATTCGAATAGAATTTGTTTGCAATCTCAAGCCTAGCCTTACGCACGTCGGGAACCTGAATCCAGCGGTCCTCGAACCCAACCTCAGGTTCGGTGTGGGCGACCACGGCCAAAGCACCCTTTTCCAAGGCCCGCAGGGCAAACTGGGCCCCATCCTTTTGACTGCCGGGGACTGCAAAAAACAAAGAACCTGGCACCACCTTGCGGGAATCGTCCGCAAGCGCAAGCACCGGGGCACTCATCAAAAGGCCACCTCGAATATGGGAAATCGACTGGAACAATTCCGCAAGAGCCATCGACATTAGGACTTCTCCTTGAGCACCAGGTGCAATGCCTGGCCCCGAACTAATGGAGTATTGGGAAGCGGGTTCTGCTCGGTGACCCAACCTTTGCCTGCCACCTGGACACCCGCACGAGCAGACCCGAGTGCATCCAAAGCGTCGCGCAAGGAAAGACCTTGTAAATTGGGCATCTGCCTGGAGCCCATTTGTCCCAGAGTAAGCACCAGACTGGACTTGTGGTTATCGGAGCCACCTAGCCGCTGAGCCACCACCTGGGGACCATCGCCCAGGAAAGCTACCGGGCAATCATTCTGCTTGGAAAGGGCCACTGCGGATGATTGGGAAAGGCCAATGTATTGACCCGCTTCGCAAGCACTGAAACCCTGAACTTGGGTTAATTTAAATTGCTGGGGCGACACGCGGGGATGAAGGTAGACCCGCTCCATGATCTCTTTGAAAATTGGAGCCGCAGTCGATCCACCAAAGTGAATGGTTCTGGGCTGATCCACGACCACCATGCAAATGAATTTTGGATTTGAAGCCGGAACCATCCCAACAAACGAGGAGATGTTGGATTCCTTGTCGTACTTTTTTTTGACTACATCGTACTTTTCAGCGGTTCCCGTTTTTCCGGCAAAGTCCAAGAAGTTGGATTTAATATTCTGTGCCGTTCCATTTTGAACAACCGCACGAAGCATGGTGCGAACCTGGGATGCCGTTTCTTGGGAGATCACCCGACGAATTACTTTGCGTTCAATTTTTTGCACCACTTCACCCGTATTCGGATTGCGCCATTCTTTAACAATCCTGGGTTCCACCAGCTCTCCACCATTGGCAATCGTTGCATAAGCCATGGCAATCTGTAGCGGAGTTGAAGAGATTTCGTGTCCAAATGCCATAGTAATGAGAGTTCGATCGCTCCATTTGTCGACCGGTTTCAAAAAACCAGATTCCTCACCGGGGATTTCGACCATGGTGGGATTCCCAAATCCAAATTTTCGCGCGTAGCGGTAAAACTTATCCTTCCCCACTGTCTTAGAAATTTTTGCAAAGGCAATGTTAGACGACATGGCCATTGCTCCGGTCATGTCCATAATGCCATGGTCTTCCGAATCACGAATAAACTCCCCATTGGGAAGGGCCATTTTGCCCCCTTCTCCATTGATCAGCTCTTTGGGATCAATGCTATGCTCTTCTAAAGCTGCCGAGGCGGTAATCGCTTTAAAGGTTGAGCCAGGCTCAAATACCAGGCTGATCAAATCATTGCGAATAAACGAACCTTTGACATTGATAGGCTTGTTCGGATCAAAGCCGGGCCAGGAAGCCATGGCCAAGATTTCCCCGGTGGTCGGATCCATGAGCAAGGCCGAACCGCGATCTGCGTTAAGTTCCGTGATTTTCTTGGCCAAAGCATTTTCCATGATCTCCTGGTAGTCCCTTTGAATGGTCAAAACCATCTGGAGCCCAGGCGTCGGTGCACGGCCACTTCTCTCCATACCAGGAATGGCATGGCCCGTAGCGTCCCGGGTCTGGTAGCTCCACCCATCAATACCCCGAAGCTTTTCATCGAAACGGTATTCCAGGCTTTGCAGGCCTTGACCATCACGGCCGGTGTAGCCTAAAAGCTGACAAGCCAGAGTCCCTTCAGGGTACAAGCGGCGGGTAGCCATCTCTGTCTTATTCCAAAATGGTTGGTTGGTGGCGAGAAAATTCCCATCACGGTCAACAATAGAACCGCGCTCCGGTTTCCACAGGACACGGCGCTGGGATTGATCATCGGCCTTGTTGCCGTAGACACTGCCTTCGATCACCTGAATCTGAAAAGTCCGTAGCAGGAGGATACCCCATACCACAAACACTCCGATGAGTAATAAATTCAACCGATCGGTCTTCATCGGGGAATCTCCATCACCTTGATCGGAACGGCATTAAAGTCAAGGTTCATCGCTTTTGCCACAGAATCAATGCGAGAAAGGGCCCCTAAACTGCGATTTTCCATATCCGCTTTGCTGACTTCAGCCAAAAGCGAAAGGCTCTCTTTTTTCAGCTCCACCTGAGTCTTCATCAAATCGGCATAGCGATTCTGTTTCCAGATGGGAACAGACAAAGTCGCGGACACCAGAGCAATCACTCCGACGCCGACCACCACCCAGCTTATGCCACCGACTTGCTTCATACCTTTTCGTACACCCGAAGTTTTGCGGAGCGTGAACGAGGATTCTTCTTCAATTCTTCAGCACTGGGCAAACCCGGCTTGCGCAGAAGCTTCTTCACCTTACGACGGTTTCCACCACACATGCACATGGGTGACCGGGGCGGACAAATGCAGTCCAGCTCATATTCGGCCATGGTAACCTTCACCGTGCGGTCTTCCACCGAATGGTAGCTGATTACACACAAACGACCACCCGGAAGCAAGGCCTCGACAGCCGCCCGGAGACTGGTTTCTATTTGAGGCATTTCCTGATTGATATCCATGCGAATGGCTTGCAAAACGCGGGCCATCAGGGAATTCTGGTCAAAGCGACGATCCCGGAAAATGGAATCAACAGCCGCGCGCAAATGCCCCACATTGAAAGGCAAAACTTCTTCTGCTGCAACAAGGAGTTGATCCTTGATTTTGCGAGCCAAGGGAAATGCACGATCCATGTCTGCGTTGGCGCGGAACACATGGGCCATGGTGGCCACATCCGTTTCCTGCAGCCATTCCTGGGCGCTTTTGGATTCACGCTGGTCCATGCGCAAATCAAGGGCCTGGGTAGAACCGTTAAGAGTAAAGCCACGAGTGCGCTCATCCAATTGATGGGAAGAAACCCCAAGGTCATAGAGAATGCCGTCTACGGAGGCCGGAGCTACGCAAGAAGCAAGCTCAGCAAAAGCATTGTGGTGAAACACCACGTTGACGCTATCCGATTTAAGGATGTCGGCAGCAAAAGCAAGCGCATCCGCATCTCGATCAAGACAATGCAAGGTGCTACCTGGCTGTAGTTGCGCGAGCATTGCGGCGGAATGTCCGCCACCCCCTGTCGTGCAGTCTACGTATGTACCCGGATTTTGCTTTAGCCAAAAACCCATCACTTCCCCTAGAAGGACGGGTTCATGGTAATTCGTCAACGAGGAACCTCCTGAATGGAACCAGTAAAGAAACCCGCATCAAAAGCGTCAATCGATTGCGGAGTAATAAGACCGTAGATAGCATCGAAGCGTTCAGGGTTCCACAATCCGGCAGTCTTCCCACGTCGCGCCGCAAAGACCACTTCGTTTTGAAGCGAAGCAAATCTCTGCAATGTGGGAGGAATGGAGATGCGGTTCTGACCGTCAAGCTCGCAGGTGTGCGACATCGTCGTCATCTGCTGAATGAAGTGCTCATTCGCCTGTGTCCGGGGCCGGGCATAAAGTTCGTCCATGAAAGAGTTCCACTCCTTGACTGTATAGAGGATCAGAGACTGCTGCGGTCCTGGACCGATAACAATTTCTGCGCCGTCCTCTTCAGAAAGGAATTTGCGGAACTCCCGTGGAAATGCGGTACGACCCTTCGAATCAATCGAAGTCCGTGCTTGCCCGATAAAGGACTCTATCCGCATAAAACTTTACCCACTTTAATCCACTTTGCTAGAAAATATACCACAATTCCCCACCTTTTGGGAAAAAGAAAGCATTTCCCTACGGAATTTGCCTCTACACCTCTAAAAAACCTAAAGGAAACCGGTGCCGGTTACGGGGACCCAAGCGCAACGAAGCAGCTCCAGGGGGAATAGCCGAGGATATTCGTTCGCAAAAAATGTTATGAGCCAGGACTTGGGGATAGTCCTTGGGGACTTTTCCCCTTGAAGGCCCCCAAAATGGCTACTATTTGGCAAAATCATTCTCACCTGGAAGGGAACATGAAATACATCCTGGTTCTCCAATTTCTCCTAATCCTCCTAACCCCTGCGCTTGCTGGTTTTCCATTCAAACAATTCATCTTTGCGGCAACGAGGAGCGCAATTATTGCGAACTCCACAAATACGGACAGCACGGAAAACCGGAGTGAACGCTTGAAAGTGCCTAGGGGTAGTACTATTGAAGCCAAGTACAAATACCAGGATGGAACCTACTGCAATTGTGATGCAATAGATAAACGCTATTACAAGTCCGGTGCGTTGTGGTTTGAGATGCCTTATGTAAACGGCAAGCCCCAAGGGACGGTTATGGTCTATTTCGAGTCCGGAACAATACGATCAGAAAGGCCCTATGTAGACGGCAGAATGCATGGGATGCGAAAGGATTTTTTTGAATCCGGCGCATTGAAAAGGGGAGGCTCACAATGAAATCACTACTGTCCAAAACAATCTAGTCTAAACTCGTTAGACCATTGGTATTATTGGCCTGTAGGCATGATTGACTTGATTGGGGGCTGTTTTGTTTTGGACAGTAGTGCAATGAAATACCATTTTAATATCACTCATGAAGATCGTTTTTGGATCGGACAGTGCAAGGAGCTCGAAGGCTGCATCACCCAGGCAACCTCGCGAGAAAAACTCGACACCAACATGACAGAGGCATTGAATGGATTTTTGGATGAACCCGAAGATTCCAGAATAGTCTTTCCATTGCCAACCGTTCCCCGCCCCAAGGCCCACATCGTCGCTGTGGAGGTGTATCCACGCATCGCCTGTGCGCTTCTGGTTCGGCAGTCTCGCCTACAGAGGGGATGGTCACAACGCAAAGCCGCCAAGATGCTCGGATTCAAGAATGTATTCAGTTACCAGCGCCTGGAGAATGGTCGAACATCCAATCCATAATTGGGGACACTGGTGCGCATCAAACGGGTGTCCACCGAATTTGATTTGGGGATGTTGGTGGGGTAAACCCGGACAAAAAACATCAAAGAACAACAAAACACCAAGGCGATCCAGGAGACCTTCCTTTTCGGGCTTCAATCATGACATCTCCTCGAATATTTATTCTCCAACACCCGCCATATTTTGATGGATATCCAACACCTGTTTACCTAAACAGTTGGCCATTTCGGTGATAGAATCCCGATCAAAATGCTCCACCCATTAAATCGACACACCCCATCCATTAATTCCCACCAATCGCACCCACCTCCCCACCGAAGGTAGGGGAGCTGTATTTGTATTCCCCTCCCCGCCGAAGGCAGGGGATCCGAACCCATGTATACATCCTCCCCACCGAAGGTAGGGGAGCTGTATTTGTATTCCCCTCCCCGCCGAAGGCAGGGGATCCGAACCCATGTATACATCCTCCCCACCGAAGGTAGGGGAGCTGTATTTGTATT
>CAIRAY010000077.1 GCA_903876665.1 uncultured Fibrobacterota bacterium | reverse complement strand
GCCATGTCCCGGTCGCTGATGTCGGCGAACCATTCCCGCGTACGGTTCTGGGAAAACCAGTCGCGGATGGCTGCTTCGCCAGCGTGTCCAAAGGGAGGATTTCCGATATCGTGGGCCAAGCACGCGCTCTGCACGATGGTCCCAAAATGGTGTTCGCTCAAAGTGCGGGGCAGGGCCTCATGGATGCGATTGAAAACCGAAATGGCCAAAGAACGTCCCACACTGGAAACCTCAATGGAGTGGGTCAGTCGGCTATGGACATGGTCGTTGATGGAAAATGGATGCACCTGAGTTTTGCGCCCCAACCTGCGAAAGGCCGTGCTAAACACAATCCGGTCATAATCCTTATGAAACTCGGAACGATTTGGATCCACCGATCCAGGATGGCTATAGCGCGTAGCCGAAAGAAGCGTTTCCCAATCAAGCATGAAACAATAATACCAAGAAAATGGAAAGCTAGCATCCCAGCCCGAAAAGCAAGTGGATAGTGAACAGCCCGCATCTCTGCACGATACCCTAGTGGAGTACACTGCGTGTATAAGTTCCCGTATTCCGCTGAAGCGGAACGGTCACTATTAAGTGGAGAGTTGCGGGCAAATTTCCCTGAATCAGAAATCATCCGTCGAAACTCTCCACTCTAGAACTCTCCACTAGCCAAGCTCTCCCGTGACCTCCGTTTTTATCTTTCCTCTTGTATTCTAAATTCCCTCCATGCAACGCCTGGCCACCTGGATTTTTATCCGACTTCTCATTCTGCTTCGCTGGAAGAGGCGAATTATTTTTGCAAATCTGCGCCATTGTCATTTTCCTAATCCCGAAACGCTTTACCCGCGCATCATTGCGCACATTTGCCGAGAATTTGTTCTGGTCATGGCCAACCGGAATCCTTTCCCTCAGCACATTACCGCCCGAGCTCAAAGCCTGTTGCCCGAGCTACGCCGAGGTGGCATTCTTTTGACCGCGCACTATGGTAATTGGGAATGGATGGGACCTTGGCTCCGGTCTTTGGGAATTCCGCTAGTCGCCAGTTACCTTCCCCTGAAAAACCCCCTGGCCAACCGGATCCTGAAATTCCTCCGCAATCGAAACGGATCCTACACCGAGGATTTTCAAGGGCGAATCTTTCGCATTCGCTCCCTTCTGCAAAAAGGGAGCCTTTTTACCTTTTTAGCCGACCAGGACTTCCGTGGCTCACCCCCCATCCCTCCCGTATTCCTTTTTGGGGCAATTCGTTTTTTGCAATCCTCTTCCCGAGCGACTGGGGCAGATTTTTCCAAATTCCCCCATGTTCTTTGCGTGGGTGGAGCGAAACGTCGAAGAAGAATTGGTGCTCGACTGCATAAAGCTTGAAGGGCCAACCTACCCCGCTTTTTTGAAAATCCTGGAAGAACATATTAGGCTCAAACCTGACCAATGGGTCGGCTGGAGCCATCGCCGTTTTTTTTCTTTTGCTCCCGGAATCTACGGGAACCACAAACTAACAAACAACTAACAACAAAATAATTTCCCAGATTAGGAACAACTTGTTAATAGTTTGTTGTGTGAACTCCGGATTGGCGACTCCGTTTTATCCTCTTCATCCACATTGTATTCTCAGTGTGAAGAAGTTGGATCCATTTACTCACTTTTTCCAACCATATGGACGGCAAGCTGTGGAAAGGGAATTTCAATTCCTTCCCGGTCAAAAGCGTATTTTACCCGCCGAAGGAACTCCCTTCCCACATCCATGTGCATCCCCGCCTGGGTCTTTATTCGTCCCTTGATCATTACCTGGGAACCCGCGAATTGATCGACGCCCCACATTTCCAGGCCACCCTGAATCTTCACTCCAAAGACAGGGTCCTTTTCCATTTCATCGACCACCGCTTTAAGCACCTCCACAACACGGTCCGTGCTTTCTTTATAGCTCACTCCAATATCGAAAACATAGGCCGACCACTTCAAAGTATGGTTTGAAACCGAAGTGATGACCCCGTTTGCAATAATGTGGACTACTCCATGGGGATCGCGCATGGTTATGGAACGAAGGGATACCTTCTCCACCGTGCCCCGCATTCCATTCATTTCCGCAAAATCTCCTACCCGAACCTGACCCTCCAAAATGATGAAAAGCCCTGCAATGATATCCCGAACCAAATTCTGCGCTCCAAATCCAATTGCCAAACCTACAACTCCCGCAGAAGCCAACAAGGGACCCACGTCCAATCCCAATTCTTTTAAAGACATTAACCCGGCCACCACCCAAATTACCACCGTAAGCGCCTGGCGTACGATTCGTAGAATAGTTTCAATCCGCTTGCTTTCTTCGGGATGAAGAGTTGCATCAAGACTTGCCCGCTTGAACATTCGCCTTAGGACGACTCGAAGGATCCAGGTCAGAAAAATCGACAATCCGATAATCATCGCCACATGAATTGCCGCCAGGATAAATTCCTCGAGTTTAATCCGCTCCAACGCGTTTTTTAATTTCTCCTGAAATAGATCCTGCAGACTGATATTCACTTTTAAATCCATGCGATTCCCTTGGTTCCACACTTTTATATTCGACACTATATATATAGTCAAAATCAACCCTGCTTGACTATTCACAAATGCTCTTTTGGATTTCCCGCGATTCTTCTTTGTTTTCCCTTCAATAACGCCTCCTTTCTGGTTACAAAAAACTTTTTAAACATTTTCTCAACTCGGATGTTTCACGTGAAACACTTTCGGAGGCATTCTTCTATTGGTGCTCGCAGGACAGGTAAACCGAAGGGAGAATCCAAGCGGTGATTGTTTAAATCTCCACCGAAATCCCATGAGCATCCCACGAGCGATGCCTGGGCAATAAAGGTCACAGCTTTCATAGAGCACTGAATACCCATTCCGGAGGACAAGTTTGACTTCCTTGTTCTGTGCACGGATGTCGATGGAGCTGCGCAGATCTAGCGAATCATGTTTTACCGCTCCCGCCACCCCGGCAACCATCTCAATTTGCCGGAAGGCATCCTCATCGAGGTACCAAAATTTCTCGCACCATTAAACAAAGACCCCAGCCTCCAGTCGACGGATTCCAACCCGTCCTGGGACCAAATCTCAAGAGGAAGCTCACGGAGCAGGAGCTTAATGAGCAGCTTGCAGCTTTTTGAGCGATGGGCATCATGGACAAATTTCCACTGATCGACCAATTCCTTGACACGCTGGAGGGTGAAAAACGAAGTACAAGATGTCAAGCTATGGGCCTTCTTTCGGCTTTGATGATGAAGAGGACTTGGAAATAGCCTCTGCATCTGCGTATCCGCCTGGCACGATCCGGTGGCTCCGGGAAAAGATCGTGGCTCCGGAGCACCTCATAGCCCAGGCTCCCGCCAAACTACTCGTCCAATTCCGGGAACACTTCCCATATCTTGGACTTCCGATTTTGGAAAAACAAGGTCGCGTTCATTGGGTGCACCTCGAACCCCGATAGTGCCACATTCTTCGATGATACTGAGGATTCCGTTGCCAGTGGGGGGGCAGCATCGTCATTTTCACTTAGCCACCGGATGGCTTGGTGCATTACGGGAAAGGAAAATTGTTTCACGTGAAACAATTCCACACTAAAAACCACATTCCAGCAAGGCAAGTCATCATTCGCGATTCCGTCACCCCCGCGATGGTGACGATGTCAATCACCATCTCCCATATCGTTTCCAAACGGCATTGGGCCTAGGGCAACCCACAACGATTGTAGGGTCATACTGTTGCGATCAAATCCCAGACCCCCGCCGGAATTTTCTCCATTGGGGGCCATGATGGCCCTGTGGGGGTGAAATTTCAGGTATTTAACTTAGCTTCAAATCCATTTCCAGGAATTGGCATCAAATTCGTCTGCCCAACCGAATCTCCTATTGCGGATTCCGGGATTTCATACTATGTTTCACGTGAAACAATATGGACCCCATGCAAAACCTCTCCCAACTCCTTCAAAGTCAATCCATCTCCTTGAAACCGGAAGTCGTGGTCAATTTGGAGAGTTTTGCTGGATTGGTGGTTCGCTACAACCAAAAGGCGAACTTGATCAGCGAAGGAGATCAGGATAAAATATTTTCCCGCCACATTCTGGACTCTTTGCAGCCGTTGCGCCAAAAATACTTAATTCCGGATGACAACGCAAAATGGGCGGACTTGGGCTCGGGCGCGGGGTTCCCCGTAATTCCCCTGTGCATCGCCCTCCCGACAATCCAGTTTTTTGCCGTGGAACCCCGGCAGAAGAGATACACATTTCTGAAAGTGGTAAAGGCCGAACTCTCACTTCGCAACCTGACTATAATAGAAGGGAATGCCGAAACTTCTAGACTTGAAAACCTAGAAAGGGTTTCTTGCCGGGCACTAGGTTCTGCACCGGAAGACTGGGAAAGAGCCGAATCCATGCTCCAACCCAATGGACTTTTTGTAACTTTGAAAAGCTTACACGACTGTGAACCCCTAGCACAGCCTCCCTGGAATATTCATCCTTATAATATCCCGGGTGAAAGCAAAGATTATTGTCTTTTAGTACGAAAGAAGGTTTATGGCTAAGATTATTTCGATTTCAAACCAAAAGGGCGGGGTGGGAAAAACCACAACCGCCGTAAACCTTTCCGCAAGCATTGCGGCCTTTGAGCGCAAAGTCCTGCTGGTGGATTTGGATCCTCAGGGCAACGCATCCCAGGGACTTGGATTCAACGAGATCCAGGACGAAGATATTTACGAAGCCCTGGAAATGGCGGCAGACCCAGCCACGCTCACTTTAGAAAGCCTGAAAGGAATCATCAAGCCGACCGCATTGAAATATATGCACATCATCCCCTCAAATCCGGGACTGGCTGGCCTTGAGCTGGACCTTGTCACCGCAGACCGCCGAGAATACCGCCTGGCCACGGTTCTCAACTTGCTACGCGACCAATACGAATACATCATCATCGACTCTCCTCCGTCCCTCAGTCAGCTGACGATCAACGCACTAACCGCTGCGGACACCGTCCTGATTCCGGTGCAATGCGAATTTTATTCTTTGAACGGACTCGCCGAACTTTACAACACCATCCGTGGCGTCCAAAAAAACTTCAACTCAAAACTGCGCCACGAAGGCGTGGTTCTGACCATGTACAGCTCCCAGCTTTCCCTTTCCAAAGAAGTGGTGGAGCAGGTCAAATCCGAATACTCGGAAAAGATTTTCAAGACCATGATTCCCCGGAATGTTAAACTCGCGGAATCCCCTTCCCATGGAAAGCCCATCATCCTATACGACATCCAGTGCGTCGGAGCCAAGGCTTACATTGCCCTAGCCAAAGAATTGCTTGGAATCCCGGGGGACATGAATGGGTAAGAAATCCCTAGGCCGCGGACTGGATTCCATTTTCAAGGACCACGCCCATCCCACCCCTGTGGACGGACCTGAAATCGAGTCCGCCCGAATTCTCAAGATCAGTCTCGACCAGATCGACGTCAATCCCTTTCAACCTCGCCACCATTTTGATGAAGCGGAAATCGCGGAAATGGCCGAGACCATCCGCGAACATGGTCTGATCCAACCCATCACCATTCGCAAGCACCAAGGTCGCTACCAGATCGTTTCCGGGGAACGCCGTACCCGCGCTGCGAAGGTGGCTGGCCTGACCGAGATCGATGCCCGCGTTTACGACATGCTTTCGGACAAAAGGATGATGGAATGGGCCATCATCGAGAACATCCAGCGCAAGGACCTTACCCCCGTAGAGGTATCCAACTCCTACCAGCTACTCATCGAAAACCACGGCTACACCCATGAAGACTTGGCCAAGAGCCTTGGAAAATCACGATCCTCAGTCACTAATTCTCTCCGCCTGCTCAAACTGCCCGCCAAAGTTTTGCAGTGGATCGAAGAGGGGAAACTGAGCCCAAGTGCCGCACGCACTTTGCTAAGTCCCGACATTTCCAACCCCGAGCAGGCTGCCCTCCAAATCATCGAAGGCGGCCTGAATGTCCGACAGGCAGAAAAAATCCCCAAGACTCAATCAACCAAACAAACCCCAGCCCCCCTAGATGCTCACTTTACCCAAATCATCCAGGACATCCAATACGCCCTGGGAACCAAGGTCAATCTCAAAGGAAAAACCAAGGACCTCTCCAAGGGAAGCATCCTGATCGAATACGAATCTCACGACGACCTGGCCCGGATCCGGGACTTCATGACTCACCAAATGGCATAAATGTTCAATCCGATGCACTACTTCCAAGGCTTGAGAAGCCAGTACTACACGATTCAAATCGTGCCGGAAGGGTCGTCGCATGTCCGCACCATTCGAATTGCGCATCTTTACCTCAAGCTCATTTTGTGGCTCTTCGTAGTCATCATCATTTTTGGCATGATCATTTTATGGAAGTTGACCGAAATCAATGCCATGATCATGACTTCAAAATTTTTGAAAAACACCAACGAAAAATTGGTGGCTCGACATCAGGAGTACGAGGTGGCCTTTCAGGAGCTCGATTCCATCTACTCCATGGAACGCCAGATCCAGAACATTCTGCAGACCTACTATTCGAACGATGCCGGCACCATGAATTCCATCCTGGATCGCAATCGCCTCAAGCGGATTTCTTCAGACAAGTCCAGGCTCGACATGGACCGCATTTACGATTATGTGAACGATGAGCGATCCGTTCACGACAACTTGCCCAACATCCTTCCCATCATTGGAAGCATATCCAAAAAATTCTCCAAAGAATCCGACCATGACGGAGTCGATTTTGCAGCCCCGCTGAACGAGCCGGTTTTTGCCACGGCATACGGCACCATCACTTTCGTTGGGGACAATGGCGACTTGGGAAAAACCATCACCATCGCCCACGACAAAAATTTTTCCAGTTCCTATTCCCACCTAGGGTCTACCTACGTGCGCAAGGGCTTGTATGTAAAAAAGGGCGAAACCATTGGAACCGTCGGCATGACGGGAAACACCACAGGCCCCCACCTCCATTACCAAATTCTTTTGAACGGTGAACCCGTAAACCCCGAAGAATATTTCAACCACTAAGAGGCTATCCCATGTCCAAACCAAATAATCCAGGGCAATTGACGACTCTGTCCTCCGCAACCAAAATCATCGGCGACATCAACGTCGACAATGATATCCGCATCGCAGGGAGCATCAAAGGCAAGCTCGTCACCACGGGACACCTGATCATTGAACAGTCGGGCCTCGTCGAAGGTGAAATCAAAGCCAACGCAGCAACCATCGCCGGTAAAATCAGTGGCAACATCGAAACCACCGAAAAGCTAGTCCTCGAAGCCAAAGCCATTTTGATCGGGGACATCAAGACCAAGCTCCTGGTGATCGAAGACGGCGCAACCTTCAATGGAAACTGCTCCACCGATTCCAAAGATCCAAAGCCAGTCGCGAAATAATTGATGGGCGATATCAGCAAAGCAGTTGCCGCAGGAAGCAGCTTCACGGGTTGTATGGTGGGTGGTTTACTCTTTGGCTATTGGCTGGACCAAATGCTTGGAACCCGGATTTGGCTCACCGTAATTTTTTCCCTTCTGGGATTTTTTGCAGGAATTTTGGCCGTCTGGCGATTTTTATCTGGCACACCTCAAAAAAAATGAGTATAATCCTAAGATCTGAGTTATTCTAGGGAAAAATGAGCGGAAACAACGAAAATCTTGGCGACTACCTCATCAGTCATGTCGCAAACGGAAAGCACTGGAAATCTCCATTGTGGGAAATCGACCTCTCGCCTTACCGATTAAAGATTTTTAATGTCGACTTTGGACTTTCCCTCGATGTGATCATGCTAGGCTTGGCCTTTGTGCTCTGTCTGGTCCTTCTGATTCCCGCAGCCCGTCGTCGCAATTTGGTCCCCATCAACCGCTTTGCTCACGGAGTCGAAGCCATCGTGCTCTACCTGCGCGACGAAGTCGTCAAGCCCTTTGTAGGCGAAAAGCAATCCGCCGCCTGGACCCCTTTTGCCTTGACTCTTTTCTTCTTCATTCTCTCGCTAAACCTAATTGGCCTTATCCCCTATATGCACGCAGCCACCGGAAACATCAGCGTCACCGGCTCCCTCGCGCTTATGATTTTTGTGCTCATCAATCTCTTTGGCGTCGTCCATAATGGCGTCATCCATTATCTTAAAGGAATTGCCCCAGGCGGGATTCCCCTTCCCCTTCTCCTATTCATGTACCCCATCGAGGTCGTTTCCCTAGTCGCCAAATCGGGCACCTTGGCCGTCCGTCTTTTTGCGAACATGGCTGCTGGCCACTTCCTGATTTTCTCCCTTCTCGGACTCATGGCCATTATGAAGACATACCTTTGGGCGGGCTTCTCGCTCCCCATGTCGGTAGCCATGTACGGCTTTGAAGTTTTTGTCGCCTTCCTGCAGGCTTATGTATTTACTCTATTGTCGATGCTTTTCATCGGCAGTGCCATTCATCAAGACCACTAAAGGAGTCATCATGTCACCAGAAACCATTGCAACCATTGCCGCCCTTGGTACGGGACTTACCAGCTTTAAACTTGGCCTGGCCGCACTCGGTGCAGGACTTGCGGCCATCGGTGCTGGCATCGGCATTGGTCTCATCGGTAGCGCGGCGCTGAATTCCATGGCCCGCCAACCCGAAATGGCTGGACAGATCCGCACCCTGATGTTCATTGCTGCTGCCCTTGTGGAAGGCGTTGCCCTCTTCGCAATCGTTTTGGCAATCATCTTCGCACAGTAAGACGACACCATGGCCACAGAGACGCATGAATCCCGAGGACTGCCGGAAACGGCAGCCCACGCAAAGCCCAAGCTTCTTCAGTTTGATCCGGGCATCGGCATCTGGACGCTTATTGCATTCGTGCTCCTCCTTGTCCTGCTGAAGAAGTTTGCCTGGAAGCCTATCCTGGCCTCCATTGACGAACGTGACAAAAAAATCAAGGAATCCCTGAATGCAGCCAACCAGCTGAGCCAGGACTCCAAGAAGCAGTCCGAGGAGCAATCCCGTATTTTGGGCGAGTCCCAAAAGCAGGCCGCTCTCCTTTTAGGCGAAGCCCGTAAGAGCGCTGAGGTCCTTAAAGACCAAATTCTCGAATCGGCCCAAAAAGAAAAAGACAAAATGCTCCAGACGGCACACGATGATATTTCTTCCTTGACTGCCCAGGCCAAGACCGAAATTCGCATCTACTCCGCGGAGCTCGCCATAAAGACTGCTGAAAAAATCCTGGTCGACCAGCTCGACCATGACCGGGCAAAAAAGCTCTCCGAAAAACTCGTCCAGGAATTCCGGCCTTAACGGAAATTAGCCCAACATGGAAAATCGCGCACTAGCACATCGTTACGCCAAAGCTCTTCTGAAGCTTGACCCAACGGGTTCCGTTGAATCCGATGTCGAGCTTTTGCACGAAAGCTTGCACCGCTCCAGGCATACCATCATGGTATTCCTCGATCCCATGGTGCTTGGCTCGGTGAAGCTTGCGGCGGTTCGCAAGGCCTTTGGCCCCATGAACCAAAAGTTGAGCGATTTTTTGGATTTCCTTCAGCAGAAGAATCGCGTCGATCATCTTCCTTTGATTCTTGCTGTTTACCTCTCCTTGCGCCGCAAGGAACGTGGCCTCCTCAAAGGCCATATTCATTCGGCCATTCCCCTGACTCCAGAACAGATTCACTCCATCGAACTCGCGCTTGGCAAAAAGCTCGAGAAGCATTGTGAATTCCAAGCCTCCGTAGATTCCCGCCTCATTGGTGGATTTACGGTTCAAATCGAAGATACTGTTTATGACTGTAGCGTCCGGACACAGCTTGACGGTGTCCGCTCCCGTTTCCTGAATCTTGCAGGTTGATCCATGAGCATGAAAATCCGTACCGACGAAATCTCTTCCATCCTCCTCAAGGAGCTCGAATCCAATCTGAAGTCCATCGAGACTTTTGAATTTGGTACCGTGCTCCAGGTGGGCGATGGCATCTGCCGCGTGCATGGCTTGTCCAAGGCGATGGCCGGTGAGCTAGTCCGCTTCAAGGAACACCAAGGCTTGCAGGGCCTCGTGCTCAATCTTGAATCCGACAATGTCGGTATCGCCATTTTGGGCGAAGGCTCCAAAGTTCGCGAAGGCGACACCGTGGTCCGCACGGGAAAAATCGCCTCCATCCAAGTCGGTGAAGCAACCCAAGGTCGCGTGCTCAATGCGCTGGGCGAAGTCATTGACGGCGGTCCAGCCCTCATTTCCGAGCATCATGCCCCCATTGAAATCAAGGCTCCCGGAATTATTGACCGCCAAAATGTCTGTGAACCACTTTACACAGGCATCAAGTCCATCGATGCCATGTTCCCCATCGGAAAAGGCCAGCGCGAGCTGATCATCGGTGACCGCAAAACCGGAAAAACCGCCATCGCGATCGATACCATCATCAATCAAAAAGGCAAAGGCGTCCAGTGCATCTACGTGGGCATTGGACAAAAGGCATCCACAATTGTGGCCTTGGTCGAAACCTTGCGCAGACACGGCGCCATGGAATACACCACCATCATCGCGGCAAATGCCTCGGACCCAGCTCCCATGCAGTTCCTGGCTCCTTATACCGGCGTCACAGTCGGTGAATATTACCGCGACAATGGAAAACACGCCCTCCTCGTCTACGATGACTTGACCAAACATGCTCAAGCCTATCGCCAAATTTCCTTGTTGCTGCGTCGCCCACCAGGTCGCGAAGCCTATCCAGGCGATGTGTTCTACATCCATTCCCGCTTGCTCGAACGCGCGGCAAAAATGTCCGCCTCCCGTGGTAGCGGATCCCTTACAGCCCTTCCCATCATTGAGACCCAAGCCGGCGATATTTCCGCCTACATCCCCACCAATGTGATATCCATCACAGACGGCCAAATCTTCCTCGAGACTAACCTCTTCAATTCGGGCATCCGCCCTGCTGTGAATGTGGGTCTCTCGGTTTCCCGCGTGGGTGGCGACGCCCAAATCAAAGCCACCAAACAAGTGGCCGGTCGCCTCAAACTGACCTTGGCCCAATATCGTGAAATGGCCGCCTTCTCCCAGTTTGCTTCCGAGCTCGATGAAGCCACCCGCAAACAGCTCGCCTTGGGCGAACGTTTTACCGAAATTCTCAAACAAAAGCAATTGGCGCCATATCCTATCGAGCGCACCATTCTGGTTTTGTTCGCCGGGATCAACGGTTATCTGGATTCCATTCCCATCAAGTCGGTTCTGCGCTACGAATCAGAACTTATCCGCTATATGGAAGACTCCAATGCTGCGATCCTACAGAAGATTGTCCAAGAGCAGAAGATTACTCCTGCATCCGAGACTGCAATGAAGGCAGCCCTCGACGCATTTAAGAACGTATTCAAAGCTTGAGGTAACGGATGCCTTCGATCAAGGAGCTCCGTCAAAAAATCGGGAGCCTAAAAAACACGAATAAGATCACCAGCGCAATGAAGCTGGTGTCTTCTTCGAAGTTGAAAAAGGCCCAAGATGCTTTCACCCGTAACCGTGCATATTTTGACGGCCTGAATGGTGTTGTCCAAAACCTACTTCGTTCCACCGGTGGGTCTGCATCTTCTTTGCTCTCTCCACGCAAAGAGATCCGCAAAATCCGGGTTGTCCTGTTATCCACCGATAAAGGACTTTGTGGGTCTTTTAATTCATCTCTTCTGAAGTTTTTACAATCCAAAATCACCAAGGATTGGGATGGAATTCATGTTGAAGTTGTTGCAGTCGGCAAAAAAGGTTCTGACTTTTTTTCACGTCGCTTTAAGCCCTCTGCCCTGATTTCAGAACCAGGCCTTCCAGCAAAGGTCCCTTATTCAGCGGCCCAGAAAATTGGAAAGGAATGCATTGCTGATTTCCTTTCTAAAAAAGTGGATGCGGTCTATTTAGTTTACAACCAATTCAATTCCATGGTTTCCCAAGAACCTCGGCTGATTGACCTCCTTCCTATTCCTATTCCGGCAGCCAAGAAGGGTCCTATTCTGGACTATTCCTTTGAACCGGATTCTGAAACCATTTTTGAGGGCCTGTTGCCCCAGTTGATTCAAGCTTCCATTTTCCGTTCCATGCTTTCCAATGCATTGGGTGAACAAGCTGCCCGAATGAATGCCATGGAAAATGCTACCAAGAATTCCAAAGATTTGATTCAACGCTATACGTTGATCATGAACCGTGCGCGTCAATCTGCGATCACGACTGAATTGTCGGAAATCGTTGCTGGTGCCGAATCGATTAAGACTTAGGAGTCTCCATGACCCATACCGTTTCAGAAGGCGTAATTTCACAGGTTCTTGGTCCAGTTGTGGACGTGTATTTCGAGGATGGAAAACTCCCCGAAATTCTCACCGCATTGCTGCTGAGCAATCCATCCATCAGCGACCAGGAATGGAATCTGACGTTGGAAGTTGCTCTTCACCTGGGTGAAAACACCATCCGTGCCATTGCCATGGATACCACTGACGGTCTAGTCCGTGGAATGAAGGTGAAAAATACCGGCAAAAATATTGAAGTTCCTGTCGGCAAAGGCACTCTCGGCCGCATCATCAACGTAACGGGTGAACCCGTAGATTTGCAGGGACCTGTCCACAGTGAAGTCAAGTGGCCCATTCACCGCGATCCACCCAAGTTCAAAGAATTTAATACTTCCTCGGAAGTTCTGGTCACGGGCATCAAGGTCATTGACCTTTTGGCACCTTATGCCAAGGGCGGAAAGATTGGTTTGTTTGGTGGAGCCGGCGTGGGCAAAACCGTTCTGATCATGGAACTCATCAACAATGTTGCCAAGCATCATGGTGGCTATTCGGTTTTTGCTGGCGTAGGTGAACGCACCCGCGAAGGTACCGCACTCTATGGTGAAATGCGCGAATCTAAAGTTATTGATAAAACAGCTCTTGTTTACGGTCAAATGAATGAACCACCCGGAGCTCGCGCCCGCGTGGCCCTAACCGCTCTTACAGTTGCAGAATATTTCCGCGATGTTGAAAAGCGTGATGTGTTGCTCTTTGTCGATAATATTTTCCGCTTTACCCAAGCGGGTTCTGAAGTCTCTGCACTTCTTGGCCGTATTCCTTCTGCGGTGGGTTATCAACCTACCCTTTCCCTAGAAATGGGTGAATTGCAAGAACGAATTGCTTCTACCAAAGATGGCTCCATCACTTCCATCCAGGCAATTTATGTGCCTGCGGATGACTACACCGACCCCGCTCCAGCAACCACCTTTGCCCATCTGGATGCCACCACGAATCTGGACCGCTCTTTGACCGATCTGGGTATTTATCCTGCGGTGAATCCACTGGATTCAACATCCCGAATTTTAACGGCTGACATTGTTGGTGAAGAACATTACGAAACTGCCCGTGCCGTGCAGCAGATTTTGCAACGCTACAAGGATTTGCAAGACATCATCGCCATTTTGGGCATGGATGAGCTTTCTGAAGAAGACCGCACCACGGTTTACCGTGCCAGAAAAGTGCAAAAATTCCTCTCCCAACCTTTCAGCGTGGCCGAAACGTTTACCAGCATGCCTGGCAAATATGTGGACATCAAGGACACCGTCCGTTCCTTCAAAGAAATCCTGGCTGGCCAACACGATGCCATCCCAGAACAGTTCTTTTACATGAAGGGTTCTATCGACGAAGTCATCGAAGATTTCAACAAGGCAAAATAATGAACATCCGAGTAATAGGCCCCGACAAAGTCATTCTTCAGGCAACTGCCGAAGAAGTAATTGTCACAACCGAGGGCGGCGAGGTGGGAATTTTGGATCGTCATGCTCCCCTGGTGGGTACACTCAAGCCCGGAAAAATCCGGGTGAAGGTGGAAGGGGTATGGACCGAACTTCAAGCCTCCAAAGGCCTCCTAGAAGTCCAAAGCAGCATTGTCACGATCCTTGTCGAAGAATAAAAAACCAATCCATGAAAAAAGCACTCTAGGGAAACCTGGAGTGCTTTTTTTCTGGTTCCTTCGTGAAATGAGTTCGCGTTAAAAGGTTTGGGGAAGCTAGTTGGATGCAGGGGATAGTCGAGGAGCTCCTGTAGAAAGGTGGTGACCGGAGGTCGCACTGGTGGGCGACGATCTAGCCCAGCAGACAAGCTAGATTTTCCACCCCTTATAGGACTTG
>CAIRAY010000076.1 GCA_903876665.1 uncultured Fibrobacterota bacterium | reverse complement strand
TGCACTAAAAGTACCTGCAGCACAGTTATTCAGTGCATACTTGTTGATAGCACCAAAAGTGCCAGAACCACTTGCATACCAAAATTGAGTTGGAGTGTTGGCAGCGACGGCATCGCTGGCGGCAACCAATGTACCAGAAGTTGCACCAGGAATCTGGTAACCAACTGAAATAAAGT
The DNA here is from genome assembly GCA_903876665.1 of uncultured Fibrobacterota bacterium. GTDB lineage: Bacteria > Fibrobacterota > Fibrobacteria > Fibrobacterales > Fibrobacteraceae > CAIRAY01. The sequence goes on along the minus strand of CAIRAY010000076.1, from coordinate 26,001 downwards.
TTCCAACGAGCCCCGTCTCCAATGCGTAGGCCTGAGCAACCTTGGACCAGGAACCCCATGCTGGAAGCACTTCCGCAGCCTTGGCCTTAGCGGACATTCCAAACATCTTTGGCACTGCAATCGCAGCGAGGATACCGATGATCACGATCACGACCATCAATTCAATCAGTGTAAAACCCTTTTTCATGCTAACCCCTTAATTGTTTGTTACTCCGAGCCATAATGGCGAGGATAGATTTGAAAGTAGTCTAAAAAATATTTCCAGTCAAGTAGTTTTGTCATATTTTTGTCACAAAGCAAAAAAAAAACACATGAAATTGCCTTTTCTCATTGTTTTACGTCAATCTTTTGTCACAAAACGATCACATACCCCCTCCACATTTTACAACGGGACTTCGAAATACTTACTTTTCCACCTGTTCCATTAGGTTTTTTTCATTCCAGGCTGGACTATTGAAGAAACTGACTTTCGCTCTTTTCCTGTTAACCATACTCTCTGCCGGGTCATGGTTTCTATTAAAATACGCTCCCGAAAAAATTCCCTTTCTAAATAAGTCCGCAAATACCCCAGCGCAAACGACTGCGAGCCCTACTCCCGCAGAGTACAACGCTTGGCGTGATTCTTTAGATCGCATCGATCTGTTAGTCCGCACCGAACAGGACCCCCGGGTGCTTCGCCTGCAAAAGGAACAGCAAAAGTATTTTTGGAATAAGCTCAAGTCTGCCCGTGCCGCCATTGTCATTCCCCCTCCCGTTTCTACCGAGCAAACCGTCAAGGTTTCGAGCGACCCCCAGGCTGAGGGGCTGGTAAAATTCCTAAGCCGGATTCTCACCATCGCAGCCATCGTGCTTGCTTTGATCATCGTCCTTCTATTGTTGATGCTTAAACGAAAGAATACCCGGCTCACTCGGCATTTGAGCTCTTTGCAAGAGGACGAGCGCTTCAAAGGTTCCCGGGCAGGCATGCTGGATTCCGAGCCCACACGCGCGCCCATCCGCAAGGCCAAGTCCGCCCGCACTCCTTCTCCCAATTCTCTTCCCGACACGGCAAACTTGGATTTGTCGGCCCTGGCAACCCAGATTGTCGCTGGCGCGCGTCGCAATCCCCAGACTTCGACCAACCCCACGCCCGCCCCGGATTCGCGCCAGACTTTGCCTCCTTTGCGACCAACCGCCAAGCAACGAGTGACCCATGCCCTAAAGGGCCTCGCCGATGCGCTTTCTACGCTCAAATCCGAGGGCCCAGTCGTCTCCGCGAACGACAATGGAAAACCACGGGTGAAGAGTCAGAATCACCTTCGCCCAACCCAAGCCTCCCAAGTGCTCGCGCCCACTCGTTACGAACGCGAACGCGAAGAAAATACCGAGATTATCAAGCTTGCCCGCCGTGGCTTTACTTCTTCAGAAATAGCCCGCAGGCTTCGTGTTCCTCAAGACCAGGTTGAAACCGTGATCCGCATGCAGCGGGACCGGGAATAAGTTTGGATGTAATGAGCGGGGGCCTGGGACCAATCGTGGACCATTCAACCTAGATCCCCGTCTTCGCGGGGATGACGTTCAACCATGGTAACCCTTAATGCAAATTGAATCCCGCATGCCTGGTACACCAAGGTCCGCCGACATTCGCGGAGTGCCGGCTACCATTGTCTCCGTGGAGCCTAGCCAAGGAACAATGACCGTGCAGCTGGGCGAGCGCACTGTGCAAATCCCCTTGCAGGAAGGCATCCAAAGCGGCGACCGGGTTATATTTCGGCAATTGTCCGATGGGAATATTTTTTTGCAAAAGGTTCCCCAGGCCACAGCAAGCGTGGCGCAACCAATTCCCGATCTTGCTTCGGATTTAGGCTCCCTTTTGGATTATCTGGAGCGCAAAGTGGTCACCACCGATCCGGCGAGCGTGGAGGCTAAGGCCCTAGTCAAATCCGTGCTTCCGGGATTCGCTGATCCCACGCTTCCACCCTCGGAGGTCAGGCGGCTTTTCACCCAGATTTCTGATCTTTTATTGGACCAATCCCTCCCGGAACTCCGGGCTATTGAACCTAAGCTCCAGCAAACTTTGGCGAAAATTTTTCCGGCTGTTTCCTTGGGTACACCCCTTGTTCCGCAAGCCCAGGAGCTGATCGGATCTCTTGCCTCTAATGACTTCCAGGCTGCAAATGCAAATATCCAGAAGGTAATTTCGATTATTTCTGATAAGAAACCTTTTACGCCCAAGGAGCTGGCCCTTTTTAGCCGTTTGTTGCAACCCTTACAAGAGTTGGACTCCTGGGGTTCTCCCGCCGAACTCTCCGCACCACAAGTGAAGCAGCTCCGGGTCGAACTTGAAAATATTCTGGCGTTGCCGCTTTCCAAAACAGCCAAGGTCGCCCTTCCCAGTGAATCTCCTGCAAGAATTTCCTCCCTGCAAGGCAACACTCTTCAATTGGATATTCCCCTGCCGAATGGATCGACCATTCCCCTGGAATGCAAGCTTCCCCTCGATCATCCTTTGCGCCAACAGCTCCGCGAAGGATCCCTGGTAACGCTGAAATTGCTACCCGAATTGGCACCGGATGCTCTTCCCCAGAATCAGACTCCACAAGCATTCGAAAACACCCCCAAGCTAATTACGGATAAACAACAGATTTTATCAGCTTTGACTCAAAGAATTTCTGCCCCCGGAATTCCCACACCGGCAATCCCCCCACAGCGCGTTTTGATTCAGCCCGATGCAGCTTACTTGCCCGAAAATGAACTTCCAGCGCACATTGCATCTAAAACACCAATCACCGCAAATCTGGTCGATGCACATAAGTTCTTGCAGCAATATGGGGAAGAAATCCCGCCTGCGCGGGTGGCTCAGTTTGCCCAGATTTTGCACCAGGTAGAAGTGAACCTTCCTCACGGCCAGGCGTTGACAGAGGAACAAAAAGACCTGGTCCTCCGATGGATGCTGACCCAGAAGGACTCCAATCCCAAAATCACTCCGGACCTTGCCAAGGGATTATCGCTATACTCCCCCGAGGGTGACGCCGAACCGGAGCTTTTCAAAGCACTTCCCTTGAGCCACCGCGAAGCTCTGGAACGTGAAGCGACAAAGACTGGCGCAAAGCCCATCAGCCCCAAGGCTTTGCTCAATATCCTGGAACAGGTGCCGATTCCTCCCAACGCAACCCCTGCAGAACGGGAGGCCATTCATCAATTGCAAAAACAGGTCCAGTGGACGCAAATGGACCAGGATACCCGCCCCCCAAGCGAGCGCCAGGAAGTCGTATATTTTTTCAATGGACAGGAACTTCAAAAAGCCCGTATCCAGTTGCGCAAGGAGCCCCAGGACAAATCCAAAGGGTCCGAAAAGAAAGAACCGGAATTGCATTTTTTTGTGGAGACCCGAACATCAAAACTCGGAAAAGTCCATGTGGATTTTAGGGTTCGGGAAGGCAAGGTTGAGCTTGATTTTGCAGACTCCAGCGGGGCAGCGGGAGCGATGGTCGAAAAGGAACGCCCCGCCCTCGCCAAAGAGCTCGAGCAAATCGGTTTCCTCCTGGGATCAGTCCTGTACCGCAACCTAAACGCAGTCGCCGAAAAAGGAAGCACATCTCCCGCGACGCCACCCCCACCCCCAACGAGTACGCGGGGAATTTTGGATCTGAGAGCCTAGGGATAAGTGGAAAATGGAAAGTAAACAGCCAGTTTCTCTGCGCGACAACCTAGTGGAAAACGGAAAATTGCGGGCGAATTTCCCTGAAAGAGAATACATTTCGCAATTTTCCACTCTCCACTAACCAACCTATCCCGTGACCCGTGCCTTTCATTTTCCACTTGTATCCTTCTTCCGCAACTTTCCACTTGTATTCCCCTCCTCCCGCTTTTTCTACCTTCCCCCCCATGATCCGTTATCGTTTCCGTTGCGAATACCTGGGTGATGCATTCCATGGCTGGCAAATCCAGAATGGCTCCGCAAAGGCCTATACCGTGCAAGCCGAGCTGGAGCATGCATTTTTGGTGGTGACCCGGACTCCGGTGAAATTGGTGTGCGCAGGGAGGACCGATACGGGGGTTCACTCCCGCGGGCAATGCGTGCATTTTAATTGGGAAGGCGAGCAGTTTTGTCCAGATACCCTGGTGCGCAATATCAACGGGGTGGCGAACAAGGCGGTCCGGATTCGCGATGTCGAAATTGCTCCGGAAGGCTTCCACGCACGGTATTCGGCCACCGCACGGTATTATCAGTACACTTTTTTTTCTCGCCCCGTTGCCCTAGCCAAGGACTACGGATGGCAATGCGGCAAGATGCATTTTGACCTGGACCTCATGGAGCGGGAAGCCCAATCCTTCCTGGGAACCCACGACTTCGACCCTTTCAGCATTCCCCGGGGTGACGGCAAAAGTACGCTTTGCACGCTTTCGGAATTCCGCCTGGAACGCCGAGGCCACATTCTCGTGTGGCATATCCGCGGAAACCGCTTTTTGCATCGGCAAGTCCGCTCCATGGTGGGTCTTTTGATTGATGTGGGAAGAGGCAAGCTCCCTGAAGGGTCGATCGACCGCATCTTCGCGGGAGAATTCAAGGGCGAGCGCATGTGGGCCCCGCCCGAGGGCCTCTGCCTTGAGGATGTGGAATATTAACCGTGAAACCCCAACTCGTTTCTATATTTCCTTGAAATACTTGAGGTTATCACATGAGTCGTTCCAATATTAGTCCCAGTCGTCTGATCGTTTTTCTTTTTCTCGGCCTTCTTTTTGGGGGGATTTTTGGAGAAACGCTCGGGCTGGTTTTCGGAAAAATCGGCGAAGCCACCGGTGCCGGATTTTTCAACAACATCCGTGGCGTCTTCGTGAATTGGTGGTTCGATATCGGAGTTGGCGATTCCAAGCCAATCACTATCGACCTCTACATGATCAAATTTGCCTTTGGCTTTGCCTTCCGCATGAATACTGCAAGCATCATTGGTGCTGGCGTGGCCCTCTACATGATGAAATGGTCAGGAGACCGGTAAACGTGAATCCTTCACAAAAATCCATCCGCACATTGGCCTCCAGCCTGACCGCAGGCTTGGCTTCTTCTGAATCCTTGGTCGAAGAATCCCTTGCCTTGATTCAAAAGACCCGCAGCCTGAACATGTTCACCAGCGTCCTGGATATCCGGGCCCGTGAACGCGCCAAGGCTTCAGACGCCCGTCGCAAAGCGGGCAAGTCCATTGGGCCCCTGGATGGAATTCCCATTGCAATTAAAGACAACATGTGTCTGGTGGACACCAAAACCACATGTGGCTCGCACATTCTCGAAAACTTTGTTTCTCCCTATACCGGCACGGCGGTGGAACGCCTAGAGGCCGCTGGCGCCGTGATCGTTGCCAAGACGAACATGGACGAATTCGCCATGGGCTCCTCCAATGAAAACTCCTATTTCGGCCCGGTTGTCAATCCACGTTACCCTGAGCTTATTCCGGGTGGTTCTTCGGGTGGATCTGCTGCGGCAGTCGCTGCCAACTGCGTTCCCGCATCCCTGGGTTCCGATACTGGTGGCTCCATTCGCCAACCTGCTGCCTGTTGTGGCGTAGTCGGGCTCAAGCCTACATACGGCCGAATCTCTCGCTACGGACTGGTCGCCTATGCCAGTTCCCTCGATCAAATTGGCCCTCTGGGGAACACGGTCGAGGATTGCGCCATCCTGCTCAATGCCCTTGCGGGACAAGACCCGCACGACAACACCACCAGCGACAAAGCCCCTGAGGATTTCTGTGCGGAACTTGCGCGCGGAGTCCAAGGCATGCGCATTGGCGTTCCCAAGGAATACTTTGGCGAAGGGCTCGATCCCAAGATCAAGACCGCTCTGCTTGCATCCCTTGCGCGACTAGAGTCCGAAGGCGCCCAAATTATCGAAGTCCACCTTCCCTCGGTCAAGTACGCCATCTCCAGCTACTACATCATTGCCACAGCCGAGGCAAGCTCCAATCTTTCCCGCTTTGACGGTGTGCGCTATACGCACCGGGCACCCACGGCCCGCACTCTGAACGACCTCTATTGCCGCTCCCGTTCCGAGGGCTTTGGCAAAGAAGTCCAACGTCGCATTTTGCTGGGCTCCTATGTTCTGAGTTCAGGCTTTTACGATGCCTATTACATCCAAGCGCAAAAGGTTCGCCGGGTCATCACCGACGACTTCAACAAAGCCTTTGAACTTTGTGATGTGATCGCCTCTCCTACTCTCCCAGGCCACCCGCTCAAACTTGGCGAAGGTCTTTCGGACCCCATGACCATGTACCTGAGCGACATTTACACCGTCAGCCTCAACTTGGCTGGCTTGCCTGGGATTTCCGTCCCTTGTGACGAGGTGGATGGACTACGCGTGGGAATGCAATTGATTGGAAAGCCCTTCGGTGAAACCAGCCTGCTGGGCGTTGCCGCCGCCGTAGAGCGCACTGCTAAACTCTCCTAATTTAGAGGAGCAGGGTGAACAATGTTCAAACGATTGGTCCCCCTGACAATGTGCAGCGCGATTTTCATGGCATGCGCCTTTCCCGAACGAACCGGCTATGACCGTGACTTGGGCGGATGGAAGCCCTCGCCTTCGCGTCATCTAAACACTTTAGCCTCAGGTCAATCAAACTCCCGTTTGACCGAAATCATAAAACCCTGGCTAGGAACTCCCTATAAATACGGAAAGCATGACCGGTCCGGCACGGACTGTTCCGGTTTTGTGCAGGCCATAATGGACTCCCTCGGGGGGATTAAGCTACCCCACAATTCCGCCCAGGCCTATGAAAAGGGAGTTGAGATAGATAAAGAGAACCTTATTGCGGGTGATGTCGTTTTCTTCGGGTCGCTCTGGGGAATTGACCATTCGGGCCTTTGGCTTGGGGATGGTAAATTCGTCCATGCATCCACGTCAAAAGGCGTCACCATCACCCATTTAGATTCTGATCCCTATTGGACCCGTCGCTATCAAGGAGCTCGTCGTTTTGCGATGGGCTCCCAGGAAATACCCGAATGAATACCATTGCATTTCAAGGGCGCCGTGGCGCCTACAGCGAAAGCGCTGCCTACAACTTATTTGGCAGCGAAATCCATGTTCGCCCGGTGGACACCTTTGAGCAGATCTATCAGCTTGTCCAGTCCGGAGATGTTCAAGGTGGCGTGATTCCCATTGAAAATTCCACTGCAGGCTCAATTCACGACAATTACGATCTTTTATTAAAATACCATTTGCCCATCACGGGTGAAGTCAAATTGCAGATTGAGCATTGCCTAATGGCCTTGCCGGGCGAAACGGTAGAATCCTTGCACGAAGTGATTTCGCACCCCCAGGCCCTTGCCCAGTGCTCCAATTTTTTTACCCAACATCCGCAAACAAAAAGGGTGGCTTTCTTTGACACCGCGGGCTCGGCCGAAGAAATTGCCACCAAGGGACTCCAGGGAGTTGGCGCCATTGCCAGCGCCTTTGCGGCCAAGCATTATGGCCTGAACATCCTTATTCATCCGCTCGCTAATTTGCCCGGCAACAACTTCACCCGCTTTTTTGCAATCCAGAAAACCCCAAAGGATCTTGATGTGCAATTGCACACAAAGTCTTCGTTGCTTTTCATTCCCCGCCAAAATGAAGCCGGCATTTTGCATCGCTGCCTGGGGTGTTTTGCCTCCCGCAATATTGATCTAATCCGCATTGAATCACGCCCCAAAACAGGAAGCCCTTGGGAATACGTTTTTTACCTGGACTTTGCGGGAAACCTTGGCATGCCTAATGTACAAGCCGCCATGGCCGAGCTCGAATCCCTTTCATCCCTTTGCCTCCACTTGGGATCCTACCCCGATGGCGAGCATTGTTCTTTAGATTTCATGGAGCACAAATGACCCATTATACTCGTCCCGACAGTTCCCGCAAGCCGAACGAACTCCGCACCCTGCGCATGACCCCTGGGTTCGTGCAAAGCGCCGATGGCTCCATTCTAATTGAATGTGGTCGCACCCGGGTCCTTTGCAATGCGACCATGCTTGCGGAAGTCCCCCGCTGGCTCAAGGGCAAGGGCACCGGCTGGGTCACCGCCGAGTATTCGCTCCTTCCCCAAAGCACCAACGAACGCGTGGAGCGCGAGCGCAAATCACTCTCGGGCCGCACCCAGGAAATCCAACGTCTGATTGGTCGCAGCCTGCGGGCCGGCATTGATATGAAGGCGCTGGGTGAGCGTGCCATTATTGTGGATTGCGATGTCATCGAGGCCGATGGCGGAACTCGCACCGCGAGCATCATCGGTGGGTTCGTCGCTTTGTGCCTGGCTCTGAACAAGGTCAAGGCCGCGCAAGGCCTAGATACCAACATCATCAAACACTGCATCACGGCCATCTCTGTGGGATTGCTCGATGGCGTGCCTCTGCTCGACCTCTGCTACATTGAGGATTCCGCAGCCGATGTGGACATGAATGTGGTCATGTGTGATGGCAAAGGTTTTGTCGAAGTGCAAGGCACCGGTGAGCACGGAAGCTACAGCCGCAAAGAAATGAACGCCATGCTAGATATCGCGGAGCAAGGTTGCCAAACCATCATGGCCGAGCAAATGAGATTGATCGGGAAGCTGCCTTAGGCTAAGGGCAAGCTGGTTTATTCGGGTTTCCGGATCTTGACAGCTTTCCGGATGTTCTCCTTGAGAGCGCCCATCAGCTTATTACAGGACGATTCCTTAGCTTCGTATACCCCGGGGGCGATCTCCAGGGTCTTCTTGTTGTCGAGGCATTCCTGAATGTTGATCCCCTGTAGCCATTGACGGGCAAGCAAAGAAAGCTCCAAGGTACCGTTCGTCTCGAAATAGGGAGCGGTACTATCCTGAAATTCTAGATCTCGATTTATCTTCAAGGGGATCCGCAGACTGGAGCGTCCAGAGGAGCCCTCGAAGGAAAGTACGATCAGCATACTTGCGCCACTGGGGATTGCGCTTGAAGTTCGGGTGGAATTTAGGGTGAGATCAATCGTGCTGTAGTATCCCGGGTACAAATCAAGTATCGGAAGGGCTGAGTAGGATGAGTCGCGGACCAAATCCACAATCCAATCCCCGCTAACTCTTGTCCAAGTCCCTGTGCACGCCGGTGTATTGCAATCACTAGCGCGGGAGTCAATGGAGATTTGACCAAAATGGATCAGGGCTGTGTCAATAACAAAACTCAAGCCTGTCGAATCCTGAATGGAGATTGATTTATTAGAAGAAGTGGCCTTCAGCAGTGCAGGTTCGGTTTCGATAGCACCTTCCATTCTGACTTGAAAAGCAATTTGTAGCGGACTTGGATTGCCTGCTCCTGTTCCGCTGGCAACCGAGAAGCTTTGGCAAGCACATAGACACAGTAGGCCAATAGCGAGAGTCGTAGTCAAAAGAAATGCAGGAGTCTTCAAAAGAGTTTTCATGGCTTAGGTGGCTTTTGTGAAAGGAAAATATTGCATGCTGAATTGACAGACATCAACGGGCTCTTTTGAGTCGGCAACCGAAGAATGGGTTTCACAGATTTGCAAGGTTTCAGCCCAAAAGGCATCCATGCGTTCCCGCAAGTTTTTTTGTTGGGACTTGGTAAGGCTCATGCAAATGGTGCGGAGATCTCGTCTCTCCCTCGGCACAGCGGAAATGGATTCAGAGGCCTTAGCAAGCACCTGGCGATGAAAATTTCCCACAAGAATACTATGTGCCTGGGATGGAGTACTTATAACGGAATCTTTTTGCTTGTACCTGTCAAGCAATGGAAATACCAGACCCAAACGCTCCAAGAGGTTTAATGACCTCCGAATGGAATCTGGGGACTGAGTCGGCATGAGACGCTCGGCAATCCAACCCACTGCATTTTTTCGAGATGGAGCTTGAGGGGCCAGCTCCCGTACGACAGGATGGAGCCAGTCACTGAAGTACTCATATTGGTCGGGATTAAGGATTTGGATGCGCTTCATGGTACCCAGTCCTAGGATTTGCTGATACACCTGATTGCGGACGGATGTTTCCGTAGAATCCTGAAGCCGATACAGCAAGCGCACAAACTCAGCTTCTTCCTTGTTCCATTTAAAGAAACGAATAAGGTTTTCCAGGTGGCGCTCGTGCAGTTTTCTTTTGCCCGCCAGAACAAGCTGGAGTAGATTCGGGGCTCCCAAGTCGGCTTCGCGCGAAATTTGTCGCCAGGAATAACCCCGGGAAATTTGGAGTTTGCATTGTTCCTCAAGTAACAATAACAGATCTGAGCTGTCAAAAATACTTGGAGAAGTGGCTTGATGCGCGAGTTTCTTCATGGTAGTGAATCAAATATAATATTCTAATTCGGGATAATCCGGGACTAAAAAGGCTACAACTTGTTTAAAACAAGGCCAAAAACCAACATTCTGGTAACTGGACTCCATTTAGATGAATCAAGCGAATCAAAAAAAGAACACCAAAAGCATACCAAGTCGAAATAGGCCTTGACTTCCCAAATTCGTTGGTACATAATGGAACTTGCAACTCTTTTCGCCTAAAACATCAAATGAATGCGGAACAGAAGCGACTTTTTTGATCTTTTTGTTGGTTCACTAATTTCTAGTATTTCCGCGCCTTTGAGAGAAGCCACGAGTATTAAGAATGTATCACAAGCCATGTCATTACCTACAACATTTTCTTTTGTACACAATGCTTCATTCAAATCCACTGGTCGGATATATTTGCACCATTGATCGGCGATTTGTCCACCATTGATCTGAATTTATCCGCAATGCTCTGGTTTGTTGTGTTAAAATTGCCACATGCGCGCCTATTGAGAAAAACACCTGAGGAAGTATGGCCCTTCATATCCACAAAACTGAAAAAATCCTTTTGTTGCTCGCCATGCAAATCCTTTTGCTTGCCGGTTGCAACAGTAGTCGCGACCTTGGCAACAAACCGATCACGGGCGATGTTTCCGGTACCATTCCTGAAGACCTGAACGGCTTGGATTCCAACGCCACGTGGCAGGGTGGCGACATGCGCCTCAATATGAGTCCGGCATCTCTGAAGGCGAACAGCACGGACGAAGCAACGGTAACCGTCAGGCTTTTTGATGATTCCCATAATCCGGTAGTCGGCAAGGTGATTCGCTTTGCTTCTACCCTGGGGATTATTACGGCAGTAGATACAACCGATGAGGACGGCATTGCGCAGGCATTATTCACAAGCGAACCTATCAATGCGGAAGCCTGGGTGGTCGCCTCCTATACGGATGATTTGGACCAAATCGTGCGAGTAGGGCATCGCCTTTCCATCAGTGGAATTGAGCTGACCCTGACCCCCCAGACCTCTGACGCCCTGGTCAATGCAGCCGTTCCTGTTTCCCTTGAATTGCTGGATGCATCCGGCGATCCTCTTTCCGATCAGTCCATTGTCGTCACCGGTAGTGTCAGTACTACCTTGCAGACCAACGGAAGCGGGCATGCTACCTTGACCTTGAACGCATCCTTGGAGGAGGTGCAGAGCATTACTGCGACTGCGCTCGGAGCTACTACCTCCACCACCGTTCACTTCTGGACTAAGATTCCCACCGGTACGATTCCCCTTTCGGCTTCGGTGCGCAACATGCGCCTGTTTTCTTCGCGAACCCAGCTTCGTGCGGATAATTCCGACGAGGCTGTGGTCACCGCCATTCTCCTCAATGAGAAGAGCAATCCTGCAGTCGGGGATACGGTTTACTTTGAAGCCAACATCGGTATCATTGATGCGTTTGGAATCGTAGATTCATCGGGCCGGGCCACAGTATCCCTACGTTCCACTGCCGTCATGGGAGTCTGCGTAGTGCAGGCATCCGCGCAAGGCGGAAAGGTAACGGACTCCATCAGCGTAGCCTTCACCGGTCTTTCCCTTCAATTGCATTCGGATGTCAACAGCGCCCGCGTGGGCTCCTTTGAAACCATCACGGCAAAAATGCTCGATGCATCCAATAATCCAATTGGGGGCGACCCCGTTATTTTCCAGGTGACGGGTGGCACCTTCTCCGATGGATCCAATCAGAAGAGCACCACTTTAGATGGTAATGGCGTGGCAAGCATTGACATCACTGCGAGCGAGGCCGGGTCGGTACAAGTGATTGCCACCGCGCTCAATGCTTCCGACTCCATTCGCTTGACCTTCACCCAGGAGAACCTGACTTTGACCGCTGCGCGTGAATGGGTCGCCGTCGGTGGCCTGGATTCCGTGCTGGTCTCTGCGACATACATTGATGCCCAGGGACAACCGATTGTCGGGGGCGTGGTTTCGTTCTACACCAATGCTGGCCTGGTTGGATCCTCCGGGGTGACCAATGCCGCAGGTGTGGCTTCGGTCTATTTCAAGGGCCCCGGGTTTTCTGGAACGTCCAAGGTCTTAGCCGTTGCGGATCAAGGAACAGCGAGCCTCAACATTGAAAGCCGCGCCTCTTCCGCAACCCGGATTCAGCTTTCCGTGTCTCCGGACAATATTGGCGTCAATGGGGGTATCGCGAATTTGGCGGCCATGGTCTATGATGCCCAGGGCAATACCGTTACCGGACAAACTATTGGCTTCCGCCTGCTTCGTGGGCCTGGTGGTGGCGAGGCCATCTCTCAACCCATATCCATTTCGCAACTCGGCAAGGCCTCCAGTTCATTGTCAGCAGGGACGATTCCATCCAACTATCGCGCGGTTTTGGTAGAAGCCTCCATCGCAGGGGGACCCTCCGATACGGTGGAACTGACCATTTCCGGCTTGCCATACCTGGTGACCATCTCCCGCCCTCAGGACGATACCGTTGTGGTTGCCAAGGCAGGAACCATGGACTCCACCGTGTTCCAGTATTTTGTGGGCGCAGTAGTCCAGGATGTGAATGGAAACCCAGTTGCCGATGGAACCGTGGTCCACTTTGGTGCGGCCGTTTCTGGAATGGTGGTTCACGCCCGCTACTTGGTGGAATGGGCCGGAGTCAATGGGGCAACAGAACTGAAGGCCGTGCTGGGCTACCGCTCCGTGGATGTGCCCTTCGAGGACATGAACGACAATAAAATTATGGATGTCGGTACGGATTTAACTCTCGATTACAACAACAGCGTAGCCCGTCGTGGTGACGATGTGAATGGGGACGGCCTTATGGATTATGACCCCACAACCCACGACTACTGGGTGGACTTCAATGGCAACGGCCGTTGTGATCCACTGGTCGGTGAGCCAAGGTATGATTCCATCGTCTATCCAAATGTATACGCCGATTTGGATCGCAATGGATTCTATTCTCCATCGGAGCTGGTGAACGATCTGGATGGTGATGGCTTGTGCGATCTTTCTGCCAGCGGTGATTTTAGCTACTCCCTTTGGGAAATGTACCCACAATGGGCGGGCAAGCGCTTCAATTTTGCGACCAATGAATTCGCCATCGCCATCGCCGTTTCCGCCACAACCATAAAGGGCGTTGCACAAACTGCTTTGACCTATCCTCGCCAATTTGCCAACCGCCTAATGGCAACAGTCAATGCCGAGGCCAATGGCATTCGGGATCGCGATGCGGAACGTTTTGTCTTGCCCGTCATCATTGAGAAATAAACACTATGAAAACTCCATATTTTCGCACCACTTTCTTTGCCTTCGCCCTGGCGACCCAATCCATCTTTGCCGGGATGGTACTCCAGCCCGGGGACCGTGGCGTCTCCAGTTTTGAATACGAGTTTGCGCTCAATGGTGAATACATCACCGATGCGCGCGTATCTGCCCATGAATGGTCCCACCGGGGCGTTTACGCATACTCCCCCTGGGAATACGTAGAGTTTGGCTTTGGACTCGGCGTGGCCTCCTATTCGGTGGGTGATGAGGATAGCACCTATTTCGATGGGGACTTCCGTCTTTCTCCCCAGGCCCACTTGAGCCTGAGCTCCCCCGCGGTATTTAAAGACCATATTCGTTTGCGGGCGAACCTTGCCGGGCAACGGTTTTCGAGTGAAGAGGGCCAGGTCCGTTATAGCGCCAATATTTGGGACCCCCAGGTCATGCTTGTGCTCCAGGGCAAGGCATGGCAAGTGGAAATGGGTGAACAAGCCCATTTGGTGATGGGCTCTATGAACGCCCAGGGCACACGCGTCAGGGACGACTATTCCAACTACTACCTGGGTCGCGCCTTCATCAATCTGCAATACCTGGACTACTCGGGCTGGTATGTGCGGGGTTCGGTGAATTCGTCAACCCATCCTTCGGGCTGGCAACAGGGTCCCACCGAAATGCGCATTGCCTTGGGTGTTGGATATCAATTACGGCCAACCCGCAATGTGAAACAGGCCTCGGAGCTAGATCGCTATTTCCCTGCCGTTCCCAAAATGAGAACCCAACAAAGCCTTTTGGAAAAAGAAATGCAAGAACCCCAGTCTCAGGACAGCGTAGAAGTGTCCAGGTAAGCTATGGCTAAATATTCGTACAAAGTCCGCGACACCGAAAATCGGTTGCAGACCGGATACCAAGAGGCAAACTCTGAAGACGAAGTGTTGCGCCTTTTGTCAGAGCGTGGCTTACGGGTTACCGATCTCGAAGAGCTCAACTTCGACGGCTCCCGCAAAAACCAGACCTTTACGGAGCGCTTAAATGCTCGCCTGAGCATGCTGGGGAGCAACATCGTATTCAAGGATGTGGTATTCTTTACCCGGCAGCTGGCGACCATGGTGGAAGCCGGGGTTCCTTTGGCACGCGCTTTGGGCCAACTGGCCAAGGGCCAGTCCCCGGCACTAAAAAAGGTGATCCTCAAAGTCCAGGAAGACATTTCCATTGGCAATACATTTAGTGAGGCCATTGCCAAGCACCCGACGGCCTTTGACAACATGTATGTCTCCGTGGTGCGTTCGGGCGAAGTGACCGGAGCCCTGGACCGGGTATTGAATCAAATGGCGAGCTACATGGAGAACATGCAGATCCGTAAGGCCAAGATCAAAGGGGCCATGCGTTACCCCACGTTCATTTTCAGCTTTGTGGTCATTGTGATCTTCGGGATTCTCTGGAAGCTGGTTCCTATTTTTGAAGGCCTCTATGGTGGCCGCAATGTGGCCCTGCCTGTGCCGACCCAGATTTTGATCTACTCCTCTCATACCGTGCAGAATAATTTTTTCCTTGTGCTTATACTGGTAATTCTGGTGGTGGTCGGGTTTTGGCTCGGGATGTTGAACGCTGCATTTAGAGCGAATTTAGATGCACTGCTGTTAAAAATTCCGGTGTTTGGCGACCTGTTGAAGAAGAGTATTTGGGCCACCTTCTGTCGTACCCTGGCGCTGTTGATGGAAAGTGGAACGCCTATTCTGCAGGCGGTGGAAATCTGCGCCGCCGTGGTGGGCAACCAGGTCTTTGTCAAAGCCATTGAAAAGGTGCACTACAGTCTCAAAACTGGAGCCCTGATCAGCGCATCCCTGGAGGAAGCCCAGGTTTTCCCTGTGCTGGTGTGCCAGTTAGTGGCCACGGGCGAAGAAACAGGCCGGGTCGATGCCCTGCTGGTGAAGGCTTCTGACTTTTATGACCGCGAGATCAATGTAACTGTGGATTCCCTCGCCTCGGTGATTGAACCCTTTTTGATCATTATCCTGGGCACATTGGTGGGGAGCGTATTGATCGCCCTATACCTACCCGTGTTTAGCCTCGGCAAACTGTTAAACTAGTCCCAAACCCAAACCAAAGGAAAAACAATGAAAAAGCTCAATAAAAAGTTCAAGAAAGGCTTCACCCTGGTGGAAGTCATCGTCGTAGCCGTGATCGTCGCGATCTTGGCTGCAGTGGCTATTCCTATTTACCAGACCTACGTCACAGATTCTCGCAACAATGCCGCTGCAAATGCTGGTGGTGCCGTAGCTTCGTTTGCAGGTGCTTGCCTAGCCGCAGGTGGAACTCTTCCTGGTGATGGAACCTGGACTGGTTCAATTACTTGCACGGGAAAGACAACGAGCATTACAATCCCAGCCGATATCACAATCGGCGTAGCCGCAAAGGTTGTCACTGCAACTCATGTGTCGGGTGGGACAGCCAAGACATTCAATTACTAATTCCTGAAACTGAGGGACACTATGGATTGCAATTTGAAACACTCGACGTCCAAACGGGCATTTACCCTTGTTGAGGTAATTGTTGTTGCTGTCATTGTTGCCATTCTTGCTGCCGTTGCCATTCCTCAGTACCAAGCCTATGTAGTGGAAAGTCGTCAGTCCGCTGTGGACAACCTCGCGGAAAGCGGGGCTGCCATGGCCAATTCATGGTACCGCCGTAAGGGGGTTGCTCCCTCTTATGTGGCGGACCTGCAAATGGCTTATGATGCCAATAAGTACACCATCACCATTTCTGGTGATAGCGTCAAAGTCGTAGAAGCAACTGGATCGTCTCCTTTGATGAAATCTTCTCGGTCTTTCAAGTAAGGGTCATCAATGAAAGTTCTATGCAATAGATCGGGGTATACGCTCGTGGAGGTCTTGGTCTCCGCGATCCTGATTCTATTGATGATTATGGGTGCCACGGCAGCCATGCGCAAGGGACAGCAAGTCTCGGCCCTGGATCGCCAGCGCAACCAGGTGCGCCAGGAGCTGATCAGCGAACTGGAACGCGCCAAATACCTGCAGATCAATTTTGATTCCCTCAAGGTCGCCCAGAGCGATACCGTTTTGGTTCTTGAAGACCGGGGCACCTCGCAGACTTCGGATGACTTGAATGCCAATCTTCATATCACCGTGGAATCTCTTACAGCTACATTGACTCCAGCTGTCCCCTATAAAAAGGTCAGCTTAAAAGCCACTTGGACAAGCTTAGATGGGCCAGACACCCTGCAACTGGAGAAGTGGATATGCGATCTCATTCTCTAAGCATCTCCTCGGAAAGGAGTCGCCAGGGTTTCACTTTGGTGGAAGTGATCGTGGTGGGTGTCATTGCTGCCATTCTGGGCATCGCCGTTACTTCCGTGCTTTCCTGGAGCTTTAAAGCCTCCGCCAATGGGAAAGACCTTTCACATTTGCAGGACCAGGCCAATGTGGTGCTTGAAGATGTGGCCCGTCGCGTGCGCAACCATACCTCCGTCGAACTGGGCGATAACGGCAAGCGCTTGGTTCTCCTGAAAGGAACCACTCGCGATGACTCTCTGCACATCAGCGGAGGGGCTCTCTATGAAGGTTCTGGCAACTATAAGGTGGGTGGAACAAATGTGCTACTCATCGACACGAGCAGTCGCTTTTTGGTCGACTCTGCGGGGCATGCTTCCCGCATAAACTTGGTACTCAAGCGTGATGATGAAACCTACAAATTAATTTCGGGGTATTTCCGTTGTCGCAATTAGGAGAATCCATGTCACGCAAAAACAAGCAAGGCTCCACTTTGGTTGCTGCGATATTTTTTGCGCTGATCCTGGCTTTGACCGGGTTCACCTTTCTGGGTGTCGTCCGCAACTCGGGCCGCATCGAAACCAGTGCCCAATCAGAAATCCGGGGTCTCTATGCAGCAGAATCAGGCCTACAGCTGGCTACCCGTTTGCTATCCCAGAAAGGATTGCCGACAACCAATGACGAGGTGATCATTGCCCAAGGTGCAATGGAAGTCAATGGTCTATGGGTGAAGGTTATTGCTCACGATACATCCGTAAATGGAGAACCCAAAAAACGTTTGGATTCCCGGGCATACGACGCACCGAGCGGTGGAAATTTTGTCAAACGAGTCTCCTGGCTGATTCGGGGAGTCAATGGATTCCAATATGGATTTTTTGCAAACAACGTTCATGACAACGGAAATAAACTTTATTGCAATCAAGACTACTATGGCAACACCTACATCACCTCGAAATTAACAGGGAATTCCTCTTCCTTTAATTGGATCTGTGAAAACAATTCGCAAACCTGCGCCCAGTTCCATGACTCTGTGACCATTTATGGGGGCACCACCAAGGATAAAAGCAAATGTGCATTCAATTCCAGCACCATGGATGATTCGACCAAATTCAATTCACTCGCTGCTGCGATTTCAGTTCCTAATAACTTTAAATATCTTGCGGACTCCTTACTCAGCAGGACAAGCAATGTTCAGGTGTTGCAATATAAAAGTGGAGGAGGCAACACCAACATCCTCGAATTTATTGGGGGCGGTCAAGTCAAGTTTAATGGCACCACCTATGCTGTGGATGGGAAAGTCATTCAGATCACCGGTGGAAATGTGGGAATATTTGGGGTTGTCGAAGGTAATACTACGGTGGTTTCAGCCGGAATAATTACCGTGAAGGATAACCTGATTTACAAAGGTCTGGACACCACTCGAACGGCACTTCGTCTTCATGACTCTATCCCCCTTACAAACCAGAACTACCTCGGACTGGTCACCAAATCAGATTTGGTGTTCGACAACAGCGCCAAAGCATTGCATGTAAGTGCTGCGATCGTTGCCTGGAACGAGGCCACCCAAGGTAACAAAACTGCTGAGCTGGATGTGACGAATTCCTTTAGCAAAAATGGGCACCAGGTCCATTTAACCGGAACCGTGTTGCTGGGTGAACAGAGCAAGGATTTTTCGCCCCTGACCTTTGTCCAGGATCGGCGCTTTCTGACTCATTCTCCGGCGGGATTTCCTGATGTGGGCCTTATTGACAACCTTTTTAAGTTTGAAGTAAATACCTGGGAAGAAAGCAGTGTAAACTAGAGTGAATTATGGCAAACAAAATACAGACCAGCATTGGAATTGAATACACCCCGACGGCTTTGCGTGCGGTGCTTGTGGATGGAGTTCCCGAGCAATGGACCGTAAAAAGCTTCCGCGAAATCAAGGGTGACTTCACCAAAAAGTTGACCTACGTGGAAGCTCTTAAGGAGCTCAAGTCCACCATGGGTTTTTCGAGCAGCGACCTTGTGGCGGTTTCCATCAGTGGAAAGCAAGTTTACGTCGCCCAGATTCCTTTTAAAGCCATTCCAGAAAACGAGATGAAAAACGCTTTGCGTTTTGAAATTCGGCAAAACCTGCCTTTTGAATCAGGCAATGCATCCTTGAACTACCAGTGGGTCGGTGAGAACCAGGTCCTGGCTGTGGTCGCAGGCTTTAATTATTACCAGCACCAGGTGGACTGCTTTCACGAAGCGGGCCTCAATCTTCAAATTATGGATGTCCTGCCTCTGTGTTTGGCCAACAGCCTATGGGCCCGCAAAATAGATGATACATCCAAGATCGCACAGATTTGCCTGCACTTTGGGGAAGATACTTGTTCCCTGATCATGGATGGGAAAGACGTTCCATTTTATGCACGTTCCATTCAATTCCGCATCGGCAAACTTTCCGCCTCGGCAGACCAATCTGTGCCGGCTTCGGATATTGCCAGTAGCCTGGAACAACTTGGTGCCGAGCTTCGACGTTCCTTGAATTTCTATGAAAAGAATCATGAATCCAAGGACTTCGGAAAAATCGCGCTAAGTGGTTCCAACGCCACGGACCCGCGGATTCTTAAAACCTTGCAAGACCATGTGGGCCTTGCCTTGGAGCCCATTACCATGAAGAGCCTATTTCAAAATACCGATGCTTTGCCGGAATTCGAATACGATGTGGCCCTGACGCTCGGGTTGCGGGGGGTCGGTCAATGAAATACGGTATCAACTTAGTCGAAGAACTCCGCAACCGCGAAATTCGTCATCACCGCAAAGCGGCGCTTGTGACCTACGCCATTATCGCCCTGGCTGGTATCCTGACAATCGTAATCTTAAAAACGGTTCTGTTTCTGCTTTCGGTAAACCAGGATCTGACCTCCGCAAAAACTAAACTGACAAGATTGCAGGAAGAATACCAGCGCTACCAGCAGACCGCCATGAGCATCAACAAAGAGGACTTGGAATTGCTCGACCGGTTGCAGCATGGACGAATTTTTTGGACCAAAAAGTTAAGCGCCATGGCCTTTCCGTTACCCTCCAACTATTGGGTGAACTCCTTCCAATACAAGGGCAATGCCTTGCAAGTCAAGGGATTTGGTTATGTGGAGGAGGAACAGCGCCAATTGATCACGCTGGATGATTACCTGAATATTTTGCGGGCCGACTCGATCTTCAACAAGGACATGAAGCAAGTGTCTCTCATTGAAACGCGACGTGATGATGTTTCGGATTCCGCCCAACGTGACCGTGTCAGTTTTGAATTTACCGCTCAGCCCGGGACAAATTTGGCTGGGGAGGTGAGGTAATTATGAGGAAGTCCAAAGCCCTTTTGATATATGTTCTATTCACCGGGTTTCTCTTCTTTTTGGTGGATCACTTCTACATTCCATCCCTGCAAAAAGAATTGAGCGCAGTGGAAAGTGAAACCGTAGCAGTCGCCAACAAGCTGAACACGGCACGTATTGTACAAGAAAACTTGCTCCATGTTCGGGATTTGGTGTTTCAGAACATGCAGGTTCCAGGTTATGTGGATTCCGTCAGCGTAGAAACGAGCCTGTTTCATTTTTTAACCGAAGGTGTTCAGGATCTCAAATTGAAATTGATTGGCGTCAAGCCCCTTCCACCGAGGTTGGATGGACGGGTGATCACCTACCCTTATGAGATCGAAGTGGAGGGTGATTTTTTCAAGTTTGGTGAGTTGTGCTCCAAATATGAAAACAGCCGCAGAATCATCAACCTTAAAGAATTCAGCGTCGAGCTGGTCAATGCTTCCGACGACATCGATGAACGGATGAAGAGCATGAATCAGCCCGTTAAAATCAAAATGTCCTTGGAAACCTACTGGGTAAAGTGAGGAATCCATGAAGGAAAAACAACTATTAGCCATATCCGCAGCCTTAGTCATCGTGGTCGCCCTCGTAGTGTTGCTACGGATCAATACCCACCAGGTCGCCTTTGACCAGGAAGAGGCCCGTATGCAGGCCCAAACCGCCAATTACGACCAGGAATTCATCTCCATGGTGAACCGCCTGGAATCCGAACTCGCCGAACGGGCAAACTTTCCATTTTTGGGTGGAAAGGACCCCATGACCGGCAAGACCCGCGTGGTGGTTGCTCCCCAGCGGGTTGAATCGTCGAAAGCACCAAAGGAAAAGACGAACAAAAAAACCAGCAAGGGCGATTCAAAAGATACGGTGAAGACGACCGAACCCTCCGAAACGCCTGTTGTACAGGATTCCGTCAAGGTTGTTTCTGTATCTCTTCCAGATCCAGTCCGACTCACTGCCGTGATCTATGACGATTTCAAAAAAGCTTTTACCGCCATTATGATGGAGAATGAGCGCTCGTATTCCGTCGAAGTGGGCGATAAGATTCGTGGTCGCGTGACCAAGTCCATCAATGCCCAGCAAGTCATTCTAGAAGACAATGAACGCACATACCAGTACGACATCAGCGGTAACATTTCCAACCGCGTGAAGTGAGAGGATCAATATGAAAACTAACAACGCCCTATTCTTTGCCACCACAGCCCTGTATTTTGGTTTGTCCTGGGGCTCCGTAGCCTCCCAGCAAGCCCTTAGCTCCATGGTGGCGAGCAGCAGTTCCCATAACTCAAGCTCCATCGCTCCTAGCAGTAGCGCGACCATTAACGTAGCTTCTAGCAACAGCGTGGCGAGCATAATCGATAAATCATCTCCCATTACCTCGCAGATGGACAATCCGCACCTAAAGGTTCCCATTACGCTTCGGGCTCAGAACGCCAATCTTTCCGAGGTGATGATGGTGTTGTCCGAGCGTTCGGGGATGAATTTCGTGGCGGCAAACGATGTGACGCGCGATTCGGTGAGTATTATTCTCAACAATACGCCTTTGCAAGAGGCGGTGGACATGCTCGTGCGTGCTGCTGGCCTCAGTTACGAGATCAGTGGCAACTCCGTGCTGATCGCCGAGTCCGGAAAACTCAAGGATGAAGTGGGACAAAGCTCCTACGTTATTGAGCTACGTTACGCCAATGCGGTCGAAGTGGCTAAAATGCTTTCCGATATCACCAAGAACATCAAAATTGACGAGGGTGGAAACCGCCTGGTGGTATTTACCAGTCCCCGCATCATTGGAGAAATTGAGCGCATCATTAAAGCCATTGACCATCCTCATATCCTGGTGCAGCTCGAGACCCGCTTGATCGAAGTCTCTGAAAATGATGGCGACAAGCTCGGAATCAACTGGGCAAGCTTTTCACCCATTACCATGCCCCTTGCTCATGGGGGGGATTTTAAGCTCAACAACTTTACCCAGGGCCAAACGGCATTGCAGCTGACCTTGGACGCCTTGATCCAAAGCGGCAAGGCACGACTTTTGAGCAACGCGAAACTCATGACCACCAACAACCGTCAAGCCTCGTTGCATATCGGCGATGTGATTCCCTATTCCGTGCGCCAGGTCAATGTGGCCACGGGAAACGCGGGCACCACAACCAATGAAGAAAAGGAAGTGGGCGTCAAATTGGTCATGACTCCTCATGTCAACGAAGAGCACCAGGTGACCTTAAACCTTGAACCCGAAGTCAGTACCATTGTGGCCTTCATCGGCGCCAACCAGGATCTGCCCCAGACCCGCGTCCGCAAAGCAACCACGACCGTGCGCGTACAAGATGGCCAAACCATTTTCATCGCAGGCCTCTTCTCGGAAGATCAATCCGAAGTGACGGAGAAATTGCCGATCTTTGGGGACATTCCTTTGATTGGGTACCTTTTCACCCACAAGACCCACAAGAAGACCAAGAGCAATTTGATCATCGAAATCACCCCTCGCATTATTTTGGATGATGCGCAGGCCAATGCAATCGCAAAACAATAACGGATAAATCATGGCGAATGAAGAAGAGTACATGTTGCGTGACCTCCTGGAAGAGCTGGTTAGCCGGGATGGAACGGACTTACTGCTGAGCGTAGGCAAGGTACCTCAAGTCCGCATCGACAAGAACTTGGTCAACACCGCCTTCCCCGTGCTGACCATGGAGAAATCCAAGCAACTTTGCTACCAAGTTATGGGCGAGTTCCAGCAACGCAAACTCGAAGAAGAATGGGAAGTCGATTTTTCCTTTGGCATTCCATCCCTCTCCCGTTTTCGCGCCAATGTTTTTATGCAACGCGGTGCGGTCTCGGGTGCCTTTCGTCGCATTCCCTACAAGATTTTTGACTTCGAAGCTCTGCATTTACCCAGTATCGCCAAGGAGCTTTGCGATAAGCCCCATGGACTGGTGCTGGTTACTGGTCCAACGGGCTCGGGCAAATCCTCCACATTGGCGGCCATGGTGGATCGCATCAATGAATTGCGCCAGTGTCATATCATCACCCTAGAAGACCCCATCGAATATATCCACCATCATAAGAAATGTACGGTGGATCAACGCGAAATAGGCACCGACACCAAAGAATTCAAATCCGCACTCAAAAGCATTCTACGCCAGGACCCTGATGTGGTTCTCCTAGGAGAAATGCGTGATGCGGAATCGATCCAGGCCGCTTTAACCATTGCCGAAACCGGGCATCTGTGTTTTGCCACGTTACATACAAATTCATGTGCCCAGACTTTATCGCGCATTGTGGATGTATTTCCTGGTGACAAGCAATCACAAGTGCGCACCCAGCTTGCGCAAACTTTGAACGGAGTCTTTACTCAGGCCCTGGTCCCTAAAATTGGAGGGGGCATGCAACTCGCATTGGAAATCATGGTCGCGACCACTGCTGTGCGGGCATCGATCCGTGAAAACAAGATTCACTCCATTGATAACTTGATCTCAACGGGTTCCAAATTTGGGATGCAGACCATGAATCAAAGTCTGGCCACAGCCGTGAAGAACGGCAACATCCGGGAAGTGGACGCGCTCCTCCTTTCTTCCGATCACGAGGAATTCCGCAAATGCATGATCTATTAAAAATATATCCTGAGCAGGATGAACAGGGAAATCCGTTACCTACTTTGTTCGTGGGCTCCTACCATGTATCCGCCCCAGAGGTCGTAAAAGAATTGCTGAGCCGCTCTGGCCTGCGGGGCAAAGTTGCGCTAAAACCTCTACCGGTTGATTTTCCCAATGGCGATGTTGCCTCCTTGGTTCTGATGATTTGTACGCGAATCGAAGACGTCACCGCTGCGCGGGGGGTCTTCACCAAAATGGACCCCATCCAGCGTTCCCAATTGAGTTTTGCCATCATGGTGGGTGCTGCGGTGGATTGCATTCCCACGGCGAATTTTTCGCTCGGAACCGATCATATCATGAAGTCCCCCATTGCACCTTCGCAGTTTTTGCGTCTGGTGCAAGGAGCCCTGGCCGAGCTACAAATGCGCCCCTCGACCCGTCGTGTCGGGTTTGACCGCGCCCGGCAGAGCCTCGGTGAGATTCTCGTCGCAAAGGGAATCATCACCCCCCCGGATTTGGAACAAGCATTGCAAATGCAAAAGGTATCCGGGAAACGCCTGGGCGAATGCCTGATGAAGCTTGGCATGATCACCGATCGGGAACGAGCCAACTTCCTGGCGGCCCAGTTGGATGCCCACGTCGCAAATGCTCAACAGTTCTCCAATGCCGAGACCGGCATTGTGGCACTGATCCCCGAGGCTTTGGCGCGTCGTAATCAATGTGTAGCGCTGGAACTACGAGGCAACGAATTGATCGTTGCTATGCAGGATATTCAGGATCTACGTCTGCTTGATAATTTACGCGATGTGACCGACAAGAACATTGTGCCGATTATTGGTACGCAAGATGAAATTGCCCAGGCCATCGAGCGGTATTATCGCGACATCACCACGGAAAAAGATGCTTCCAGTTTGATGGCTGACTTGACCAGTGATGATGTGGAATTTGTCCAGAATGACGATGAGGATAACACGGACATCGCCTCCAGTGAAAACGCCTCTGCCGAACTAGGAATTGTCCGTCTGGTCAATATGATGATTGGCAATGCGGTCCGTGATCGTGCAAGCGACATCCATATTGAACCTCAGGAAAAGTCCTTGATCATTCGGTATCGCGTGGATGGTGATTTGAGGCGCATCATGACGCCCCCCAAGAAATCACACCAGGCCATGATCACTCGCATTAAGATTCTCTCGAATCTCGATATTGCAGAACGACGCTTGCCGCAGGATGGACGCATGGCTGTCAAGATCGCAGGCCGCGAAGTGGATGTCCGCGTATCCATTTTGCCCTCGGTCCACGGTGAAAAAGCGGTGCTCCGAATTTTGGACAAGGACTCCTTTGACACGACCGTCACCAATCTCGGGTTTTCGCGTTCAGCCCTAGCGATCTTTGACCGCCAGATTCGCAAACCCTACGGAATGGTGATTGTAACGGGTCCAACCGGTTCAGGAAAAAGCACCACGCTCTACTCCGCAATTCAGAGCGTCAAAGACGTGACCCGCAATATCATCACCGTGGAAGATCCGGTAGAATTTCACATGGATGGAGTCACTCAGGTCCCCGTTAATCCCCGAGTGGGATTGACTTTTGCATCCGCGTTACGCTCCATTCTCCGCCAGGATCCAGACATTATCCTGATTGGAGAAATCCGAGATTCTGAGACGGCGGACATCGCGGTAAAAATGGCTTTGACCGGTCACATGGTTTATTCCTCCTTGCATACCAATGATGCCGTGAGCACGATTACCCGCTTATTGGACATCGGAGTTCCGCCCTTGTTGCTAGGGTCCTGTCTCAATTTGATCATTGCCCAGCGCCTGGTGCGAAAGATATGTAAGCATTGCCGCAAGGAATTCACTCCCGCGGTGGAAGTCTTGCAGCAGCTGAAGACCAAGCTACCCGAAAACTCCAAATTCTTCCATGGGGAAGGTTGTGTGCATTGTCATGGATCGGGATTTAGTGGCCGCTTGCCTCTATTCGAAATGCTTGAAGTCACATCGGATGTGCGCAGGCTGATCCATAAGTCTTCTCCCGTGCATGAAATCTTGGCCGAGGCAAGGCTTGGTGGAATGAGGTCGATTTTTGAGATGGGAATCGACCGGGTCCTGGAAGGCGAAACGACCATCGAACAAGTGCTCGCCGTCGCGATCGAATCTTAATTTCTGAATTTAGGCAGTGTAAAGAAATAACCGATACATTCTCGCCGGATCTTTTTCCGCCCACCTTCGTTGCCGTCCTCGGAATTAGGAGCCCCCTGCTAGTTCCTGCGGGAGCGCCTCGGCAG
>CAIRAY010000075.1 GCA_903876665.1 uncultured Fibrobacterota bacterium | reverse complement strand
GAATACCTCGATTATCGGGAATTCCTCAAGGACTTCCAGCTGGATCGTCAGTCCCGCAACCCGGCGTTTTCCATTCGCTCCTTTCTCAAACGAGCAGGCATCGCCAGTCCTTCGTTTTTCAAGCAAGTCGTGCAAGGGGAACGCAACCTCACCGAGACCACGCTGGGGCAATTCCTTACCGCCATGCACATCAAGGCCCAAGAAGCGGATTACTTTCGTAGCCTGGTCCACTTCTGCCAATCCCACACCGCCGAAGAAAAACAAATCCATTATGAACGCCTCCGCACACTAGGTTCACAGGCCAAAGTCCGCATTGTGGGAGAAGATCGCTACGCCTTTTACGAGCGCTGGTACATCCCGGTTTTGCGCGAGCTGATTTGCCAGGCCCCCTTCCATGACGACTTTGCAAAACTTGCCAAAAGTCTGCGCCCGGCCATCACGGCTGGCGAGGCCCGCCAAGGCGTAAAAACCCTGTTGGATTTGGGTTTCATCATTCCCAATGGAGATGGAACATTCCACCAGGCCGACCCCCTCCTGCATACCGGTTTTGAAGTCCAATCCCTTGCAGTCCGAGGGTTCAACCGGCAAATGGTGAACCTGGCGGCCGAATCCCTGGATCGAATTCCCATTAATGAGCGCAACATCACGGGGGTGACCATGTCGGTTTCGCCCCGCGCCTACGGGCTCATCACCGAAGAGATTCGCGCCTTCCAGGAAAAGATTCTTAGATTAGTGGAGAACGACCCCGAAGCGGACCGCGTCTGCCAAATGAATGTCATGCTGTTCCCCGTCAGCCACCCCCAGGACCCAGGGAAATAAATGTCGAGAATTCCCATCACCATTCGCGCTGGAATCAGCATTCTGCTGGTTCTCCTGGGAATCGGCATGGGTTGGTTCGCCCGCGCAAAGGTGAACCCAGCGCCTCAGCAGAACGCCGGCGGATCCGCCACCGGAAACGCGTTGGATGTTGCGACAGGGCCAAAAATGTTTGAGACCCGGGTGACGGTCTCCGACACACTCATGCGGATTTCCATTGCGGAGCCCCTTTCGCTATCTTCCCTTTCTCCTGCCGGGGAACAAAGAAATCAAGCTATCCATTCAAACTCTCCTCCAGTACTTTCCGGCCTGCAGCAACATTCCGCAACCTCTCGCCTGCAAACCGAGGTCCTGGACCCTGATGGCGACGGACTTGGCCTGGGTTCCCCTCTAGGGCCTGATCCTTGGGAGGGTCGCAAGGATTCCATTTCCCGTGCTCTCGATTCCACCGAACTTCTTTCTTGGCTCAAAGCCAGGGGCATTGCATACAACCGTCTTATCCTCCTTTCACCCGAGGGTGACAATAGTCAGGCCAAGCCCGGCCTTGCGGGGCCTGCCTTCCAGGATTTAGCCGCGGTCCGCGGAGGCTTGTTCCCTGGCGACTTGGTGGTTTATCGAGCCGGAGTTTACCGGTATTCCGTGCAACTTCCAGCCATGGGATTTCGTGCGACACCTCAGTCCCCTTTGACCCTTTTGGCGTGGCCCGGTGAACGGGTGACCTTTACTCTGGCAAATCCATTCCATCTGCGTAAAGCGGCAAATTGGCACATGGTTGGCTTCGAATGGTCCACCCATCGCGCGGATACACTGGGCCCAGTGCTTGAGGGAACCGAAGGCATCCATTTTGAGGACTGCTCCTTCTTAAGCCATGCCGCAATTGGGATTTCAGGCACGGACGAGCAAGATTTATCGATTCTGGGTAGCCTATTTTCCGGTCCGGCCCTGCCTATTTCGATTTTGAAGAGTGCAAATCTATTACTGCAAGGAAACGTCCTCAATGGAACTTCTATTTTGCTGGGTTCTGCAGCAGGCGATTCCCTGCACATCAGCAACAACCTGATGCTCGCTGACTCCACGGCGATAACGGTTCTTTCCCCAAAATCCCCCGTGTACCTCCGGGACAACATGGTGATTGGGAGTGGTCGTGGCTGTTTGCGGATCGAGGATTCCCATAGCGCATTGATTTTGGTTTCCGGGAACAGTTTTTGGAACCGCAACGCCTGCAAGCCTTCGGAGGGCAAAAACCTGCTCCTCCTGGACTCCCTAAGCGCGAATACCGAAATTCAAGTCCGGCAGAATCTGTTTCTGGACGAGGTGGGCTCCATCAGCTCAACTCCTCTGCCCAATCTCCACTATTCCGGAAACCGCCTATTTGCCCGTGGCCAAACGCTGCCGAAGTGGCTCACCAACGGAAACCTCGCAGCGGACCCCGGCTTTTCTGTGCTGAAATAACGCCTCCTTCTTGTCATCCTTGCTCCCTTTGTCACCCCACGGCATGATCATCCTTGCAAAGGCAAGGATCTGAGTAAGTCCGGGAAACACTTTCCGAGATTCCCCTTTACGCAGGAATGACATAAATCAAAGGTTCCTGCAAGTCACTCCGAAGAACCCAACAAATTCTAAATTTCCTCCATGCGAATTCACTGGATAATATTGCTTGGCCTTCAGGCCTTGCTTTGGGGTTGCCTGGAGGCACCCAGCCTACCAATGGAGTCGTCAAATCCGGTTTCTCTCCAGATCGCCGACAGTTCTTCGCAATCCATCAATCAACAGCTCCTGACCCCCGGCCAAAGCGCCTGCTTTTATGCAAAACTTTCCGAAGGTGTGGAGCTCTCTGCCCTCACTTATCACTGGCTTGCCGAGGATTCCGTTCTAGCCAGTGAGGATTCGATTTGCATCAGCGCACTGTCCAATGGCACGGGAAATCTCATTTTGACCGCCTCCGACCCCATCGGTGGATTTCTGTCCGACACTATTTCCATTATCGTCAACACGCCTCCTTTATTTCTTCCCCAGCGTGAATATTTCAGTCCTTCCGAAGACTCCCTGGTCTATGTCCAGGCAAATTTAGGGCTGGACTTTATCTGGGATGTTTACGATCCAGATTTGGGGGACTCCCTGGTTTTCACTCTTTACCTGCAATCCTTTTTAGGCTGGACCGATTCCGTGCGCACGGTTTCCCCCCAAGGGATTTCCTTCCAATCCCCCCTGGAGGCTGCAACGGAGTACCAGTGGTTTGTGCGCGTCCAGGACCGGTACGGCGCTCAGGACTCCACTCCGGTGTTCACCTTCCGGACCCGTGAATCCTGGGATTTGCCCGGCGTTGTTCATGGCTATGTGGCTACATCCAGACCAGAAGATGTCCGAGTCGTGGCCCTAAGCACGAATGGAGACACCTTGCGCTTCCCCTTGGATTCCCAAAAGAGTTTTTCCTTGTTTCCAGGGCCCGAAGTCGATAGTTTATATGTATTTGCCTGGGATGCCCAGACCTACAAATCCTCGGATACCATCCTTGTGCACATGGATCACCAAAGGTCGAACCTTCTCCCGGATTCTCTTCGATGATGGCGAAGCTTTTGTCCCTTGTAACTCTTCTATTTTTGGGCTGCCTTGAGCCCAATCAAGAAGACCTTTTTGATGGAAAGCCCGAGGCAACCATTCGCGCAGAAGCCTGGATTATGAGTTCCATTGATTCCATTTCAACTCCGCAAAAAATGGACACAATCCAACCAGGGGACTCCGTATATCTACAATGGGCCATAAACTCTTCTAGAGGAATTCCCAAGACTGGATGGACCATCGATGGGGTTGAAGCGCTCGCTGATCTTTCCATCATCAAATGGGCCTTCCCCCATGCGGGCAGGCACGTGGCCATATTCTCTGCTACCGATCGCTTTGGCGATATCCTGAGGGACACGGTGGTCGCAATCGTGAATTCCACCCCTCGTTTCGGTTCCCATTTTGTGCCCAAGGACAGCTCATGGAATGTTCCCATTTCCTCGACCGGTGGCCTGGCCTTTGAATGGGAAGGTTCCGACCCAGACACCCTGGCGAGCATTTCAAGCCACTTTACCCTCACCCGCCTGTTCTGCGCGAATGGTAAAGGCGACACATTACTCTCCGATACCGTGCTTTCCGCACCCCGGATCACCTGGTGGGAACCCCTGGAACCCCTCTGCAATTATCGCTGGAGCGTATCCATTGCCGATGAATTTGGAATCCCCGCAAGTCCTGCGACCGTGGTAAATTTCTTTTCCAGTGGCACTCTGGATGGATCAGGCGCCCTGGAATTCCACGTTGGACGCAAAGAGCTTTCTAGCCTCTCGGGATTGGTCGTGCAAATTCAAAGATTGGGATCCCCCAGTCCAATTGAAGTTCCAGTGGGAAGCGATGGGATTGCCCGACTTATACAAGCTATTCCCGGAGAATACCGGATCCGGGCCATTGATGGGATCTTTTCCGAATACCGGGCCCCAATATCTACTGTCACTTTGCATACAGGAGAGTACCTGAGACCCCCGGCCAAGCTTTGGCTGAAGGACACCATTCAACCCGAAGTTCATTGCTATTCCAGCAATACCGACTCCATGGAGGTATTTGGATATCGAGCCGAATTTTCATTGACGGATAATGGATCAGGCATAGATTCCTCCTCTACTTTGGCCTTTTTTGAAGGCATTGCAGTTCCCTTCACCTATCCGAGCTACGGAGAAAACAGCACAACACTTCAAGTTGCCATTCCTTTATGGGCCCAGGGTTCCGGAGCGCATCCCCTGGAAATCCGAGTCAACGACAAGGCTGGAAATTCTAGCAAAGGCATCTTTTGGATTACCCTGGGAGCCACACCATGAAGCTTCTCCTGGCATTCTTGATTACTCTATTTCTTCTAGGGTGTGGCAATAATAACCTATACAACGACCAAGATACACCCCATTTATCCATGACTCTGCACTTGGTTCCTGAAGCATTCTTTGGTCCCGATGGCTGGATGCTCGCTCCTCGGGACATGGCTGTTCTCAGCGTTGGGGACCAGGTGGAATTCTGGGGAATTATCCGACTTGGGGACTCCTTGCTTACCGAGGACCAACTCAGCATTTCTACAAGCCTGAGCTATTGGGTATTGGGAAGCGACACTCTTTATGGTTCCAAAACCCGGCGCACCTTCAGCAAGCCAGAGACAGTGGTTGCCATATTCAACCAAGTCGAATTGGGGGGCGATACCCTGCGCGACACCATGATGGTTTATGTGAATTCGAACCTGAAAGTGGACTTGCAGGCTCCACAGGATAAGCAGCTGGACGTAATGCCCAACACCCATGGTGGACTCCCTTTCGTCTGGAGCCTCCAGGGTGTCGACTCCTGGGAATCCGTCACTTCCTACCTTTTTCTAGGCGCAGATCCCTTGACTTTGCTGGATCAGGAGCCCATCGCAAGCACCTCAGGAACCGAGTTGCGATTGGGTGCAACCGACCCCTGCCCACAAGATTCTTACTGCCAATTCTACTGGCGGATCATTGCCGTTACCTCCTCCGGGATCAGCGGAATCCTGGATCAAACCGACACTTCCGAAATCCGGTATTTCCGGACCCGTCGCCCGGACACCGATTCTGCAGAAGCAAAAGTTCAAGTTTGGCAAGTTGCGACGGGCCTTGGCCTGGGGGCCTACGTCAAATCCGTCGATCAGAGCGGAATCCACTCCATCCCCTGGTCCTTGGATACCCTCACCGGAACAGCCTCCTCCCCCTTGCTCTCACCGGGCCTTTGGACGGTAATTGCCGGCGACTCCCTTCACCCCGAATTCAGGCCCGACAGCATGTTGCTGGATCTGTCTCCCGGTAGTCTCAACCTTCCTGAAGTGGGTCTTGACATCGTTGATGTAATTCCCCCTCAAGTAATTCTGCAAGGTTCCCCATCCCGGAGTCCCTTCAATGATTCCCTGACATTTACTGTCAGCGATTTCGGATCCGGCGTGGATTGGAATTCCCCCTTTACCAATTGGAGCGCCAGTCAGTTTTCTTTTGGAGATGGAAAGGTTACTCTGAAGTGGACCACCCTTTCCTCAGCGGATTTGTTGATGGATTGGCACATCACCGTTTCTGATCATTCTGGCAATTCCAATTTGCACTGCACCTTCAAGCTCAGCGCTGTTTCCGCAAGTGAGGTTCTCTTCAAAGGACCTTATTGCGATCCGGACCTTATCGTTCCTGTGGAGGCGCAATGAGAATCCAGTTCCTGGGTATAATTATTTCCTATGCATGTCTTTTTTGTTCCATTTCCTTTGCAGCCGATACCCAGCTGAATATATCCACTTGGCCATCCGGTTCCGAAGTCTATTTAGGCAAGTCCCAGATTCCCGCAATCACTCCAAGCCGGCATGCGGTGTCCCTCGATTCTAGCCCGGTCCTAGTTCGCTTTTTCAAGCCTGGATTCCGCGACACCACGGTTCTTGTACGCCTGCAAAACTCCAATCGCAACTTCCTCTATTTCCATTTGCCCACCGAAACCGATTCCAGCGCCCTTGAAGCCCAAACCCAGTTTCTCAGGCAACGGGCACACCGCCTTTGGGGCAAGCGCACCTTGTGGGGTTCCATCGTTCCCGCATTGCTTGCCGGAGCCTTCACAGGCCAAACCCTATACTACTACGGCAAGTCTTCCGAAGCCAAGAACAAAGCGGTTCAAACGGTCCTAACCGATTCCGAAGCCTACCATAGCTTGATCTCTTCCATGAAGCAAAACAATCAAAGCGGATCCGACGCCAAAACACGAGCGGCTATCTCTCTTGGAGTAGCAGGGCTTATGCTGGCGGGTGGAATTTTTCTCAGCTTTTGAGGATTAGTAATGAATCGCATCCAAACTATTTTACTCCTATTATTAACCACTTCTATTGTCCTTTGTGGTGCCACACAGGAAGTCCTGGTGGAACTCAAAACGGGCCTTCGGCAAAAGGCGATCCTAGTGGGTATTGCTGGCGACACGGTTACCCTGAGTGGCCAGGTCAAAGGCAAATATGCCCTAGTCAAAATGGAAAAATCCAAAATCAAGAGCCTGCGTAGCCTGCCAGACAGCATGGAAATCCCTTTGGAGACCAGCCCCATTGTCCCCGTGCCAACCCCCGTTGCTCCTGTGGTGCCCACCCCTGCACCCATCGCAACTCCTGGGCCTGAGCCTGAGCCCGCGCCAGCCCTTGACGATACGACAGCCGAAGCTCCCCCGCCCCACGATTGGCTCGGCCACCTGGTGGTTCTTCCCATCGAAGTCGTCGGAGTGGATTCATCGCTTCGATCCGTGTTTCAGACCATGACCGTCCAATTGTTGCGCGAGGCGGGAAAATTGCCTGTGATCATTGCCGATACCGCTGAACTATCCGGCATCCAAACTCCCGTCGCGCTACTTGAAAAAATCCGCTCGGTGGGCGCCTTGGGATTTCTGGGCTCCCAATGGCGTGCCCATGGCGATTCCGTTTCTGTGCAATTCCGCACGGCCTGGGCAAACAACAAAGTCTATCGCAATGGAGCTGGCTCCCGCTCGGCCCGCTCGAGCTGGTCCAAATGGATTCTTTCCGAAGAGCCTTGGGGTGCGCTCGAAAAAGCCATTGGAATCCCTTTGTTCGAAAAAAAGCCCAAGACCAAGTCCGCATCAATCTGGGTAGAATCCGAACCGGATGGAGCCCTGATATCCTTAAACGGCCAAGCCCCATCCTGCAAGTCTCCCTGCCGGATTATTACCCGGGTGGACTCCCCTAGCGTCGCCACCATTTGGGCTTCCTGGCAGGTGGAGCGTAACCTCTGGGCCGGCCGTTCGGTCATCCCCCTTCGCGCAGGTGATTCTCTCAGTACCCTGATCAAGCTGGAACCCACCCACGCCATCATCCAAATCTCGACGCATCCCGCCGGTGCCAAGGTCTATTCGGCAGACAAAATCTGGTCCCCAAGCCTGCGGCCCATTGGTTCAACCCCCTTGCTCTACGATGGATTTGGCCCTGGCGAGGTCCAATTCAGAGTCACTCTTCCCGGATATCGGGACTCCATTGTAAAATTCGTTCCAGACCCCCTCGGGCGAACTCAATATCATGTCAACATGTTAGCGATTTCCGATCCAGAACAACTTCATGCCCAGCAAATTCAATTGCGGGCCCAGTTCAAATCCACCGTAGGCAAGGGCATCATGGGTTCCGCTGCAGGCCCCATAATCGCGGGAGGCTTGCTCTATTGGCTCGCCAACTCGGACTTTGACCGGGCCAGTAAAATAAAAAGCGAACTTGAGCTCCCCTCTTCTGGAACCGGGCCGAACTATTTGGCTCAGGTGAAAAAGAACAAAGACGCAGTAAATCAAGGCAACAACAAGGTTATCGCGGGGTCCATCCTGATGGGCATCGGAGCCGCAACCTTCGCACTCGGCTTTACCCTCTGGTTCTAGAAAACGCGAGAAGGGCCACCATTCAGCGACCCTCCGTGTTCAATGCAAGCCTGTTATTTGTGCCGCCCTAAGCCCTGATGCAGGTGCGTCCGGAACGCTACCATCCTCTGGTTGAGCCGGACTTGCGCTGAACGGCTAAGGTCTTTTCCCATCTCGGAAATTCGGGAAACGATCTTTTTGGGATTGATTAGATACATAAGAACCTCCTTTGTTCCTCCTGTTCATAATGTATCCAAAATTGGCCATTGAGATGGGCTGGATTTCAAGCTGGAATATGGGGATTTGGGAGGCTCACAAGCGGAAGGAGCGGACCAGCAAAATAAAGGCGATCGTGCCAAAAAGGATGCTTCCGAGCCATGCCCCAAGCCAAGGGGAAAGAATTCCGCCCTCGCCCATTTGCAAACCCACTTTGATGGAAACATAGTACAGAAATGAAACCAAAAGTCCAATTCCGAATTTGGTGCTGAGGCCTCCCGAGCGGCTGTAGCGATGTGACAGCGCGGCCCCAATCAAGAGAGTAATTAGCGCCACAAAAGGTCCGCTATATTTGAAGTGCAATTGGGTTTCCAGGACCTTGGTATCCTCACCGGAACGCTTCTGGGCGGCGATGCGCTGACGAATGGTTTTGGTGTCCATTTCGTCCGCAGTCTGGCGGGAATGAATCAGATCCTCCGGTCGCGTAGGCACCAATCCCCGCAGGGACTTTTTCTCAAAAGGCTCCACCAGAATGGAGCCATCATCCCGGAATTTTCGGCTCCACCCATTGATCATGGTCCAATGGCCATTACCACTGAGGGAATCCTTCTGGTTCAGCGTCCAATTCATCAGCCGCGCGTCGTACCGCTCCACGACTCTTCCGCCCTCGAACCGGAGCAAAATAACTTGCCGGGCCTCACGCCGCTTCGAGGAGTAGAACTGGAAATACCAGGACAGCTTGTCGGAATTCACATAGGCGAACTGGGATTTTTCTTTGACGCGGGCAATCGCCCGTTGGCCTGCGGTAGGCTGAGCCAGCTCGAGCCTGCGAAAATTCGCATCGGGAAGAACCTTTTCGCCCATATAGAACATGCCGAGCGAGATTAACCCACCCAGGAAAAACAAGGGCGCGAGCATGCGGGCTCCGCTCCTTCCCGAACCAAGAATGGCGGATAATTCCAGGTGCCGGGCCATGTTCCCGACCGAGGCGACCACCGCAATCAGAACCGCAATCGGCATGATCAGATACACGATATGAGGCAGGTAATTCAAGTAATACTCGGCCGTGTCCGCCATGCCACGGTTTAACCAGGTACGGATGTTCCCGACAAAGTCGATCACCACAAAAATCACCACCGCACCCAGCACCACTAGGAGCCACGAGCGCACAAAGCTCCACAGCATGTAGCGCGAAAACTTCATGCCCGCTCCTTGGCTGCAATTTTTGCCTTGCGCTTCCAACGCAAGCGCGCTGTGGTTCTGGCCCAGAGACTGTTGCCCGAATAATTGTCGCGGGTCATGCGCCAAGTAATAACGACACCAAGCATCCCAATAATCGCATTGGGAGTCCACATGGCAATTGCCGGAGAAACCAGCAACCGGTCCGCAAGGTTCTCGCCCCCAATTAATCCCACCCAGTAGAGGATGTAAAACAACAGGCTATAGACCACTCCCGTGCCAATGCCACCGCGCCGGGCCATAATTCCCAAGGGTGCTCCAACGAGGATAAACACGAAACACGCTAAAGGAATACTGAACTTCTTATAAATTTCAACCCAGTACTGGGAAATGCGCTTCTTTTCCTGCTCGAGCTGGTCCGCGACCCGCCCGATGGACCGCATGCGGCCACGCTCCCAGGTGTGGACCTGCTGGATTGCGGTTCGGTGACGGGCTTTGTCGCTAATTAATTCCCGGAATCCCTTTTCGGAGGCGGGAATCAGAGTGTCGCCTTTCACCTTTACCAGCAAGGCGTCCACGTCGATCCAAATTTCCTTGGCGTTGTCCTCAAGCAATTTATCGTAGCTCTTTTTGGCCTCATTCACAATATCCAACATCATCTCCACCGGCATTTCCCGGTCGCCGCGGTGCGAGCGTTCACGGCGCTCCAGGCGGTCATCCACATTGCGGACCACCAAGTCCTGGGACTGGAAACGGATGCGAAAGAATTTCCCCGGATCATCCCGGTCTAAAATATGGTTTTCGCCACTGCGAAGCCTAAGCAACAAGGTGGCTCCCCCGTCTTTGTATACAATACTTGCGCTATCCGCAATCACAATCCTAGGCTGTTCTCCCCCTTCGGTCTCAAAGATCTGCACCCCATATAGGGTGCCCGAAACCGGATCGATATTCTGTATCCAGATTTGTACTCCGGGAAACTGGGTCAGCAGACGCCCTTCGTCAATAAAGGCATGGGGCTTCTTGCGCGAAATGGCGGACATGAGGGCCGCCGCCCGGTGATTGGCCTCGGGTAAAACCCAGTTATTGAATACAATCAAAAGAACCGTAAGCAACGTGGCAAATACGAGAACCGGGCGCATGAGAACCAAAGGAGGGATTCCCGCCGCCTTGACCGCAGTAATCTCCTGGTCCGCAGAAAGTCGCCCAAAGGCCATGAGACTGGCCGCCAGAACGGCCATGGGCACCGAAAGCGCAAGCATCCAGGCCAAGTTCAAAACAAAAATTTCCAGCACGATTCCCAAGGGGAGTCCCTTGTTCAGGACGCTGTCCAGCAAGGTCACCAGAAAGTCGATTACAAAAAGCAGGGTGATGACGCTCAGGGCGGCAATAAACGGGGCAACATGCTCCCGAAGCACATAGCGGACCAAAATCACCAGGAACCCCGACTATGGGGGTTCAATATTTGCGGTGTTTGAACCGATATACTCTGAAGAGGGATAAATTTCTACCTTGTACAGGGTTAACATGACTTCACAGAACCACCAAATTACCAATTGCCTCGCGCATTTGCAATCCATACGCTTCCTAGCCTTGGGTGGCCTTCTTTTGTTGGTGGCCTGCGCCCCCAATCAGCCAGCCCGCAACCGGGACGCCATGCTTCCCGAGGTTGATGTCCTGCAAATGAAGGAAAACGGCGATGTCGCCCTCAAATTGGCACAACAATGCCGAGTGGGTATTGACGACCTGAACCTACGCGTGGCTGAGCTGGAGCGCACCGTGGCCCAATTGGGCGCCATGGTCCAATCCCTCCCCATCGCCCAAATGGAAGAGATGCAAGGGCAGCTGGTCATTTTGCGCGAAGAGCTGGTACTGTTACGCCAGGCGATGGCGGAACGTAGCACAGCCATCCCAAGTTTTAATCCCAATGTCAAGAAAAAGGTCCCTGAGGTGGAGCTTCCCGCCCCTGACGAATATCGCAAGGGTATTGCGGCCTTCCAGTCCAAATCCTACTCGGAAGCGATCGGATTCTTCGATTATGTCGCGGTTAAATTGTCTGACAATATGTGGGCGGACGACGCCTGGTATTGGACCGGAGAATCGTACCTCGCACTTGGCGACTACAATCGCGCCCTCAGCGCCTTCCAAAAAGTATTTACCTTCGTCGGAACCGAAAAGGCCGACGATGCCCAGTACATGATCGGCTACTGTTACCTCAAGATGGGCGATCGCCCTCGCGCAGTAGTCGAATATCAGAAAGTCCAAGCCCTCTTCCCGGAAAGTGAATATGTCGCAAAGGCCAAGGCAGAGCTGCAAAAGCTCCAATCCAAGTAAGCTTCTCCTCCTCGCCATGGCTAGTTTGATCTGGCTTTCAGGATGCGCAGCGACAGCCACCAAAGAAAACCGCGCAGAACTCTGTGGCGAAAAATTCAAAGAAGTCAAAGCCGGATTTGTCAAAAAAAATTACTGGAAGATCAAAGAACCCATCGAAGAAATCCTCTCCCAATGTCACGGCACCGGCTACATGGAGGAGACACAGTTCATGCTCGCCGAGGCCAACTTCAACCTGGAAGAATGGATCGAAGCCCGGGGCGAATACACCACCTTCTTTCTGAATTTTCCAAGCTCGCCCTATGCCGAAACAGCAGCCTTCCGCAAGGCACTGGCCTCCTACAACATGTCCTATACCGACATGCGCGACGACAGTCCCACACAAACTGCCGTTCAGGATTTTGAAGATTTCGTGGGCAACTACCCCAGCTCCCCTCTGCTGGATTCCGCAGCCAAATTCCAAGATTCCCTCACCAACCGCTTGGGCGAAAAGGACTTCCAGATCGCACGCCTCTACTGGCGCATGAACGAGCCCCTCGCATCGGCCATGTACCTCAAGTCCTTTATCAGCGATTACCCGACCAACAAACGCCAATACGAGGCCCAGCTGATGATCATCGACTGCTACATCCGTCTGGAGCAGTTTGAACCCGCCCAAACCTACATCCAAAACATTCAGCAGGCCTTCCCTAAATCCAAATCCGATGTGGACAGTCGCATGGCCGACCTTAAAGCCGCCCAAAAGAAATTTGAAGCCCGCATGGTAGAAGAGCGCAAGCAGAAGCAGTACCGCAAAGAAGACGCGCTGTAAGATTGCGCAGAGTCAAGCAGAGTGCGCAAAAGCTTGCGCACTTTTTTGCATTTTTAAGCCCAAATCCATGCCAAATTCCTGGCATGGTTCTTGCAATATAGATCAGATGAATCCATCACCCCTTCCCCGTCGTTTATCTCGCGTTCCCCTGGTTTCCCATCAGGGAGCGTCTAGGCCTTCAGCAATTCTTGAATGGATATTCCCGTGTTGATTCCCCAATGGATTACCAGCCACGGATCATTCCTGTATGATCTTTTTTACGCATTGCCCTTTTATCTTGTGACCATGGGAATGCTGATTGTGGGTATCCGCAAAGGGTACCCCGTCATTCCCCTTGCGATCATCCTGGGCATGGGGCGAATGGGATTCCTTTTCGGAACATGGATTGGAGGCGGAGCCCTGAGCGGACAGGGAACGGGACGTAGTACGCTATTCTCTCTGCTGTTTGGCGTACTGTTCGTAGTCCCTACGATCCGCTACCTGCGATTCCGGCACCCCATTCTGGAATTGTATGCTCTATTTATCCCCTTAGCCCTGGCCATTCAGCGCCTGGGGTGTTTGTCCATTGGATGCTGTTTTGGAAATCCCACTCACAGTATTTTTGGAATTCAGTACGACATTCATTCGCTGTTGGGTCGGATTCAAGTGGCGGAAGCTCGCATAGCCACAGATGCTGTGCATACCTTGTCCGTGCACCCGGTCCCCTTGTATTTGCTGATCGGATATCTGCTTACTCAAGGGATCTTATTGTGGATCCAACCACGCATTAAATTCACAGGAGGGCTTGCCTCGCTCTCCCTTGCGCTGTTGATGCTAAATCGCTTTGTCTCCGAATTTTTCCGCGACCCCATTTCCAATCAGATGCTTTCCGATACCTGGCTTGGATTGAAGCAGCTACAATGGATTACCCTTGGGCTTTGCCTAGTATCGCTAGGTGTATTTTTTCTCTTACGTACAAAACATTATTCCCAGTCCTCCTCAAAACAAATACCCGACCTGCCTATTTCCGAGGCGCGCACCCGAGAGTGGATCATGGGAATTGGAGTCACACTCCTTTTCCTAGGGTCCGTTGGAATTCTGAATCGAGCGGAATGGCTGGCGAGCCTTCCCCTGGTGTTGGTTTTGCTGGGGGTGGTATTGTGGAAACTGGGTAAATTGAATTTGCCCCGAGTTCTGATCGCCCTAGCGATTCCTGGTGCGATGGCCATGGCTACCCTACCCGACACCACGGCATTCAAACTGTATGCGGTAACGGGAATGACTGCCGGGAAATATTCCTACCCTACGGCTCAGGGAGAGGGTTGCATGGGGACTTACTATACGGATTACGTCACCAAAGACTATTATCACAGCTCGGTGGGAGCGAAGGCTTCCGTTGAAAACCTGCATGGAGTCCGCACTTACTTTGATGGGGAGTTCTATGCATTTAGAGGCGTGTCCCCTAGGAAAAATGGAAGTCCCAATTGGACCGTAGCAGGCATCAGCACTCATTTTGATGCCAATATTGGCTGGATTGGAATCGGCTTAGGTGGCATAGGAGGAGACGCTCCCTCCAATTCTGTGATTCCCCTCTCCCAGGGATACGGCCACCTCCAGCTCGGCAACTACCGGAACGGCTATGTGGTCGTCGGTATCCGAGACGACTTTGCCTCTTCACCCTACGCAGGAATTGGCGGAGCGATTATTGACCACCGGCTACGCTTCGGCGTAGGGATCACGCAGACTGGCGGTTACTCGGACCTATCCTACAACTGGCCCCAGAGTGGCGTCACAATGGAGTTTAGGGGCATATTCCAGCCCCTCGGAGAGGAGCTCACTGCGGTCCAGGAAGCCAGTTTGCGCTTGCTTTTTGAGCTGTAAAAGCACAAAATTCCTTTTCTAGGAAAGGATCTATATTTGAAATAGGAACCCAAGTATTCGTAGGTTCCTACTTCGTGGTTCTTCGGTTTGGCATTGTCGAAACTGGAGCACCATAAGTCCGCTAGTCGTTACGGGGGTGCTCCGGTTTCGACAGGATCGCTGAAGTGCAAGTTGCAGGCCGAGGGCTGGTTGGCCTCGTTAAAAAACCAGAAAACAGAAGTGCAGACGAATACGCACTCGCTGCCTAAATAAGGCGCGCCATGACTTATCCTTCGCCCAGTAGGAGAAAGAAGTGGTCATTAATCTGGGCTAGGTTGTACTCACGTCTGGGGTGTATGACCGAAATTTACCAGAATGGGATTGACCTCAGCTGATCTTCAGGGCGTAGGTTTTTCCGACAATCAAATCGAAGAGAAAGCCTGTAGGAATGAGCATGAATGAGGTTTTGGACGCGGGTTCGACTCCCGCCACCTCCAGTAAAAATCAAGTAAAACCCGTCTCTCTGGCTTAAAACCCAGGGGGGCGGGTTTTCTTGTTTCCCCTAGTAACGGCGGGCTTCGGCGGCTATTGGCACGCAGGAAAATAGGACACGCTTTAGGACAGGGCAGCTATTCTCAGGGGTATTTTCTCTCTGTTTTGGGGCTTTCTCTCTCTTTTCTATGGGAGCTTTTAGGACTCGGTCCAATATCTGCGCTTGTTATGGAATAAGGGTTTGCGGGTGGAGGGGGTTAAATGGTTTGGTCAGTTCGAGAACATAGTTAGGGGGATTCAAAAGGGCATATTTGGTCCGAATTTGAGGAAATGAGTGAGACTGTCATTTCCTGTCAGGCTTACTGTGGTATCTTTAAACAAAGATTTTGCGTTGTGAATTTTCGGAGGATTTGTGTCAAAGAGATGTTTGTCAGATCGTTTTCTAACCGCCTGCAAGGATGGCGGCCTGCTTTCAAGCATGGTTGCCCGAGTCAAACAGGACAATACCTTGGCCTTCGAAATCCGAGATAACTTTGTGAATATCTACTACCGAGGTGGAAATGTTTCTGAAATCCGGGAGCTTGGTTCTGGAGGCTTCCAGGTCAAAGTTGCGTCGGGTTACTTTACCCAGGGCATCCAGTCCCCCCTGGATTTTCCTTTTAAGCTGCAGAACGAGGCTCATGTTTCTCAGTTGATTCAAGCCCTCCCATTGCTGAAAGATGCCATGGATCGGTTCTTGACGAGGAACCCGAAAGAAGAACGGGAGTTCCAGCAGTTAGTCGTTCGCGAGAATAATCAGAGTTCCACGTCCAAGGGAACCGACTATTTGATCTGCGATATGGAGTACACCCATTCCGACTTCAGGGATATGCGTTTCGATATGATCGCAGCCCATTGGCCATCGTCTTCCTATGCTCGCAAGCGTGTGGATGCGATGGAACTGGTCATTGTCGAAATGAAATATGGAGACGGTGCACTTCGCGGGGACGGAATGGATGCCGGTGGTGCTGGCATTCTAAAACACTGGGAAGATTTGCTCAAGTCGGAACCTCACCTTGATTACCTCCGAGAAGAGATGACCTTAGTCCTTAGGCAAAAAGCCGAGCTAGGGCTCCTTACCAAGAGTGAAATGGATCGTGCCGATCGATGGCCTCAAATAGCTTTTCAGACTCGGCCTGATCAAAAGACGGATTGGATTCTGCTTCTAGCAAATCATGATCCGCAAAGTGAAATCCTGCTGAGAGAACTGAATGCCTTAGCAAAGAGAGTCCAAGAAACTCCGAATGCAAAATTCAATGTCAAGGTGGCGTTCTCTACATTCATGGGATATGGGCTCTACGACCAGGGACTGCTTAGCCTAGAAGAGTTTCTGCTCAGGTACGCGT
Organism: uncultured Fibrobacterota bacterium; assembly: GCA_903876665.1. Lineage (GTDB taxonomy): Bacteria > Fibrobacterota > Fibrobacteria > Fibrobacterales > Fibrobacteraceae > CAIRAY01. The sequence goes on along the minus strand of CAIRAY010000075.1, from coordinate 3,432 downwards.
CCCAGGTGTATTCTGCATGAAGATTAAGATCCATCGCGGTGCTGCGCAAATCGGCGGTAGCTGTGTAGAATTGACTGCTGCAGGCAAGCGCTTGATCATTGATGTAGGTCTTCCCCTAGATGCGGATGATCCTGAGTCAGATGAGATTCTTCCCCATGCAGAAGGGCTTTTCACAGATTCACAGCAAAGCTTACCGATTCTTGGAATCCTGATTTCTCACCCCCATCAAGATCACTTTGGTTTGGTGCATCGCATTCGCCCTGGCATTCCGGTATACACGACCCATGCGGGTGAAGTGCTTATGGAAAGCGGCGAGATTCTATCTGGCCATAAGATGAATGTGGAATGGCAGCATTTCCAGCCCTTTGAATCGTTTAGCATTGGACCATTTCGCATTACTCCCTACCTAGTCGATCATTCTGCTTTTGATGCCTGTGCCTTTTTAATCGAGGCCGATGGAAAGAGAATATTCTACAGTGGCGATTTTCGAGCGCATGGTCGCAAGAACAAGTTGTTTGAAAACATGTTGCTACACCCTCCCCAGGAAATTGATGCGCTTCTCTTGGAAGGCACCATGCTAGGTAGAACAAAGGAGAGCGTTCTAACCGAATCAGAACTGGAAGATCAATTTCTGGATGCAATTCGGCAAAGCGAGGGTGCGGTTCTTTGTACGGTTTCCAGTCAGAATATTGATCGTCTTGTCACCATTTATCGAGCGACGAAAAGAAGCGGGCGAACTTTGGTGCTTGATTTGTACACGGCGATCATTTTGGATCGGATCCAGTCCTTTGCCAAGCTTCCTCATGCATCCAACGAATTTGACCAATTGCAGGTATGGTACCCTTGGGCACTCAGCTCTCTAGTTGCAGATCGTTCCGGTAAAGAACTGCTATACAAGTTTAAGCCATGGAAACTCGATCGTCAGGATGTTCATGAAAATCCCGAAAAATATGTGCTGCTCGTGAAGCCATCGTATTGGAAAGACGTGGAAAAGATGGATCTGCAAGCGGGCTCCTATCTATACAGCCAGTGGTCTGGGTATGCCACAAAAGCGAGGGAACAGGAACTTCGTCACATGCTGGAGCAAAAGGGTTTCTCACTGCAGCATTTGCACACCAGCGGCCATGCAACCCGTGATGACTTACGTTCCTTTGTTCGTGCGATCAAACCGAAGATTTTGATACCAATGCATACAGAACATCCCGAGGAGTATGAATCCTTTGGGGGTGTGTCAAGAATTGTGCATGATGGGATGGAGTTGGATATCTAACGATTAGAACGCGAATCCAAAATAGAGGTTCGGTTCAAACAAAAAGTAATTCGTCCACTTGCGATCTTTAGTTTCGAATCCCGCAGGCGCTTTGGTGTCGATAGGCCAGTAATTGCAATGGATCTGGGGTTCTAAGAATACACGGTTGTCAAGAAAATCGAAGTGGTATCCAAGATGATAAGTCGTGTAGAGTTTAAAACCATTGCGAATCTCGTGTTTATTTTCGTCTACATATCGCTTCCAAAGTGGAAGTACTTCAATCGAGGCATAGAGCTTTTTCCATAGGAAGCGCTGATAGGTGATACCTATGCCCTTTTCTTCGAGCCTGCCAGGATAAAACTCACTCTCCTCCATGAGTCCTGGATCCCAGAACTGGATTCCCATGGGCTCGAATAGCTCCCAAGTCGTCAACTTCAGGCCGATTTGATCTTTGTCTGTGATCCGATACCGGAAGTGGAATTCATAGTGATGAGTATTGAATTTTTCTTCGCCCCAATTTAAAAGAGTCAGATAGGTTGATAGCACAGAGAATTTGCGACTTTGCGCCGAATCGGATGTGGTTTGACTCCAAGCCTGCGGAAGGCCGAGAAATAATAAAGCACCTAGGAGTATTCTGATTTTTTTCATTCCATAAAGCTATGAATCCAGTGTATAGAATTCATTGACTATTGTTAAGAACGAATACCTACGAAACCTTTTTTTGATGAATTCGCATTTTGATGCGACTTAATGATTCCGCCTTGATTCCTAAGTAACTCGCAATTTGGTACTGGTTCACTCTCTGCAAAATTTCCGGACGAGTTTCAAAAAGATTTTGATAACGTTCTTCAGGAGAGGATAATTTGAAAAGATCCATATTCCGATTTGCCTTGGTAAGGAGCGCATCCGCCATCAGTCGTCCAATCCGTTCAAGACTAGGACATTTTTCATAAGCCATGGCTTCCAATTCGGGTGTGCCAACACAGGCAACAGTATCCTCAAGACACTGCAGATAATAATCTGAAGCAACCGTTGTACCATAGCATGCGGGCGAAACAACATCCCCTTCGAAAAAAAGATCTGTCGTTCTTTCTTCGTTATCCTTGATGTAATAGCTTCGAATGGACCCTTTCAAAACAAAGAAGCATTCCTTTGAGAGCCGCCCTTCCTTGAGGAGTACTTGATTTTTTTGAAATGATTTTACCAGTGCTAATTCAATTAATGCGCGTTCATCTTCTGCTGTGATTTCGCAATAGCTGGATAGGTGTTTGACAAGGTCGTTCATTCACGGGTTCCTGAATTAGGGAGTATTTTCATAATTTAGCAATGCGCATTAGGCTAAGACCAAGGCCTCTGTCAGTCCTACTATCACTATTTTGATATTGCCTACCTTGGAGTTAGATTTTCAGCCAGGCTTGATCACTGAGGTTACCATTGCCATTAGTTCAAATTTCCATACGCAAATGCTATTCTGCAGCTGAAAAGGGTCTTATCAACAAGGCCTTGCACCAAGCTTTGCTTGTTGCTTTTAAGATTCCTGAGCATGATTTTAATCATCGAATTCATGAATATGAAGCGGAGAACTTTCCGATTCCTCCTGGAAAAACCGAGAGGTATATGATCATTGAAATGACCATATTTCCAGGTCGATCTAAGCAGGCGAAAGAATTCTTATTCAGTGAAGTATGCAAGAACCTCGCTGAACTCTCGCTTTCACCAGAAGATATTCTCATTGTACTCCATGAACCCCAATTGGCAAACTGGGGAATCAATGGAGTGTCGGCTGAGAATATGGATTTGGGATTTAAGCTTGATGTATAACATCTGCCTAACCTCTAAATCCCAGCACCTCCCGTTGCTCATCCCAATCATCGGGCAGCGGTTTCAATAGCTTACTCAATGACAATCCATCAGGTTCCTCGCCGTTCAGAATTGCGACGGTGATATCTGGAGCAATAAATGAAAGCTTGAGCATCCTCGTTACGAATGAATTATCCAGGTGAAGCTTCCTGGACAGAGCCGACACGCAGCTAACACGGCCAGAGTCTAGGCTTTCATTCCACATGCGCGACCTGACAATGGCTTGCACGAGGGGTGCCTGAATTTTCGACTCAGCCTCAGGGATTGCTCCGTCGACGGCGTTGGGGGCAATCACCATCCTTCGGCCTGATTTGCGTTTGAGG
>CAIRAY010000074.1 GCA_903876665.1 uncultured Fibrobacterota bacterium | reverse complement strand
TTCAAGCAAAGTCACACCGGAATCACTGATCGAGCCACCCGAGGACCATGTGAGCCAAGTACAGCAATACAAGGCCGATGTGCTGGCCGAGTTCCCGCACTACACGGTCAAGACGGCGGTTTGCGCGGTGATGGGCAATCAGGGCTACAAGTGGTTTGATTTGGGGTGATTTCCCATGTCACCCTCGCATGCACCCTCGCCAACGTATTGATGACGAGGGTCTAGGACCAAGTGCCTATACATCTACTGCAGGGGCAAATACGAGCCCAAAAAGGGCTTGATCTGCTTCTCCAGCTGTTCTGGAGTGACCTTGCTCCAAGCCTCGTCGCAAACCACGGTGGAGTCATCGGCGGCAGTTACTTTCCAGTCACCACTTCGCAATATCTTTTTTCCCAGGGATTTGTTCTTGGCGCGAAGCTCCACGGGTGCGGTGACTTCGCATGTGAACAAGCCGCCATAGGCACCGTCGTAACCGGATTCCGTGGCACTCAGGGTAAGCTTGTATTCAGAGTCATTGGCGGCACTCACGGTAATGCCCATCCCCGCCAAACTCGTGGTGAGCAAAGGCAAAATGCGAGCCACCGGGCCTTGTGGGACAATAGCTAGCTGAACATTATTCACGTTGGTTTCTTTTTTGCCCACGGCCAATTGCCACAGTTTCATGTCTGCAATAAACGGAGGGAAGGGACCCTTGTCCAAGACTGCCGAAATATCGTAGGACCGCCCCCGGGAGGCTTCCGCCAAGACCGCCATGAGGTATTTGCCACTGGCCACCACACTCTTGTGCATGCGTGATGCCCGAGTCCAGGCTGTATTGAAATGCGCCTTGTCTTTGGCATCCATGGCTTGCTGAATGGCCACGCGGAAAACTTGGGCACTGTCCTCATAGGATTGTTTGAGTGGAACCACGTAATCGTCCATTTTCAAGTGGGCTTCGGCCCAGTATAAATTGCCACCTTTGCACACAAGGTTTGCGTCGGAGCGCACCAAGGGCATTTGATCAAAGCTGGCCTCGACGGCAACCTTTTCTTGGCTCCATTCCCCTTTTTTGCTGCTATCGATCACTTGCAATACAAAGGTAATACGTGAGTTCAGCTGTTTTATGAGCTCCAATTTGGCTTTGTTCTTTGCCTCGGTGAGGTCTTTAGGCGAGCTGCCATAGGCCACCGCATAAACCCCAGGAGAATAGAGCAAAACGGTTGCCGAATCAAGCCGAGATTGGGCCCCCGTCTGGGTAAGATTAGCCTCGGGGCAAAGTTCCGCAGTTGCAAAAATGGGAAGCAATGCCAGCAGATAAATGACTTTAAGTGTCATGGATGACCCGCCAAAACGAGGTCCAAATAATCATTACCTTCCTCTGTCACAATGGCGGTAATCGTGCCACTGAAATCCGCAAGCACCGTTACCGGAAGGCGCGCATCGCTCACTGCACCACCCTTCCCCATCACACCGTAACGCACGGCCATCTTACCATCCGGATCATCCACAACATGGAACGACAAACGATGCTCTTTTAGGAAACGGCGCAATTTGGTGCGCTCATCACCCACAGCGACCAAAATTACCTGGACCTGAGCCGCTTCAAGCTCCGCAGGATGGTCGCGAAGAGCGAACAGGCCCACACGGCATGGCAGGCAAGATGTGGAAAAAAACACGATCACCGGATGGGACTGGGGACCCGTCTTTTTGACCCAGCCCATTAAATCAGAGAGACTTACCGGCTCAGAACCCGCAAGGGAAAGATCAAAGCCCGCAAAATCAGGAAGGGAGCCCCCAACCTTGAGTTTCCCCAATTCGTTGAGTTGAATACTGGCTCCACCCGCGAAAGAAACCGCAGCCAAAAGAATCAAGGAGAACAGGATTTTGGTTATCATTCAACAAAAATAGAAAGATTTTTTGGGTGCTGGTTTGTCACCACCCTTACACAACAGGGCAAACGCATTAAAAATACCTCCAACTTTTAGGTGATTTTGTAGTCTTTTTCATGCTCGGCGGCTTAAGGGTAATTTGCCAACCTCTTTCCCTGGATTCCCGCCGTTGCGGGAATGACGGAGAGAGGTGCAGGAATGACGGAGAGAGGTGCGGGAATAGCACAACAGTCACCCTCGCGAACGGAGTGATGTACATTCGTCACCCTCGCATGCACCCTCGTCACCCTCGCGAAGGCGAGGGTCTAGGACCAATCGCCCTGGATTCCCGTCTGCGCGGGAATGACAGGATGATATCCATACCTCTTTGTGGCTATATTTGCCCCATGGAACCTGAGATCGAACCCAAAAAGCTCCCCTACGCGGTCAGCAACTTCGAAGAGATTCGTGGCGAAGGCTACTTTATCGTCGACAAAACCGCCTTCATTCGCGAGCTCGAGCGCTACAAAGTTCCGGTATTTTTGCGTCCACGACGCTTTGGCAAGACCCTATGGTGCAGCACCCTCGAGTGCTATTACGATGTCCTGCGCAAGCACAAATTCGAGGCACTTTTCGGTGACCTAGCCATTGGCAAAAAGCCTACGGGCCGGCAAAATACCTACATGGTCCTACGGCTCAATTTCTCGTTGATACAGGTCAGTTTTGATTTGGAAGTGCTGGAGCGGAATTTTCGCAGGGTTTGTCTTGGAGACTTCAGAAATTTTCTGAGTCACTATGACAGTATTTTTCCCGACAAAATCATTCTTGATGAATCCATGCCTGTTGCGGACATG
>CAIRAY010000073.1 GCA_903876665.1 uncultured Fibrobacterota bacterium | reverse complement strand
GACCCTCTGGATTATTGGCGTGTTTTCTGCTCCATCATGAAATCCGATGTGGAAAATGGTCAGTTCCAGAACCCAGCGCTGATTGGCCAAATGCAGCCCACTCAGTCCTGTATGGACCAGTCTTCCATTCCACAATGGTTCCTGTCCAAGTATGATGTTACCAAGCGATACAAATTTCCCTATACCCAATGGGCATATAACTCTGCAAGCAATGGGCGTGAAAGTGCAATATTTACCGTCCCGGGTGGCTGGAATCCTGTGGCAACCTTCAACAGTAAGCGGGTATTGACCGGAACCGATGTGATCGAGGTCACGGTGCGGGTGCCAAAAACCTTTGGATGGTTTAAATTGGATTTTGTATTGACCGGAGGCGGGTGGTTGCAGCTGGGCGAACAAACCGCAATTCGAGATGGCGCTTCGCACACTTACACCTGGTCAGTTCCAAGTTATGTGGATTTTTCCGGTAAATATAAAGGTGGCAAATTGATTATGAACAGCGGAACAAGTGGAGAAGTGGAAGTGCGTAGCGTGCGCATTGCGCCGAACCCAACGGGTGTGGATCCTGTTCGCACGGGTGTTCCCATGACCGAAGCTCCCCTTTACCCGGAATATAGTTCCCAGTGGCACTTTGGGACCTGGGGTGATCATGATATGAATTATCGGGATGCACTAGGAACAGGCCTCAAATTGAACTTTCCGAATTTTGCGGACGGTGCGGTTTGGTACACTCCTGAGCCCGTCAAAACCGGAGCCTACACCAAGCTTGTGGTTAAATACTGGCCCAACACCTGTCGCAACACCTTGGTGTATTTCGACCAGCGAAGCTTTTGGCAGAAGGTGGGCGGGTCAACCACTGAACAGGATAATTTTTCCCGACTGGTGGAAGGGCACGCTGTAGTGGGCAACATGTGGCAAAAAACGATTCCACTTTCCGCCATCGATGGCGTAGACGGAATTGTGAGCCGACTGGTATTCCAGAGCGAACGTACCCCTGCGGAATTTACCGGTGGGGTTGTCTTGCGCAATTCAGAAAACTGCATTATCCAATCGGCGAATTTCGCCAAGTAGGAGTCATTATGAAGAATAGAAAGAAAAGAATACCCGTTGTTGTCCTTGCATTCGTTTGGGCTCTATTGCTTGCAAGCTGCATGGAAGATGCCACGGAAGTAGATCAGAAGGTCGACATCCAAAATGGCAAGGCTTTGATTGGGGTTTGGGAAGCATCTACTGTAAAGGATATTTTATTTACGAGTAACGTACAGTCATGGAATTTGGTATTTACCGATTCAGTATGCTACTTTATAAATGAATATAGAGGGAATAGTGATGGGGAAAATGGGTGGGATTCCCTTGGCTCTGGAGACTCCGGTTGGGGTCTGGTTGTAAAATCCGAATGGTCTGCAAGCGCCACTGAAATCACATTTCAAAGCAACCCGTACCCAATAATAAATTTGAGCGAAAAATGGCCGTTACTGAGGTCGTCACGCCAGGGAGATGTTGTAATAAAAGGTGAGGTAGAAGCAAATTCCCAACGATTGTTAGATGGGATCTCCTATACAGCGTATACATTTTCCAATATTGATACATTAGCCTGGGTTTTGAGTACGGACTATTTGAGGGAAGGAGACTCGGCTTCAAATGTTGCATATCGCTATGTTCCAAAGTCGCCTTTTGAATTTGTCGTGTTGAGTGTCCAGGATGTTTATGAGGCCGACGATAACCTTCATAAGTCCATGCACCTCACAGATAAGGCTTGTTACGAGCGCAATAAGGGTGGTGACATTGATAAGCTTTGTGAAGTTAAGGTGTTTGTAAAACGGGGCCGCCCCTATTTTGCAGAAGCAATCAAAAATATTGATACCATTTCGACCACTCAGGCCTATTATCCAAACGGAATTTTTGATGGGGCTAGCGATACCTTAATTGTTGAAAGAGATGTAGCTCGCGGTAATGAATGGTGGTAGTCCGTTCATTTATAATTTGAATGATCATTTTTGAAAAGGCTTCCCATCTAGGGAGCCTTTTTCACCTCTAGGACAATGGGGTCGAGTTCACGGTGCGGGTGCCAAAAACCTTTGGATGGTTTAAATTGGATTTTGACACCTGGTCGGTTCCAAGCTATGTGGATCTTTCAGGAAAGTTCAAGGGTGGTAAATTGATTATGAACAGCGGAACAAGTGGAGAAGTGGAAGTGCGTAGCGTGCGCATTGCCCCCAATCCAACGGGTGTGGATCCCATCCGCACCGGAGTTCCCATGACCGAGGCCCCTCTCTACCCGGATTATAGTTCCCAGTGGCACTTTGGGACCTGGGGTGATCATGACATGAATTATCAGGATGCCCAGGGAACCGGTCTCAAATTGAACTTCCCGAATTTTGCTGACGGTGCGGTTTGGTACACTCCTGAGCCCGTCAAAACTGGAGCCTATACCAAGCTGGTAGTTAAATACTGGCCCAACACCTGCCGCAACACCTTGGTGTATTTCGACCAGAGAAGTTTTTGGCAGACGGTGAGCGGGTCAACCACTTATCAGGACAATTTTTCCCGCCTGGTGGAAGGCCACCTAGTGGTGGGCAACATGTGGCAAAAAACGATTCCACTCTCTGCCATCGATGGTGCTGACGGAGTGGTAAGCCGACTGGTATTCCAGAGCGAGCGCACTCCTGCGGAATTTACCGGTGGGGTTGTCTTGCGCAATTCAGAAAACTGCATTATCCAATCGGCGAATTTCGCCAAGTAGGAGTTATTATGAAGAATATGAAACGGATATCTTTTGCAATTGCATTCGTTAGTCTTTTTGCATTGCTCGGTTGCGAACCAGAGGCAACCTCGCCCACAGTAGTGGACACAAAAACGAATATCAAGGCGTCGGATCTTATTGGGATATGGAGTCGCGATGTCTCCGTTTATGGCGGATTTTTAGGGTCCGGCGCGATTGAACGGGACATCGTTGTTTTTTCTGATTCAGGGAGTGCAATTTTTATTCATCAAAACCCCGAAGATGATTATGGGGAAGTAAAGATTGGGTCGGGGGCATCACACCGTATTTCCAAATCGGATTG
>CAIRAY010000072.1 GCA_903876665.1 uncultured Fibrobacterota bacterium | reverse complement strand
GTGCCGTCAGCACTGTCGGGTACACCTGATTCTGCCGCAGCTCTCACTTCATGGAGGTGGAGTCAAACGAGCAGTCACAAATGTCTGAGGAATTGTGAGTTTGCCCACCTCCCTAAACCGTCTGTCGGCAGAATGTAGAGGTTACCCGCAGTGCCGTCAGCACTGTCGGGTACACCTGATTCTGCCGCAGCTCCCACTTCATGGAGGTGGAGTCAAACGAGCAATTCCTTATTTTTTATCCTTGGAGCATGGTTCTTTCCCGTCATAGGCTGGCAACCGGCCCAAATCCCAATGCAGTCCTTTCTTCCTTCTGGCAAGATTGCGCGGAAATTTTATGGTTGCCTGGCTGGGGTGGTAGTGGCTTTTCTGTCTTAGCGATTGACCCAGTCGCAAACATGGAGGTCCAAAATGGATTTCACATGGATCAGTTGCGAGCTTTTTGCCAGCGCAATCTGTTACTTTCGGAGGTTCGATTCGTAGGTCCGGATTCCCTGTTTGCAGGTCCTCTGGCTGGCGGAGTGTTTGGCCTGCTCTCCTATGAGGCCACATTCTCCATGGAACGCCTGCGGGCCATCCAGACAAGGTCCTTGGGTTACCCTTGCGCACGGTTCGGGTATTTCCCCGTGGTGTTTGTGCATGAGCAGGCCACGGGCGATTGGTATTTATCGGGACAACTGGATGCCTATCCGGACCTTGCGGAATCCCTGGCGGAACGATTCCATCGGCAGGGTCGGGTACCACCGGCAATAACGGGGGAATCGGCAACCCTCACGGTCCAGGTCACCCAGGAAGAATACTCAGGGTGGGTACAGGCTGCGCGCAATCGGATTGCCAACGGGGACATATACCAGGCAAACCTGGCCCACCCGATTGGGGTAAGGGGAACAGAATCCCTTCCCGCTCTGTTTTCCCGCATTCATTCCAGCAATCCGTCGCCTTGGGCCTGTTTGGTCAAGTCCCCGGCATTTTCCCTGTTGAGCAATAGTCCAGAATTACTGTTGAAGGTAGAGGATCGCCAGGTCGTTGCCAAGCCCATCGCAGGCACCCGTCCCCGGGGAAGCGATACGGCCTCGGATGAAAAGCATCGGCGGAACTTGTTGCGCTCTCCTAAGGAGCGGGCGGAGCATTTGATGCTGGTGGATCTGGTGCGCAATGACTTGGGTCGCGTGTGTGTTCCCGGTACGGTGGAGGTTCCTGTGCTCATGGACCGTGAGCCTTACCAGAATGTGACGCATATTGTTTCTACGGTTGTGGGAACATTGAACATGGGGAATGACGAGCTGGACGCACTGGCTGCTGTATTTCCCGGCGGAACCATTACCGGAACTCCAAAGCTCCGGTCCATTGAAGTGATTGATTCCCTCGAAGCGTATCCGCGAGGCTTCTACACTGGCTCCCTGGGCTACATCAATCACTCGGGTGATATGGAATTCAATATCCTGATTCGGACTCTGCAACTGAAAGAATCCCAGGAAGGGTGGGAAGGTCTTTTGCATGTGGGAGCAGGGATCGTTGCGGATTCAAATCCTGCCCGGGAATACCAGGAAACTTTGCATAAAGCCGAAGCCTGGCGGAGGATCCTGTGCGGATAGAGCGGAGTGGAGAAGCCGGCAACCGCACTGAGTAGCTAACGATGAGTGATGGAAAGAGAGTGGAACAGCCGGCAACCTCATCGAGTCTCTAACGATGAGTGATGAGTATAATACCTTTACTCATAACTCATAACTCATCACTTCTCCCCCCATCCTTTCTTTCAACTACATTTCCCTCATGATCTGGCTAAATGGAAAATTCCTCCCGGACTCCGAGGCGATGGTTTCGGTTTTGGATCGTGGCCTTCTGCTGGGAGATGGATTGTTTGAAACACTTCTGGTAAAAAACGAGCGACCCATTTGGTTCCAGGAGCATTGGGCGCGATTCGAGAATTCGGCCCAGTACGGTTTTTTTTCAATTCCCAATCTGGCCACCGAAATCCATGATGTGATCGTCAGGCTTTCCCAGGATATGCCGGGGGGCGATGGCGTGGCGCGAATTACCCTTACTCGCGGAACGGGAGTTCAGGGGTTAATCATCCATCCAAAAACCCATGTGAATTTGTGTGTTTCCATTGCAAAACCCACCGCGCCTTCTGCGCCCAATGGGATTCGCCTAGGTTTTGCCCCGGACCGTAGAAGTACCGGTGGACAGGAATGGGGCCACAAAACCCTGCAATTCATGCATTCTGTCCGGGCCTTGCACCAAGTTCAGGCCCAAGGTTTTGACGATGCGCTTTGGCTGGGGAAAGGTGGTGAGCTTCTGGAATGTACCACATCCAACCTGTTTCTGGTTCACAAAGGGAAAATATTGACCCATCCCACGGATGGAAGCATCTTGCCCGGGACATGTCGGGCTAAAGTGCTCGGATTGTGTGTGAAATTGGGTATTGAAGCTCTAGAAAGCGTGGTATTCTCTGAAATTTTGCCAGATTGCGAAGAATGTTTCATAACAACCTCCGTCCGGGGTGTGGTTTCAGTCCGTGGGGTCGGGGAATTGCAACATTTCAATTCGGCTGGAAAAATTTTGCAGGCTCTCAAAATAGAGATTTTATCGGAATTTGCGAATAATTAGTTTTAGTTTCCCCTGTTTGGCGAATTCCATGCCGAAAATACATTCTCTTCACCGTCTCTCCCAAACTTGTCAACAACTATTTTCAATATCCTATCTCTTTTAATCTTGACGGTTTACGAGGTGGTTGGTAAATTTTGCCGTCCAAATTGCCGAAGTAGCTCAGCTGGTAGAGCAGCTGATTTGTAATCAGCTGGTCGTAGGTTCGATTCCTATCTTCGGCTTTGTTAACGAGAGGGTGGATGCCCGAGTG
>CAIRAY010000071.1 GCA_903876665.1 uncultured Fibrobacterota bacterium | reverse complement strand
GGTGGCCCGATCCGAGCGTGGCCTCCGGGCGAAAATGCGCGCGGCGAGGCGGAGACCGCAGACAGGGCAAGAGGCCCTGGCGAGGAGCGACAACGACACCGCGCGCGTTTGCAGCCGGTGGACGCGCCGCAGCGGGCTACGTCGGCCGTAGCGAAACCTCTGCTGGGAGGCTCGAAATCAAAGCCCCGTCCGAAAGGATGGGGCTTTTTGTTTTTACTGAAAACAAACCAAAATCATTACTTTTGATAAAATCTTTCGCAAATTAATTGGTCTGGAGATGGATTCCTGTTGACTTGATGATCGGGTATCGGCTAAACAACTCACAGAAAACTGTTCCCTAAATTGTTCCCTAAAACTTGGGTGCCATCCCGGCTGCTTTGGAACCGAATCTCCAATACGCAGTGCTATTCTGCGAAGCGGCAGGCTATGGCTACCATTGACACAATAAAAAAACATGGAGATGTGTTGCGTATCGGTGTCGTTGGAAAAGATGGCAACCAGAAGCTGAATAGAGAAACTTTATCACCACGATACACAACGGATTGGGAACAGTTTTCGGTAAACGGATAGACCATTCTTTCTGTCAGCACCCTCAATAGATTAATGTTTGGCGCATCAAAAAAATCCTGTGTTCCCGTAAGATACTAGATTACGGAATACATACAGGTTTGCTTTCGGAATGAAAAATGAATATATTATGAGTAACGGTACTCGCCACGCCTAGGATATCAAGCTTGCTTGGTACACAGCGGACCACGGCGAGTCCTTTTTTTATGTTCCGGAATGGGTAAACATGGCAAACATTCCATCTTCTTTCCAGAAACCTCCCAAGACATTGCAGGAACAAGTGCAGATCCTCATGGATCGTGGTGTCGTCGTGGGCGATGTCTCCTTGGCCTGTGCGGAGTTGGGAAGGATCAATTATTACCGTTTCTGCGGATATGGACTATTTTTCGAGCAGTTCTCGGATGACGGGAAGCGTTTGCATGGGTGGAGATTGCCTTCCGCACAGCTTTCGTCTACGAGATGTCTATTGCCACACGAGATCCATTCTGGCACCTCGATTCCCAGTGGATGACGGACAAGTACGACTCCGCAACTTTCGAGTCGAATTCCATCGCTGCTGCGAAAGATGCCAACGAAATTTTCACCAAGCACTATCAGGAAAAGCATGGAAGCGATGTGACTCCATGCTGGATATTGGCTGAGATCCTGTCGTTTGGAAAATGGTCAAGACTTTTGGATGCTTGAAGCACAAGGACAACTTGAAGAGGGTTGCGACTCGCTTAGGTGCGCCTCCTGATGACATTGTATCATGGGTTCGTGCGCTGGTCGTATTGCGCAACCGCTGTGCGCATCACGGAAGGTTGTGGGGATATTCCTTCAAGCTGCGCCCCTCCATGACCCCGACCATGCAGAAGCTGGGCTGGGCTGCGGACAGGCTTGGAGTGATGATCTGGATCATTGCCGACTTGATGCGCAAGGACACGAAGCGAAGGGATGAGTTCGTGGGAAAGTTGAAAATGTTGATAGCCCAATGTCCCGAAGACTATGCGAAGGCTCTGGGAATGAAAAATCCAGATGTCGTGTGGAAATGAGCGGCAACAATCCGAGCAGGATCAGCCAACTGGATAGGAACTACGACTCCCAGTTGAAAGTAACCACCTCATAACACCCCCGCGCAGCAAGGCGGAGACCGCAGACAGGGCAAGAGGCCCTGGCGAGGAGCGACAACGACACCGCGCGCGTTTGCAGCCGGTGGACGCGCCGCAGCGAAACCAAGCATTCAAGGTTGAAGTTTGCTAAAATATCCATGAGGTTTCCCCATGTGCTTCACCGTCAAAGCCACTACAAAAGCCAGCAAACTCGCCGAGCGCTACAGCGTCCACACCGACATCGAAGACGCAATCCGGTCCGTGGAAGAAAAACGGAGCGGATTCGACCACCCCGAGCTTCCTGTGGTAGTCCAAGGTGCACTCACCCCAATGCGATGGGGGCTGATTCCCGTTTGGGTGAAAACTCGCGAGGAGGCGTTGGAAATTCAAAATCACACACTGAACGCCCGGGGTGAATCTGTCTTTGAAAAACCCTCTTTTAAGGACGCCATACACAACCGCCGCTGCGTGATTCCCGTGGAGGCCTTCTATGAATGGCAGCACGTGGGAAAAGAAAAGATCCCCTTCCTCATCAAGCCATCCACAGAGCCTTTATTTTCTTTGGCAGGAATCTGGGAAGTCTGGAAATCCCCCCAAACGGCAACCCCCGTAAAAACCTTTTCCATTCTGACCTGCGTCGCAAACTCCCTTATGGCCGAGATCCACAACAGCGCGCGACGGATGCCGGTGATTCTTTCCCTGGAGGCGGCTTGCGAATGGATTGAACCCGGATTACCCGTGCCCCGGATCCGGGAACTTGCTGCGCCGTGCCCGGAGGAATGGCTTGTTGCGGAACGAATCGCAGTGTAAGGGAATACACTGTACATATATTCGCCGAGAGATATTTTCGATTCACCGAGGCGCTCCCGCAGGAACTAGCAGTGGGCTCCTCATTCCGAGGACCGCTACGAAGGTGGGCGGAAAAAGATTCGGCGAGATGGTATCGGGTATTTCTTTCCCCTGCCTACCGCCCCACCACGAAGATCAGGGTAACAAATGCCAACACCCAGGCTCCGCTCCAATCCGATTTTTGCCCTGCACTTGGAAGGGCAGCAGGCTCCCCGCTTGGTGCGCTCATTGGAGGTGGTTGGACCCCATCGGCCTTTGCTACATCTACCACATGAGCGACTGGGGGAGCTGCCTGAGGCTCGGGAGACTGAGCAATGGGCTCGGGCGTTTGTTTGCTACTTACGTTTTCGTCTTCGGAGGATTGAGAGACATCAGAAACACCCGAAATATCTATTTTGTCTTTAATGCTGATTAGCAAACGACCAATCTCCTTAATATCATTTCCGGCGGTGGCCATGGTACTCAGCGCGCCCTTCAAGGACAGCGCCACAGCAGGAGCCTTCATCAAATCCTTGCCTTTGAAGTCGGACTTGGGATTCAGAGCCATGGTACTCTCCACGATGGTCTTTACCCGATCCGCCATTTGTGGAACTTGATTTTTGGCCATCTTGACCATCGACTTTCCGAATTTAAGGCTTTTTTCATTGGGCGGAAAACGAACGGAGTCTCCGAGAACGCGCTCCAGGGAAAACCTTAATTGACTCGTGGTCGCCCTTGTATACGCGACCTCCTTGAAGATTGCATCGTATTTTTCTAGGCCATAAGTGTCATAGGCGCTTTTGTTCGTCACATTGTCATAAATAGTGTCATTTACAAATTTGGTTAGCGATGGGTCCAAATCCATTAAGGAAATATTGACCTGTTTGGCTCCTGCACAACCGCTAAAAAAGGCAATGGCGATTACAGAAAGGAGAAGCAATTTGATTCGATTCATGGCATCCTGATTGGTTAAACGTATGATTATTCGCCACGAAATATACATTCAAAATCGGATCCAATTTTGCAATATTTGACTATGCATAATTTACGCGGATCAGGTCACGGATTGTCTTGAATGCAGCGCACGGAATAACGCAAATCTTGAGTCGATTTGTCACGTTGATAAGAGGAAAAGGCGTTGTAAATGACCACGCGCATACTGGAGTCTAAACTGGCATTGACCGTTGCTGTCCACCAAACACCCAGGCTACCCATGCTGCTGAAGGTCGCCCCAACTGAATCGCCATACCCACCGGGCAGAGCGGCAAACTCATAATCATTGGTACCCGAGTTGAAGAACCTCCACAATGGGGTATTGCCCTTTAGCCTGGATGCGGAATTGTCGCCCCCAGCAAAGACAGTCAAAATATTCCACTCCGTCGAATCGGGCAGATGCCAGCCTTTGGGGCATGCGGTCATGGCCGAATTCCAATCGTACAGTCGACCATAGGTTGCGCAGTTGGCAAGGCTGTCCAAATTATTCACCGCGAAATAGCAAGAACTCCCCGTTGCCGTCCTGTAGTTCAAATTATCCGCCATCCAGGTTTGGGTTCCTATTGTTGTCCATTGGTAGGTTCGGGCCGGCACTTCCCTAGGATCCTCAAAGGTTCCGCAATGGCCTGCGGTTGCGCACCAATCTATCACGGAAGAAGAGGAAGGAGATGCGCTAGAAGAGGAAGCCTCTTCCATGGAGGAGGAGGAAGGGGGCGCACTCGAAGAGGACGGCAGGGCCTCGCTAGAAGAAGAGGAGTAGGTCGGAATATTACTGGATGAGGACAATAAAATGCCCGGGGCGGAGGAGAGCGGAAAATCCATGCTGGACGAAGGGGCCACGAAAATGGATGAGCTCAATGAAGTCACCTGGGATGAAGAGGACTCGCCCAGGGATGAGGAAGACTCTGGACTGAGGTCCACGCTGGCCCATTGACCGCACCCGTGAAAGAACAGTGCGACCACCCCTAGGAGCAAACAAAGCTTACAATGGTTTATTAACATGCGGATCAAATTATAAATCCGTTGTCAGACAACACACTTTTTTGCTCTGGGAAAAAATGTTGGCTTGGCTTTGACCCCTTGAGGTTATCTTTTCTTCAGAGACAAGGAGACCTTTATGAAATACTTGGCCATTGCATTTACTGTTCTCGCATCTTTCGCAACTGCGGCAGATTCATCCTTTTGTGACACGCCCCTCGCCGCACGTTATTTTTCTCCCCAAAGCATCATGGAATACCGTGTTTCCGGACCCTCCTGGAATACCGTCGCCCAGGTCTCGGCCAATTCCCATGAGTCCCTGAACACGGTCCCGGAACTAGCGGAATTTCTGGAATACAAGTTGCTGAACTCCTGGAGCGCCTCATGCAATTGGACCAACCAGAACGTGACTTTTCGCTCCCATACCCCCGACTCGGCCTGGGCCAATTTAGATTCCACCTTGTGGACTCGATATATCGACACCATTGATCTTCAGGGGGCATCCGGGCAGGAATGGCTCTGGTTCCAACCTGACACACTGGGATGGAAAACCGCCCCGATCACCTCGGACGCATACATGATGGCTGCGCCCATGGTACGCTGGCAGGTTTTTGCCACCCGCGCCGATACCTTGAAAGATGTTAACGGAACCACCATTTTCATGAAAGGAAAATCCCTTATCCGCTTGGACTCCGCCGAGGCCTTGACCGGTCTGTTTGACGCGTGGGGAGCCCTTGAAACAGCTGGACACACCTATTTGTATCAGGCGCAGGTCATCAAGATCACCTATGCCGCGGGTCCTCCTCCGGTAGCCATTGCGAAAAACATTTCCCAACCATCCGCTGGACTCAAACTGAGGCAACAGGGTCGTGATTTTACCATTACCCTGTCCAGCGGAACCCTCCATTCCGTTAGCATTCACCGCCTGAACGGCCAAAGCATTTTTGCACAAAGTGGCCGCGTTCAGGAACTACGTTGGACCGCGCCCGAGGCCGGGCTTTACCTGCTACGGGTCGATGGCCGCTCCGCCATGATGGTTGCGAAATAATCGCTTGGCTGTCATGACCCAATTTCGCCTTTCTTTTCTCTGCATTGTCGTTTTTGCGGTGGGAATTGTTTTTTCCCGCACCGCGCGGGAGGTCGAAGTCCCCATCAACGTGGCAATTGGCCCCTCCTTCCACTACCTTCCACCTGCGCTGGGCGATGGCCAGCTGCTGCTGCCCGGAATCGCCTTCGAGGCCTTCGCCGTAATCACCCCGGACGTCATGAAACAGCACAAGGACCGCATCCCCGCAAGCTGGCGTCGCATGATTTCCCTGGACCAGGAAATGCATATCAAGCCATATTGGCTAACCCTTTTGCCCATGAGCATCCTCATTCACCCCGGGAAAAAGCATGAGGCCTGGGCCTCCACTTGGAGCCTAATCGGGATCAACTGGAATGCAAATCCAACCCAGACGACCCAGCTTCAGGCAGGAATCAAGCTTCCGACCCTTACTTGGGCCTGGATTCGGAGCGCCCAACTCGAAGAAGGAGACAAGACCTTGCTTGGCCTGGGGGTATCTCCCGGCGTGCAAGCTCTTTGGCGCCCAAGCTCCATTCTTCAGGTTTCCGCCGGCTGGGACCAACATTTCTATCTCCCCATCGGGGCCATCAACGAATTCACTCCCATCGATCGGACCTCAGAAAACTGGTCCTGGCACGGCGTTTTTAGCCTGCTCATCCATGTCCGAATCCCTTCAAAACAAGAAATTTAGGCCTTTTTCGACTTTATAGGGTGATTTGGCTCACAGGAGCCAAATTCCCCCTACACAATCCCCCATGCACATGGTATCATTGGGTTGTGAAAAATCAGAAAACAGCCCGCATCAATACCCTGGTGGCTATCAACGCCCGGGTCTCTGATGTTTCCGCCGATTTTTCCCACCGGCAAGTCGCTCTCAAAAGAAAACTTCGCTCCGTAATCAAGGCCGCCCCTGCCAAAACAGAGCCTCTCATCGAAGAGGCTGAACCCACATTCGGGTCTGCTTGGCTCCCGGGTCCGCTATCCTACCCCTGGCTCCTCATGTTCGCCAGCGTTCCCAAAGTCATCGACAACCTGCTTCGGCAGGTATAAAAACACCCCAGGCTTTGGGCCCGGGGCTTGATTTTCGGCTCTTTAGCCCTACCCTTTTTCCAGCACGATGAACAACCTTCCGTTGCCACGGACAACCAGGAAGAGAAGTGCGCTTGATTTTGCTTCCTTCTTGAGGATGGCTTGCACTCCTGCAATGGAATTCACTGCATTGCGATTGATTTCGAGAAGCACATCGCCAGAGCGGAAACCTGCCCGAAACGCTGGACCATCGGGCTTGAGGGACGAAACGACGACCCCTTGCCCGTCCTGGCTCGGAGTCAACCCCATTCCCAGGTCTTGGGCGTCATCGCCGGAAGCCTTGGCCGAAGCCTCTTTGGAGCCCATTTGTAATTGAAGGACCATGGTTTTCCCGAAGCGGATCAAGGACAGGGCGACCTTCGTTCCGGGACGGACCATGGCGATTTCATTGCGCAGGGAATTCGCATCACGGACCGTCTTGCCATTCACGGAAAGGATCACATCGCCCGCAAGCAATCCGCCTTTGGAGGCCGGGGTCTCGGGTAAGACCTCAGCGACCAGCGCACCTCGCACGCCATCGAGCTTCATGGCCTTGGCAATCTTCTGATCCACATTTTGGATGCTGATCCCAAGCCAACCTCGCGTCACCGTTCCATATTGCAAAATTTCATCCACAATTGCATGGGCGAGATCAATGGGAATGGCGAACCCGATTCCCTGGAAACCCCCGGTGCGACTGAGAATGGCGGTATTGATTCCTACCAGCTCTCCCGCCAAATTGAACATGCCTCCGCCCGAATTCCCTGGGTTGATCGCTGCATCCGTTTGTATAAAGTTTTCGTAACTGGTGATCCCGCGGTCATGGACTTCCTTGGCCGATACGATACCCGTAGTCACCGTCTTGGAAAGCCCAAATGGATTTCCGACAGCAACAATCCATTCCCCCACACGCAAGGATTCCGATTTGCCAATAAATGCGACGGGCAGATCACTGGGAGCTTTTTCAAGCTTGATGACAGCCACATCGGTCAAGGAATCGGTTCCCACAATTTTCGCGGAATATTCCCGCTGATCGGAAAGGGTTACGGTGATTTTGTCTGTTCCCGCAACGACATGATTGTTGGTGAGAATGTAGCCATCTTTGGACACGATGACGCCTGAGCCGAGCCCTTCTTGGCGGGGCATTTCACGGGGTTGTTGGGGTGCTCCCCGTGGCGCGAATCCTGGACCAAAGAAGTACTCAAACGGATCGACCGCCTCCGGACCTCCTTGAATAAAGGCTTCGGTGCGGATACTGACAATGGTTGGGATTACTTGATCTACCATATCCGCAATAGCATTACGAAAGTCGCCTAGAATTTGTTTGTTGGCGGCATTGAGCACAGGTGGCTGTTTGGCTCCAAGCTCGACTTTTGCTTTATTGTTATCCTGAGCCTGGCCTGAGGGACATCCCATCAAGAAAACCATGCTCACGAGAATTCCCATGGAATACTTGCGAATCATATTTCCTCCAAAAATTTATGACGATTACCTGCCACTATGGAGTGGCAAAGGATATTGTATAAATTGAAGAATCACCAGACAAGAGCGCCGGTGTTGGAAATATTGGCTAGGCAGTCCAGGAATACCGCGAAGGGGTCGATGCGGCTGTGCTTGCCTTTTGGTAGGCGCTGGGGATGTTCACCGCGTCTTCCTGCCCATTTTTCGGTTTGGATGCCTGGGTCTTTTCTTGGCGGGCCTCGGATTCCATTTGGGCGGCAGCAGCCGCTACGGAACGGTCCTGACCGGAAGGACTGGCCGGAGCCAAAGCGGCCTTGCGTAGGACTGCTGCTTTTTGCAATGTGGCTTCGGGAGAACTTTCGGCGGAGGTGTCTAGATTGACCGAACCACCCACGGCGTACTGGCGGTCATCCGGACCCCGCTGGTAATCGAACTTGGGACCGCCTTTGGCGTACCCGCCTGCGGCAGCCATGTGAGCCTGCTCGTGCACACGCACTTCCCGGTCCCTTTGCTTCATTTCCTCGACGGTTTTCTTTTCTTCTTCCGTGAGGGTTTTTCCGCTGGCAGCTTCGTCCGCAGGCTTTCCCTTGCGGGATTGCTCCAGCGCTCCTTTGGAAATGGAAACGAGGGCTGCGGGTCGGCTATTTTCGCTGGCCAAAACGCTCGACTGGACCTGAGCCGACTGGGGACGGGACATGGACCGCGCCACGCCCTCGTACATGGAGGCGACTGGAAGCGAATTGGTGAGCAGTGCTGTCAGCATAGGATAACCTATTTGGCATATCGGCAGTTTAGCCCTCCACTTGAGAAACTTTCCGACGAACAGCACCATTTGCCGGGTTTTTAGCAAACTTGGTCGAAAAACCTGACGAAGGGCATTCCAAGCTTTTGTAACTTATGGGCATAGTCAAAAAATCGGAGGTTTCTATGATGTTCGGATTTGATCCCCTATATATCTTGATCCTTGTGGTGACCATGGCTGTTTCGGGCCTGGTTTCCTTTATGGTGAAATCCCGCTTCAAGGCTGGGCAGGAGGTGCGCATCGCTTCGGGTCTGACGGGACAACAAGTCGCTGCAGCCCTTATCCGCGAAGCCGGGCTAGCCGATGTTCAGATCGTCGAGCATGACGGATTCCTTTCGGACCATTACAACCCGCTGACCAAAACCCTGGCGCTCAGCCACGATGTCTATCACGGCAAAAACGCCTCCGCGGCCGGTGTTGCGGCCCACGAAGCCGGTCACGCAATCCAGCACGCCGAAAATTATTTCCCCATGTGGGTTCGGTCGGCCATTGTGCCCGTCGCGAATATTGGATCGAGCATTGGACCCTTGCTCGTGATCGTCGGCATCGTTTTAGGAGCCGCCAGCGGATGGGGACACATGATTGCAGTCCTAGGAGTCTACCTTTTTGGCGCAGCTACGGTATTTACGGTAGTGACAGTCCCGGTTGAATTTGACGCATCTTCCCGCGCCAAGGACCAGCTGATCCGCTTGCGCATAACCCAACCGGGCGAAGAACAGGATGCCGTGGCAAGCGTGCTGACCGCCGCAGGCCTCACCTATGTAGCCGCCGCAGTTTCTTCCATTGCCATGCTCCTTTACTGGGCCATGCGCGCAGGACTGCTGGGTGGAAAATCGGACGACTGAGGCCACCCGCGTTTCAAAAATGATCCCTAGTTGAAAGTGGAAAGTGGAAAGTAAACAGCCCGCGTCCCAGCACGAAACCTTAGTGGAAAACGGAAAGTTTCGACGAAACTTTGCAAGAGGAAGTACCACCCGCAACTTTCCACTTTCAAATTTTCACACTTTCCGTTTGTATTCATACCCCCGCACTTTCCACTAACCAAGCTATCCCGCGAGCCATGCATTCCTCTTTCCACTTGCATATCACCCGTGCTTCTTAAACACCCAGGCTCGGTACATCCCGTAAGATGTCACCACATAGACGACATTGGCAATCACGTTTGCAACGAAGCTTGGCTTGAACCATTGAGAAATCCAGGCGGTGAACCCTGCGAGTGAAGCCCAATTCAACAAACAATGCTGCGCACCGAGCAGGACCGCCAGATTCAACAAGTAACTGACCCCGAACACCACCAAAAAGCGTACGACCTCCTCACGGTGAGGATTTTTGCTTTTGAAGTTCCAGTGCCGGTTCCACAGATAGCTATTCAAGCCTCCGGCGACATAGCCCAGAAAATTAGCCACCACCACCGAAATTCCTAGAACCTGGTGCAACACCCATACGACAAGCAAGGTGATTCCGGTATTGAGGAGACCGATCAAATTGTATTTGACAAAATGCATGACGCACAAAATAGAAAAGCGCCCCGGAATGGGGCGCTTTAACTTGAATATATCGATCTTGCCGAACTAGTGGATGACGCCCTTAGCGCGCATTACACCCCAAATTTCATCCACATTATTGGTCGCTTCATCAATACGGCCGTACACAGGAATGGTCACCCAGGTGCGGATTCTGGCAACATACGCGCCCGAACCCACTAGGCGTTTTTGGGCGGAAAGCATGTTCCAACCCACGAACACATAGCCATTGCTTTCGCTGGCACACCCTCTTGGACCAAACACGGCTGTATTTGCGCAGCTAATGGTGTCCTTGGCGCCGGCAACAAATCCACCCAAATTGGTGTGGTAAGATGTTTCGTAGTGAAGGACCACATTCTTTGGATCGGCCTTGAACTTGGTGACCAGCTCACTCAGATCCGTTTTGATCACATGCCCTAGCACTGCGCCATGTTTGGCCGCGAGCTTGGTTTTAACCTTTTCGATGTCATCGTAAATGCCCACTTTTTCAATGTAGGTCACCTTGCCTGCCTTAATAATATCCTGCATCATGGGATCGTTGGGATCAAAGACGGCTTTTCCAATGGTCGCGATTTCGTTGCGCTTGTTGCCATCAATGACTACCCAAGGATTTACCGCGCTCCGAACATTGCCCAGCGTGTCCTTCATCACAAAAACTCCAGAGAGCGAAATGCGGACCGAGTCACCTGCGCGGGGGTGCTCTAGAGCCTCCCGGTCATAGAACATGGTCACGGTGTCGCGGGTGGACTTCCAGTAGGCGAATTTAGGCGCAACGATGCGAGGCGTTAGGCCACTGGTGGCAGAAAGCAACTGGAACTCAAAAGGAGTTTCGGCTCCGAGTGCCGTGGTGTCGACGGTTTCAGAAAGCACCACCACCAGCGTATCGAACTGGTTGGTCTGCTTTGCATTGGCAATCTTGATTTGGGCACGACGGATAACTGGAGGAATTTTATCCGCGATGGGCTGAACACGGGGAACATGGTATTCGACTCCGTCGCTGGTGAAGGTAAACCACACGGCCACCTGTCCCACGCCCTTGGTATTCACTTGATCATAAGGGAAGGGGATGCTGAGGGACATGCCGTCAGCCGAGGTGTATGTTTTTACCAGATTGGTCGGGCTCGTCGGGTACAGCCTCACGAGCGCGCTATCGACGGGCTGGGGAGCGCCACGGCCACGAATAATCAAGGTGTCTGGATCCGAGATGGGCCAAGTGACCACAACAAAGTCAGGGATACTATCGCCTGAAGTGATCGCGCCCTTGAAGCCGATAAATAGACTGTCCGCCTTGCCATCGGAATTTTGGTCGTACATTTCAGCAGCCAAAATTTGGGGGGTCGGTGGCTGTTTCAGGTTAATATCTTTCCAGTCAGCCTTCATGATGGGCGATGGACCGGTGACCACAAAGGAACCAGCGACAACCTTGCCCGTTCCACGAATATTGATCATCGCGATTCCATTCACCAGGACCATGGGTCCACCACCCGGACCCGAAAAGGCCAGGGAGTCCACCGTGACCGCAGTCAGGGTGTCGTTGCATTCAAAGCAACGCGAGCCATCGGCCGGATCGAAAGCCAAAATGTACTGCGGATAATCGGTACCCGACCAGAGACCCAACGCAGGCCTGTTGAGGTCTGTTATGGGAGTGAGTGTGGTGGTGTCCACCACGAAAGTCAGATTGGGCAAGTGGAAGCGCAGGTTCAGTGGCTTGCTCTTGGAGCCCTTCAGGGTAACTTGGTAGGTGGTGTCGGTGAGAACCTTGCGGGAACCCGTTGCCCAAAGGGTCTCGACACCGTCAACGCCAGTACTGATATTCTCCAGAGGAAGGACCGGGACCTGCCCTAGGGAATCTCGGTATACTTTGAGTTCCGGAGGGAAGCTGATTTGGAAGGTGGCATCCGATTCATCGATGAAATCACCCGACTTTTTGGCAATCTGGAATGGAACCAGGCGGCCGGCCAGGGTATCCACGGCAGGGACCTGGACCAATTCGGCATCGGTACTTGGGGTCTTATCGCTTTCCTTGCGATTCACGGACCAGAAGGCCAAGTTGCCGGCGATCTTGATATAAATAGTCGCCTTTGCGCCCGGCACCCCGACTTCCGAGATAGTAAGGCGGTAACGACCTGGAGCCAGTCCAGAAAGCTTTGTAGAATCGATGGTTACCGTTCCCCCTGCAATGGTTATGCCTCCGTACCAAAGGGACTGGCCTGTATAGGGGTCCATTGTGTCTCCCTTGGAGGACAGCAGGGTGTATTCCAAACTTAGATCGCTTCCCTCAATGGTCTGGACAGCGCCTCCGGTTTCCAGCGCAGCACAACTTAAACCGCCACTCACGGTCTTCTTAATGTCATAAACCGCATTTGCACCAACGACGGTCTTGTCAAAATACAGGTCTTTCTTTTGTTCAAAATACATATTGGTCTTAATTCGAATATTTGACATATCCGTACGTCGATCGCAGAAGAAGATGTCGATTTGGTACTTTTCACCTTCCGTCAGACCAAGGGTATCAAGTCCAACATGCCCAGGGGCAGCTAAATGGGTTCCACCCAAGTCGATAACCAATTTGTCGTTGATAAACACCCAAATATCATCGTCGCCACGGAAGAAAAAATTCATGCCTGGGCGGTAAACAAAGGGCGCATGGGATTCGAAGCAAAAATGCTGGTTGTGGGGTGCATGAATGCGCGTATCCCAGGTGGTATTATCATAAACATTGGGATTCGTCCCACTGTTGAATTCACCCTCCTTGGGAACATATAGATCGATCCGAGGAAAGCCAGAGGCATCCATGGCTAAAACGGAATCATTTAGGCCAACACCACCATATCCCTCACGTTTCGTTCCAGGACCAGAATTTGGTTCATTCTCCAATGGATAAAATGCCTTGAGAGGCTCATTGTACGAATCATATTCCCACATACCATCCTTGGCACGGGAGAAGGTGAGATCAGTACAAACTCGCTTATTGACCCCGTTGGTTTCCTTAAATAATTGATTGAACTTATCGGCACTTTCAAAACAACCCTTGGTTGGGTTGTAAATCGGTTTCCGAGTGACTACATCAATGGTTGGCTCCACAATTCCTCGAGTTACACCAATGCATTTTACAAGCCCTCCATCAGCAAGTCCAGCAGGAGTACAACTTGATGAATTGTCCGCTCCTGTTGCATAACATGTAAAGGCTTTATGCAAAGAGGCATCACTATCGTAGAGAATTGCGGCAATGTCATAGGTACACTGACGCTCATCCCCAGGATCGGAGGTTGTCCACCCTAAAGCACCATCCTCTGGACTAAAGAAGAGGTTTGCGCTTCCACCACCTAGCGCTAAGAATTTCGCAGCCAAGTCTATGGGCAAAGCGATCTCGTCGTCCATTCCATTTAACCCAAGCTGCCAACCAAGTTGATCAACATCTACGGTGAATAGTGCATTGGTAGGAGGATAACGATCCGGTTTGTTCCCATAATAAACCATTTTGTACCAACCGCACTTAACGGGATCGGGCGACATGTTCACGGGGGCTCCCCCATTAATGATAATCTGGGCATTGCCCTGCAACCAATCTGGGTCTTCAGGGACGTAGAAATAGAAATTCCAAAACACTGGAACTGAAAAGAATACATCTGGCTTAAAGGTTGTCGTGATGAGATCCGGGACAATCCACATTGTGTCATTCGTCCAAGTGGACATACCTGGGTATTTATTGGTACAATTCTGGTCCCCCTTACGCCAACCCATGGCGTCAAAACACTGGTTGTTTCCGCGATCATTGGTTATCTGAAAGAAAACAGAGTAGTTCCCTTGGTTAAATTCGTTATTGTACTGGGAGCTATCCTTGGATATGGTAACGGACCAATAATCCGGACTCGCAGCATCTGCTGTTAAATTGACGTTCGCCTCCCGGACCTTCATCTGAGTCAAGCCACTCCCAAACACATCCAAGGGCTTGTAAAACATAATGGTGCGATTAATCAAAACAGCTTCAGCACTCGATACAACGACAAGCGCGAGGGCAAAAAGCCAAATAGTCAACCGGTTTCCCAGACTCTTCCGACCCATTGTCAGGTTACTTTGCGAATCAATCATGATACTCCACCCTTCTTAAACAACAGAAAACAGGGCCCATGAGGCACCCAGAATACATTTTGTTCCTTAATTTATCCTTTTTTCACCCCACTAGGGATTGATTTTTCCGCAAATCCAAAACAGCGTGACGGAAAATACCCCAAAACACCCCCTCCGCCGACCCGGGGGAGAAACACCCCCTTAAAATCACACATTTTGGCAGGAGATACCCCAGCTAACCCCCTTTCCGGAAAGAAAATCTGTCTGGACAACAATGACCAAGCCTGGGCGACGATGGGTGGAGGAGGCAAGACCATACCAATGCCCAAGGTGCATGCAGGAAAGGGATTTCAGGCAATTTCATTGGCACCAGCACTCCAAGGCAAACCCGAATTTTTAGTAAATCTCTCAATCCATGGAACTGTCGTGTAGTCTTTGGGCGTAAAAACCTATATTACAGACAGGAAACAAGAAGGTATTTGCCATGACATCAAGCGAAAAGATTGCAGCAGAAATCGCCCGACGGGATCGGAAGATGAGCCGTCTCGTTGCTGACTATATGTCCAAGCAAATGAGGACCGTTGAGTCTCGCAAGGCATTCTTCAAGACCATTGGTGGCAGAACCAACAGCGAAGGAAAACTGCTGGTCGGTCGCTAAGGAATTATGCGGACACAGATCAATCGTCTTGTGGTCGGATTCCATGGCTGTGACGAAGCTGTCGCAGAAGCAGTCATTGCGGGTTCAAAAAAGTTATTCCCAAGCACAAACAAATACGACTGGCTAGGTTCTGGCGTCTATTTCTGGGAGAATGACTGGGAACGTGCTTATGAGTTTGCTGTAGAACAAAGCCAGAAACCTAAGAGCAAGGTGTTAAAGCCAGCAGTGGTCGGAGCAATCATTGGCTTGGGCAACTGCCTTGACCTGACAACCCGTACAGGCATTCTCCTTGTAGAAGAAATGTACTCGCAAATAAAGACCCAAGTTTCGTTGCCAAAGAATAAGAAAGGTGCTTCTGGCGGTGCCACTGGCGACATCATGCTAAGGGACCTTGACCGCTTTGTAATCAACTCAATCCACTCCATGAATGAAGCCGTATCACTACCTTCGTTCGATTCTGTTAGGGCTGGATTTTGGGAAGGTGATGAGCTTTATCCAAATGCGGGGTTCAGAAAAAAGAACCATATCCAGATTTGTGTTCGGAACGAGCATACAGTTGTTGGCTATTTTAAGCCAATTCCTTAGATGGTAACCGTTCGGTGAACTACACCTTTACATAAAACAAAGAGGGCTTCGCATTTCGAAGCCCTCTTTGTTTTCAGAGATCTGACATTTTACAGTGTCCCAGGCAAAAGATCATCTAAGGAGCAATCAGGATCCTCGGCCTTTCTCTGCATGAACTTCACGAGATATTCTTCAGCATCGATTCCCTGCAGCCTGCATGTCGCAATGACCGAATAGAAAATGGCCGCCCTCTTCGCGCCTTCGTCGCTTCCTGCGAACAGCCAATTCTTCCTGCCGATGACCACCGACCTCAGGTTGCGTTCGCTGAGGTTGTTGTCAAGGCAAAGCCTTGGATCACGCAGAAACGTGAGAAGGCCATGGCGCTGGTTGCGGTAGTATTTCAGGGCCTCGCCCAGCTTTGATGCGGGAAGAATCTTCGTTTCATTTCCGGAACACCACCGCCACAGGGCCTGTTCACAGCGGACCGAAATTCTGTTCCTCAGAGCATGCTTTTCAACGAGCGACAGGGACCCCGACCGTGCAACGACCCTGTCCACGGCAAATATCCGTCCGATAAGCGACAGCGGCCGCTGTGCAAGCTTGTTGCCGGCCTTGAAGGCATCAAAGAATTTCCGTCTGGCATGTGCCCAGCAGAACACGGGCGTGACGCCCCTTGCGTGGCTGGACTCGTATCCGCAATATGCGTCGCTGTGCAGGAAGCCCTTCCAGCTTCCCAGGAAATTGTCAGGTGCCGACTGGCCCCTGGTGCCGCTGTAGTCGAAAACGGCCCCGCGTTTTCCGTCGGACCAGGTCCAGAAAAACCCCCGCTTTGTCTTGCCCTTCTCGTCGCCGACCACCGGAATTTTCGTGTCGTCGGAATAAAGGATGTCCTGCCCGAGCATCCTTTCCTTCATCAGGCCGACGACAAGACCGAGATCGCCCGCAACCCTTTCGTGCCAGCCGACCATGGTCGACTTCGAGATCAGGATTCCGTCGCGGCAAAAGCGCCGTTCCTGGCGTTCCAGGGGGAGATGGTCAAGGTACTTGTCGGTGATGGTGCGGGCGATGACCCGCTCGTCTGCGATTCCCTTGGGAACATAGGATGCGGGCGCGTCGGCAATCACTACGCCGGCTTCAGGGTGGAGCCTGCACGCACACTTGATGCGCTTCGTTTCCCTGATGTAGAACTCAGTGCGACGGCAGAGCCTGCGGCTTGTTTCCTCTCCGCATTCGCACATCTCGCCACCGCATTCCGGGCAGGCTTTCAGGGCGTCGGGAACGTCGACTACTACGATTTCGACGGGCAGGTTTTCAGGAAGCTCGTTGCGTCCATGCCCTTTGACGTTCCGGGTATGCGCTGCGACATCGCGGGTAACTGGCGGGGCTGGGTTTGATGGTTCGCCTGCGAAGGCGTCGATGGCATTCTCTGTCGGGATGATCTTCTCCGACTTCTGGCCAAAGGCCTGCCGCTTGAGCCACTCCAATTGTCCGTTGAGCCTTGCAATCACAGCATCCTTTGCCTCTATGGTCCGATCCTTCTAGGATAATAGTCGCATTGCATCTTGAATGTTTGTGGTTGCCATATTCACGCACGCAAATTTAGCAAATCATACTTTGTGTGCAATGGTATATCTGCGACTATTCTTCGCGCGTACAATTTCAATGCCGTCGAGCATCATCATGAGATCCGTCCTGCAGACGTCGGGGCGTGAGGGATCTTTCCTGGGTTTCGGAAACTTCCCTTCTTCTAGGCGCTTGGTGTCCCGCACCGCGCTGTGGGCGCATAACAGGCTGTCGTCATCTGAAATGACACCGTCGCTTGTTATGATGGAATGGCACTGCATTTCGGTAAAGATACTCAGTCCTATCTTTGCTGGCCATGCCATTTCTTTCCGAAGGTGCCTGCGCCGCCGATGCAATCCCCTCCTTGAAGCTGCGACCGTGCCCACATTGCAGGCGTTCGGGTAATTTGAATGGCCACGGGTTTCTCAGGGGCTACGGCGAAGGCTCTTTTGGAGGCGCAGTACGGGCCCGCAGGATCTACTGCAGCAACCGGGGGCGTCGCATTGGGTGTGGCAAGACGCACTCATATTTCCAGGCGCAGGTGATTCCCCGGCTGAGCCTTGCGGCAACCACCCTCTGGAATTTTCTGTTTCTTGTCCTGTCTGGCTTTTCGCAAAAATCTGCGCACCAGGCAAGCCTTGCCCCTGGAACGCCGCAACGGATCTGGGCCAGGTGCACCAAAGCGCAGGGCATGTTGCGCCACAATCTCTGCCAGCTCGCAAAGCCGCCGCCCGCCGTTTTAGTCGCACCATATTTACAGGTTGTCCGGCACCTGATGGACGCCTTTCCAGATTCCCCGTGCCCTGTCTCCGCATACCAGTCTGCCTTCCAGATTCCATTCCTTTGAGGTCTCCGTTTTCCTGAATTGATACGGTACATCTATAATCGGATAATGCCAAAGGTAGCCGGCAACACCATGGGAGACTTCCCGCAAGGCACTGCGCTACCTACGTTCCCCGCGCCCACAACAACGGCAAAGGAACGTTCATGAAAAATCCATCATCCTATCTCAAGCTAAAAGTCCTCGGCGCGGTCGACTACGCAGAAGGACGCACCATTTGCGCCCGAATTACTACCCAGTACCTATATAGGTAGACATTTCGTTAAAAGATTTTCTATATTAATGATATGAACATCAAAGACGGCCGCAACCACAAAAAAGATGTTAAAGAATATCTTCGCAAAGAAGCTCATCGACGCGTGGGAGCTGGAGAATCGGTTACAAAAGTAATGGATGCTCT
>CAIRAY010000070.1 GCA_903876665.1 uncultured Fibrobacterota bacterium | reverse complement strand
ATTGGGGGCATATCTGCTTCTTCATGCATATTTTGACGTATGCGACGAAGAGTTGGTTCGCTTTCTAGCGAAATATTTTCATTTTTGCCAGAATGGACCAACAGGCTTGTAGGGCAGTTTAAGGCATTTACAAGTCATCCCCCGAACTCCACAAAGTGGACATGTGTCCGTAACGGGCAAAGCCCGAACGGTCCCACCGAGGGATCAGCGCACCGCGCCAGCCAAAGCCTTCCCAATGCACCGGTGATGGCCGTTCCGGCCATGACAGGGCGGGTAGCCGTGTCTCTTGGGGCGCGGTGTTCCGGCCATGACAGGCTTTTTTAAAACGCGAAGGTCAGGCCAAACCCCGTAGCACACAACAATGACACCGCATACAGTGCGTAGGCGGGTTTCATTTGGGTCTCCCCTATGAGATGGAAGTTTACGGCAAGGGCCGCGCTCAATAAGGATGCTCCCAGGGTTCCCCCGCGCACATTCATGCGGAATCTGTCCTGTTTGGCCGAAGCCACAGAATCCTTCCAGGCCTGGTTGTGCTGCATGTCCACACTCACAAAAGTTTTTTGCCCCCGGACAATTGTTGCCTGGAAAACCGAATCCACCAGGCCAGCCCCCTCCAGGCGCAGATCAAGGATCCCAGGCAATTCCTGGTAGTTCGAATAGGGGGTGGACCCTAGTTGGCTTGAGCGATTCCATAGGGTGGCGGGGAAGTTGCTCACCACCTCGAGACTGCCATATTTCGGTTTCATGGCGACAGTAAGCGATGTTGTTTGTCCTTTTGAAATTTCCACCTGGAAGCTGG
This sequence comes from uncultured Fibrobacterota bacterium, assembly GCA_903876665.1. GTDB lineage: Bacteria > Fibrobacterota > Fibrobacteria > Fibrobacterales > Fibrobacteraceae > CAIRAY01. The sequence continues at coordinate 18,283 of CAIRAY010000070.1, read as the reverse complement.
TGTCCAGCAGGTCTTGTCTTTCTAGCCTCAAATCAAGCTTGCCCGGAGCAATCTCTCTGCTGGAAAAAGGAGTGACTCCTAGTTTGGTGCTTCCGTTCCAGACCGTTGCATGAATGGGGCCTTTGATTTTGAGGATTCCGAATTTGGGGTCGAGGACAATTTGGCGGGACTGGTTGGTGTTCTTTTCGATTTCGAAAGAGAATTGTTGAGATTCAAATAGAGCGTTGTCTATAGATCCTGTCCAGGTTCCGGGTTCCAGCAGGTGCATGTTTCCATCGGTAAGAATTTCCCGGATCTGACCCCCTGGGCCAGATAATTTTGCGAGAACCACGGAAGAAGAATGCAAATCCAAAAGACCACCCGCAATGAGTTCGTTCTTGATGTTGCTGACCTGTCCCACATTAACCTGAATGTTTAATTTAGATGTAATGTGGCCCGAGAGTTTGATTTCCAAAGTGTGGTTCCCTGCTGGGATGCTGTCCGCTTTTAAGGGCGTTTGTCCTAGGCGAATACGCTGGTCCAGGATCACTTCGGCACCCTGAGGTTGAGTGTTGACCTTGATACTACCGGATCCTGTCTTCATGGGAATAAGGACTTTCTTCAGATCATCGGGGTCGAGATGCACCGCGACAGATCCAAAAAGGTTCCCTTTGCGTGCAATTACTGTATGGTCGCCCGAGTTCAGTCCTTCCAAGGACACAGGGGACACTCCCTTGGGTTCTCCATCGATTTCAATGCTGGCCCCCTCCTCACTTGCCGTCGCATAAAGGTCGGCTTTACCGGGGATTTTTCCACCTTGTAATCCGGTGGACAATTTTTGTGCAAGCTCGGGGACCGACTTCTGCAACAATCCTTCAATGGGACCGACAAAGTCTTCATTGACCGAGAATATCACCTCACCGGTTTCCACATTCAGCACTCGCACCGAAAGGGTATAAAGCGATCCGATGCTGCCCACGGTTCCAACCACGATGCGATCCACCGCAAGTAGCCGGCCGATCTCCACGAAGCATTGGCTGCCCACGCATGCGCCACTTTGCTGAAAAGACTGCTCCTTGAGAATCTGGTCCATCTGAGAACGTTCCATCACCCGAATGGAACCAATTTCCAAAAGCTCTGAGCGAAGACGATCGCTAATGATCGAAGCTTCCGCGGCAGAGATTCCGCTCGATAAAAGATTTTCTACAGCAACATTTAACGTTGCCGCCCCAAGAGTGGCTTGAAAAAAAATGAATGCTAAAAGCAACCAATGAAATAAATTGCGCATAAGACCCTGACTGGAAAAAACCCAGAGTCAAAATACAAAATTAGAAACCGGGGTGATGTTGGCCTCGATAAAATCCTGGAACCTACCAGAATCCAATGGACGGCTGAAATAATACCCTTGGATTTCGTCGCACCCTAACAACCTTAATTGTTCGAGCTGCTCCTTGGTTTCAACGCCCTCGGCCACCGAGCGCAGGCCCAGGTTGCGAGCCAGCGAAATGATGGCTGCAATGATGTCGGAGCCACGCGAAGAAACGAGCATTTCATCGACGAAAGATTTATCAATCTTCAGCACATCCACCGGAAATCGACTTAAGCTACTGAGACAAGAATAGCCAGTTCCAAAATCATCCACGGCGAGGGTTACTCCTAGATTTTTCAGAGTATTCATCATGTGAATGGCGTGCTCGGAGTCTTTTATGAACATACTTTCGGTTAGTTCCAATTCGAGCAATGATGGATCCAAGCCACTTTGCTTGAGGGCTTCTTCCACGTGAAGGGGCAAATGCCGATCTTCAAATTGACGGGCAGAAATATTGACCGCAACGCGTAGGGGTGTTCCCTCGCGGGCCCAGCGTGCTGCTTGCATGCATGCTTCATCCAATATCCACACCCCCATGGGAATGATCATTCCGGTGTCCTCGGCGATGGGAATAAATTGATCGGGCCCCACCGGGGGATTCCCGGGAGAATTCCAACGTACCAACGCTTCGACGCCCTGGATTTGGCGGAATGTTGAATCTTCCAAAGAAACGCTGACTTGGGGCTGGAAGTGCAGAGAAAGTTCATTTTTGTCTATGGCTCCTCGCAGGCGCATTTCCAGTTCGAGGCGTTTCCTGTTACGGTCATCAATTTCTGCAGAGGCAAAACGAAAGGTTCCCCGGCCTACCTCTTTGGACTGGTACATGGCCGCATCCGCCTTGCGCACCAAGCCTTCGGGCTCACTATCGTCCTCGGGATAGATTGCGATTCCTATGCTCGCATCTACAAATACATCGCGACCACATAGATGAAATGGTTGTCGGATATCATGAATCAATGCTTTGGCCACCTGGGCTGCATCCTCATTGCGATAAATTTTGGATAAGATGATGGTGAACTCGTCACCACCCAATCGACACACAGTGTCAGATTCACGCACCCGTCCCTTGAGTCGTTCCCCCACCTCGGTAATCAAAAGGTCTCCCACGGCGTGGCCCATAGTGTCGTTGACATTCTTGAACCGATCCAGGTCGATAAACAATAAGGCGATGCAATGCTCATAACGCTGGGCCTGAGTAATGGCGTATTGGAGCCGGTCTTTGAACAGTTGCCGATTGGGTAACCCGGTCAAAATATCGTAGTACGCTAGTTTGTGCAAGGATTTTTCGGCTTCCTTGATGTTGGAGATGTCCGCAGAAATCCCCACATAATGGGATGGACGGTTCTCATCATCACTCACTGTACTGATGGATAGCCACAGGGGGTATATCTCACCATTGGGTCTGCGATTCCAAGTTTCTCCCGCCCAGTGTCCTGTTTCGCTGACGCTAGCCCAGCGGAACTCGTTTTGGGTAGCATCGTGACGATCGCCCTCCAGGATGCTGGGGTTTTTCCCCATAAGCTCTTCTCTGTTGTATCCAGATAATCGACATAAGGAGTCGTTTACGAATTGAATGTTTTTCTCTAAATCGGTAATGAGGACGCCATCACCCGTTTCTTCCATCACCTTTCCCATCAGTCGTAATTGATGGTTTGTGCTTTGTAAATCTTTGGTGCGCTCCACCACCTTTCGTTCCAAGGTGTCGTTTTGTTCTTGTAGTTGCAAATGGCTCACCCGCAGGCGGGAGGTCAAAGAATGGAATGCCATGGCTAGGTTTCCAATTTCATCTGTGCGACCCTCAAGGGATTCGATCCCGGATTTTTCGTTTTCCTTCAAATCATAATTGGAAACACAGGCGTGCAAGGTTCGCATGGGGCGACCAACAATTTTATTAAGGATGATCCAGAGTAATAATGACAATAGAAAGCCAAGTCCCATGGAAAGATGCACAGACAAAAAGCCAATGTGTTCACCGAGAACGCTAATCTCCCGGCTGGTCTGCGAATGCAAAATGACCATGGGAACCCCTGACCTGTTTTTGATTAGGGCGTACCCATCTAAAAATTCATTTCCTGGCAACTTCTGCATGAATCGTCCACCATCTTGCAAAAGCACAGACAAAATATTTTTTTGGGAGGTATCTAAATGAATGGCGTCATGAATGTCAATGGGAACTCCTGTCAGCCTGGATAAATTCTTCACCAGGGTAGAGTCGATCAACCGGCCAATAACGAATAGGCCATGCATGGGGCCGGACATATCGGAATGTAGAATGGGCACTGCGGAGTAAACCATGGGACCCTGGTCCGTGTACTCAATCCCCTCGCTAGCCATGTTCTGCAACGAATGGAGGAATTTTGCATCCCAATTCACGAGAGCACTATCACCCTGCAAACGAGAACACAAAACGGGTTTGCTGTCCAATCCGATGATTGCCGCGAATGCCCAATGTGCATTCTGGTACGATTCAATGCTCATATCTACTGTAGGATAATCGGGCTTTTTTCCCACCGCGAAATCCCAGGTATTGTCCCAGTTGGCGTAATCCATAGCCATGAGGGTCAGCTCGTTGATTTGGTTATGGAAGGCGTTGATCCCGCGCTCCATATCTCGCTCAACATTGCCCTCTTCGATTCGGGAAAATGCCGGTGAAATGATCCATTGATGGGCCGCAAAAGAAATCCAGGTAAAACATAGTGCGGCAAAAAGCACGGAAACAGTAAGCTTGGTTCTAATACGCAATTGCACCCCCCAGTGAACGCGACACTTCGAAATACTATTTAACCTGACGGGCTAAGTCAAGCAGATTTCGAAGGCTTCGCAGGGTTTGTGTTGCGCTTTTTCCGGAACTGTGCTTTTTTTAGGGCTTTATATACTTGATTAAGGACGATCCCCGACCCGTGCGCACTTGAACCAGGTACATACCTGCAGGTGCACCATTCAAACCCAAGGAAACTAGCTGGGATTTTCCTGCCACCGGGTTTATAGTGGTTTGGCTCACCTGGGAACCGTTGATTCCAAGGGTGGTGATTTCGTAAGAGGCTGCTTGGTTGGCCAAGATTTCAATCATTCCGTTGCCATGCAATGAAACAGATGCGCCTAATTGTCCGTAATTAGTTGGCTTGCCGGATATGCTTGATGAATTGGATGCGAGAGGAATGTCGCCATGAGTCAGGGTTTCATAGAAGATGCTCCAGGATCCTCCGCCATTCCAGGCGGAACGAACTTTAGATGTAATCATGCTTCCCGTGTTGGGCATGGGAATGTTCTTGCGGGTTTTGTAATGGTTGTACCCGATCTCCCAGGTGTCGTATACATCGCTTGATGCTGTGTTGCGGGGCAGGCCACCCTCGGGGCTAGTGCCGGTAGTACCGCAGACGCCTTGCATGTCGCCGCTGTTGCTTTGCAGGCCCATGAGCTCCATGGTGGCTACCATGCGGGTTTGGTAAGTCGTATACACGTCAACACCCTGGTGCCAGGCGGTTTCCATGGCCCCGATGGCCCCGCTCATTCCGAATTGGGCATGGTGATTGTTGTCGCGGCAGGTTTCCTGGGTCAAGCCGTTGACCCAAAGAGCAGGATTGCTCCAAAGACTGGCGCTGGGCTGTGCGTCTGTGGTCAGGTAAAAGTATTTCGGCATTCGAGAAGCCAGGCGAGTGAGGCCCAAATTGAATTCAGTTTCATCTTCATTGAAAACGGCAATGGACATCATGGCGGAAATTTGGTGCAGATCGACATTTCCGTTCCAGGAACTCGCAATGTTCAGGTTGGGGTAAAAGGCTCGAACAAACATTGCCCGCAATTTGGCAATATCTGCCGCTGCCCAGCCCGGGTAGCCTAGCATCAAGTCGGCTGCAGGACCAAAGAGCGAACCGATCCACCCGGCCTGCAAATATTTTTGTTGATCCGTTGCGGTTATGCTTTGTAATCCCGACCAAGCGTTCAAGATCGCGATCGCTTGTTTGGCGTTGTTCTCATTGCCGGTGAGGTACCAGGTTAGGGCGTTGCCGTAGGCTCTGCGGGCATCGTCGCGCGAATTGTTGCCGCCGGTGTTGGCGTTGATCGAGGTCTCGGGAGTGGGCGGTGCGTCAATATCCTCCGCGTATCCCAGGGAGGTCAACATACTGGTCCAGGGCGCTGCCCCTGCCGCAATCTGAGTCTTTACATAATCGAGTTCGGCTTTTCCATCAAGGGTTCCCGGGTGCACCCAGTACATGGCGGCCGAGGCAGAACAAGCGAGTCCCAAAAGGGAGGCAAGAAGGGTGGATTGAATTCTCATCAGGAAATCTCCAGCGCAGAAAGGGAATCAAGTTTATTGGCGGTCTTTGCCAAGAAATAAATATATACCCAACCAAAGAATATTGATTGGGTATAATTGTGATTGAGTGATGATTGTTTTTTTGTGTTTCTATCGCCTGATCCCCGAGTTTATCACTCGACGGTTAGTTTAGCGTCTGCAAAATAGAATACCTGATTGGCTGTCTTGGCGAGATTGCCCAGGCTGATGCGCATCAGTGGGTCGGTCTCTGTTGAGGTCCATGTAAACCCGTACTGCTCCCAAACGCCGGAAAGAACTGGGTAGGTATCCGCACCAACGGTGTGGTGGCCCCAGGGTGTGTGATTTTGCGATAGGACGGCGGCAATTTCATAACCCGAGGGTTCGGTCATGGCCCACACGGAGTAAGTGTAGGTTTTGCCTGCCTCTAAAGCAAAGGGGCGGTTTACCTGCACTTCGTAACCATACGCGGAGGCACCTGTGGTTAGGACCGTAACCTTCAATGCGTTTTTGCCATTGGGTCCTCCGCCGACAATCACTTCATGCTCTTCCGTTGCGGTGCCTTGTTTCTCAATGATCCACCCGGCAGTGGTTCCGTCAGCGAAATCGCCATTGGTAAACAAATTTACCCCGGGGGCAACTGGCTCGGTGGCTGCGCTGGAGCTAAGCAATACGGTGGTAGAACTCAGCCCTGGATCTACAGTGGTCGAACTCTGCAAATTCGTGGTTGAGCTAAGTCCTGGATCTACAATGTCCGCTGAGGAGGACGAAGTCGCAAGTAGGCTGGAGAGCAAATCCGAGCCCTGGCTGGAAAGGCCTACCTTTGGAGATACAACATCTTCGCCACAGGATGCGAGCAATAAGATCAGTGCAGATAAAGAGAGCCGCTTCAATGATTTCATAGTCGCATTCATAGGAGTTCCTTGGTTTGAATCATGATACCAGTAAAGTAATTCCTAAACCGCCAAACGGATGTGTCAGATATTACGGAATAAAGATCACTGTGTTTCTGTTTTACTAGTGCGATTGCTACGCAATCATAAAACGAAAAACCCTCCATCATGGAGGGTTTCCTTTTTGAATCCTCTTGCCGGATCAGAAATTGGCAACCTGGAATGATTTTCCTCCGTGCACGGATACTAGGTACATGCCTTGAGGAATGCCCATCCGTGACAAGTCAACCACCAAGGTGCCTAGAGGCGCAGTGCCTGCCGACAGGGTTCTGATCTTATGTCCACGCATGTCGAACAGGCTGATTTCTGTGCTACGGTCGCTAATGATCTGATACACACCCGAAGAAATGCGAGATACTGAAAGTGCAGAAAGTCGATTCTTCCCCTGTGGCGTAATGAATAGGGGTTGCGATCCAATGCTACCCTTGATCACGACATCGTCAATGCTGAGGGTTCCCGATGTTCCGGTGGTTCCGACTACCTGCAAGGCAAAGGCTTTGACTTGGCTCAGTCCGAGTGGCTTAGCGACGCCCCAACCTGCTTGGGCGAGCTCGCTCCAGTTGAACGTCACATATTGCCAGCTTGCCGAAGCGGGAACATCGTATCCATAGTTATCGTAATCCGTAATGTTCGTGGCTTGTAGAATGAAACGGGCTGCGCTTCCTTTGTAGTAGAATCCAATTCCCGTACTTTGGCTTATGTCGACGATGCCATTGGTGGGTGATAAGTTCGAACCAACGCCGATGAATGCGCTATTGGTGTTGGTTCCCTGGTTGAACGTGAAGCTTGCCGAACCCGCGTTAGTGGAATTGTAGCCGCCACCTGTTGTCGTAAACAGCACGGTGGATTTTCCACCGTTCGCCGAATCGTTGAACCCGTACCAATATCCACCGTAGCCATTCACATTGTCTCCATCCTGGAAGTCATCGAAAGCCGTGGAGCTGGCGGTTCCCGAGCTACTGCTGCTCACAACAGAACTGCTGCTGGTTGTGGTGCTACTATTGGTGCCACCACCGCTGTTACTTGTGCTGTTCTGGACGGTGACAGCTCCGCCGTCTGGAACTGCATTGACCAGGGCATACTGCTTTCCAGCCTCAGTAACCACGGATGCGTCCACCAGTACTCCATTTTGCGTTGCACTGGCAAAGCTCCAACCCGAAACTTCAATCTTAATGGTAATTGGTGTATTAAAGGTGGCATTGTCCAGATTATCCGTTACCGTGAATGCATAGGAATCAGCTGTTTTTGTGCCGACAGCAACACTGGCTGCATTTCTTTCCTTTACATACTTGGCGACGCCGCCCATGGTCTCGATCCATAGGTTCGTTTTGGCAGCAGCGTAGGCGACATGAGTATTCATGTCCGTGGAGGCGACATTGGCCCATTGTCCAGCGTTGTCCACATTGTGCCAAAGCTCGATGAGCCAGCCACCGTTAGTGAGCGCCTGGTCCACCCAGGGATTCCAGTTTGTGGCGGTCTGCCCAGTTGCGATGGCATTGGCCTTCAGGTTATACCAGTCCGCAGGAGTTTTCGATTCAATGCCACTCCCGACTCCGCGGGCCGCGATGAAGCCAGCACCAGGAACGAGGGCTTCTGCAGCAAGGGATCCAAAAGGATAGACGAACGAGACGGGCTTGAATCCGGTCTGGGTTTGCAAGGTGGAATTGAAGGCGGTTCCTTCCGTCGCGAAGTTTGCCGTAGTGGCTGCCACATGGGTGGCGGTGTGGTTTGCGATTTCATGGCCTGCGGTGGCTAGCTGCCTGGCAACAGTCCAATCAACGGTCCAGCCAGGTTGGTTGTTGTTGAGGCAGAATGTGCCCTTGATTCCCTTGGCGGCAAAGGCGGTCTGGAATTTTTGTGTGGGCCCGTTGATTCCATCATCGATGGTAATGCTTAGGGCTGCAGCCTTGTTGTTCTTCCATGTAGAGATGGTGGCATCTCCGGGAGCGGCTTGTACGAATCCAGGAATCAATAGCAACGCCGAGGCCCCGGCAAAAAACTTTTTGGTGAATGATTTTGACACTTGAAACTCCTTGTCCAACGCAATGTGACTATGCTATGTAAAGTACCTAGCCAGGTCACGTTCCGCTAACGGAGTTCAAGTTTTCATATTCCAACTGTGGCAATTGCTTGCCCGACTTAACGGTGGAGGGGGTTACTCCCTTCGACCATCCAGGCGGAAGGAGCGATGGATGCTTCCATCGGCGTTCATAAATTGGGCACGTACTCCATTGCCGGTGGAGCGCATTTGCAGATGTTGCGAGGTCTGGGTCCTCGGTTTAGCCACAGAGACTGGCGAGGGGTTCAGATTTTTGCCCATGAACAGCTCCCCATTATATAATGCCTCTAGGGATCCGCTAAGGTAGGCAAAGGGAGCGTTCCAGTTAATAGCGATCTCGTTGGTCGCATAGCTGCAAGTGTTGTCGGTGTAGCTCAGCGCGGGCTTCCCGGCGACAACATAGTTGGAGCAGGTCCAGGTGTCGGTGCCCACATCCTGGCCACCGGTATGGGGTCCGCCTGCGAGCATTCCGGGCACTGGTGCGGTGATGCCATCCGCCTGGGATGGGCGGTGGTGCGGGTTCATGGGGCTATTCACGCCAAAGCCAGTCAGATAGGTGCGATCCAGCGGATTTCGGCCGAGCAGGTAGTCCATGGCCTGGCGGGCTGCATGCAAATAGCGGAGGTCCTGAGTCAAATAATAGGCGTGCAACAATACCATGCCCTGATTTGCTGCCACGGCGTTGCTTCCCCAGACAAAGTCGTTGCTGGTGATGGGTACGCCATAGCCAGAACTTTCAGAAACATCGCGCAAAGTATTGGCGACCCGCAAAACGGAATCTTTGGCGCTTATCGCCGTTGTCCCAAATTCGGTGGGATAAAGAGCCATGGTCATAAATCCCATCATCCCCACCGAGCCCCAATCCGGAGTGGTTGCCTGAATTCTAAGTGCAGAGATATCCGTTAAATACCCTGCGGTTTTGGTGCTCAGGTAGAGTTGGGTTGCGGCCCATAGGCGCTCATCGGTAGCATTGTTGTCGCCATATTCACCCGTATTTACTGATGCCGGTTGTAGATAATATATGGATGAATTTGCTTTGCCCCAACTATAGGCTCGTTCCGAAGCCGCAAGACAGGTTGTGGCGAAGGCTGCATCGTAGGTGTTATATAGGCGGGAGGCCTGCGCCATGACTGCAGCAAAGTCAAAAGTTGCCGCTGTGGTTTTCATAAACACATAGCGTGTAGCCACGTCGGCATTGGGCATCACGGCATCGGAAAATACCTCAGTAGTGAGTTTGGAATACACACCGCCATCGGTGGTTTGCATGGTGAGCATCCAATCCAGGTTCCACTTGATTTCATCCAAAAGGTCCGATTTAGCATTTGCACTTTCAGGGATGTTCCAGGTGAGTGCATCGAAATAGGCCTGGTAATGTTCGTAGAGGAGCATCAGGGTGGAGGTGGTGATCCCTGAATTGACGATGTATTTGCCATAATCTCCAGCATCGTACCAGCCTTTTGGGGAGCTCAAATTTGCGCCACCCCCCGCAAAACTTTTGCTGACATTGTTGTCGGGGTGGCCCGCAGGTCGTGCATAGACTCCTGCGTAGGTAGAGCTTAATGCAAAGGAGGCTCGCTGGTAGTAATAGAATTTTAAGGATCCTTTGAGTATGGCTTCAAAGGGTGTTGCCGAGACCGTAAAATCACGGTCGATTTTGGTGGTGCCTTGATACAAGGAATAGGTCCCTGGAATGGAGAGGTCACTGAAATCCGCCACCAAAGCATTTTCGCCCGAGGGAGCCCAGTTTTTTGCTCCGGTTACGGTGGCAGTAGCAACGGTGGCGCCCTGGGAATTGTGAACCACAATGGGCTCGGCAGTGCTGTTCAAGATTACCGCTCTTTTAGCTCCATCCGTATGGAACCCGATTTGGTTCATGCGTACATTGGCGGCCTGGAGGTTCAATGGGCTCAGGCAAAGGAGAAGGGATCCCGTCAGTAAGGTTTGCATGGATTTCATAAAGGCTCCGTGAAAGGGTTCCCTATAAATAATCCAGAAAAACTTTAGAAGAATAGAGGAAGAGAACTGTTCGGTTACGGAAGTGTACAAGTCATTGCAAACGAAGGGGCAGTTCAAGGCTATGTTGTAAGAGTAAGCTTTCGTTTTGCAAAAGCTCACGTGTTGGTCCCTGTGCAACCACCTGGCCTTTGTCGAGTATGGCCACGGTGTCACAGGCGTCCCAGACAAAATCCAGGTCGTGTGAAATCACCAGGCGCGTCATGGATAGTTTCCGGAATACATCAAGAAAGCGTCGTCGGTTCCTGGGGTCCAAATCGGAGGTTGGCTCGTCTAACAAAAGGACCTGTGGCTCCATCACCAGAACTCCACACAAGGCGGCGAAGCGTTTTTGTCCACTGGAGAGCTGGAAAGGGGACTTTTGGGCGATGGATTCCAGATCAAAACGGCGGAGAATCTCTCTGGCCTGGGACTCGGCCTGAGCGTAAGGAATCCCGCGATTACGAAGTCCAAATCCGATATCGTCAATCACCGTTGCCTGAAACAACTGGTCGTCCGCATGCTGAAACAGGACTCCCAATAGACTCCGAATGTGATCCAAAGAACGACGTTCCACCAGGACATCACCGATATGGACTGTTCCAGTAGTGGGCTGGCAAAATCCGCACATCATGTTCAGCAGCGTGGATTTTCCTGCGCCATTGGGCCCCACAATTCCAAAAGCCGAACCCGCTGAGATTTGCAGATGGACTCCATGGAGTGCGCGAGTTCCACAAGGGTATTGCAAGCTCACCGCATCGAGGGAAATTCTCGGGAGATTCATGGGTACCATCGTGAGATGAGAAAGATTGTCACCAATGTTCCGCCCCAGGCAAAATCACGGACTGTCAATAGGCTTGAGGGAGGTAAGGGTAGGCTTCCTGAAAACCCTCGCGCAAGCATGCTACGATGTATTCGGCGCGACCGGTCGTGGCAACGGAGAAAAAAGGTTCCCAGCAGGCGAGTGGTTTCCAATAGGCCACGTCCTTGCTTGCCTATTGAGCGAAGGTCCCGCGCCCGGCGCATGGTGTCGGCCTCAGCAGCCACCACAAGGCCATAGCGATGAAGAAAGAGCAATTGATCCACCAATGCGTCAGGAACTCTTAAACCACGAAGGCCGGTGCAAAGCCGATCCAGAGGAATGGTTTGCTCTAAAACATACAGGGAAAGAATCGAAACCGCAGCTTTGCTTGCCAGCACAACTCCGGTGAGCAGTCCCGAAGGCATTTGACCGATTCCCCTGAGAGCGACGGGGCTCGGATCAAACCAGACATTGGCAAGCACCATAAGGAGAATAAACGGAACCACGATTCGCAAGCGTCGCAAAAATGGCTGGATGCGTAAGTTCATTGCCAAAAATGCAAAGACGGGAAACGCCCCCAGCAATAGCGTTTTTGATACATCATATCTGGAAATTGATGCTAACAACACACAATGAAATCCCCACACCACCAGGGTCGTGCGAGGGTCCAATTCGCGAAACAGGTTCATAGGTCCTGTAGAGCTCGCACCGTCGTTGATTATGCGACACGAATCTTTCATGCCCGCAAATCTTGTCACGCCCGCAACTCTTGTCACGCCCACAAATCTTGTCATGCCCGTAGTCTTTTGTCATGGCCGTAGTCTTGTGTCATGGCCGGAACGGCCATCACCGTTGCAGGGTGAAGGCATTGGCAGGCACGGTGCGGTGTTCCTCTTGCCGGGCTTGACGCAATATCATTGACGGTGTTAGTCTTCATGGGGATTTAGAACTTCGTCGCACCAGAACGCCAAGTCCAACCGCCAGTGCCAGCACCAGCACGGATCCAATCAGCCCCGAGGCAGAGGTGGAAGCCATCGGTGCGTGGTTTGCCAAGGGAACCCATGATGGAAATGAGTAGTCCGCAAATAGCGCGACCCGATCCATGAACGTCTGCCAGGCATGGCCAACGGGGGCCGCCTTGACCCGCTCCAAGGACCATTCCAGGCCATCTGGGCTTGTGGAAGCGAATAGGCAGCCCAAACCAGCCACGACCACAGTAGCAAGTCCCAGGATGATTCGTAGATTGGGATTTGCCTGAGCAGGCAAAGAGGGCACCAGGTGGGGCCGTGCCTGGAGCAAAAAGGCGAGAATACCCCAGCTCGCAAACCCCTCCACTATGCCAATTGCCCAGTGGATGGGCACTAGGAAGGTGAGAAGGGTACTCATGGATACCCCAGTTCGCTCGGAAAGTCCAATTTGCAACCCAACCATAATTGCCCCCAAAACGAGGCTGACCATGCCACCCAAGATTATCGGTAGCGCACTGAATTTATGGTGGGCAAGGGTAAATCGTTGCGCTATGGGGTAGACCACAAAGGCAGGGATGAATCCCAGATTAAAAACATTGCAGCCAAGCGCCAATATTCCGCCATCGGCAAAGAAAAGACATTGCACAACCAACACCGAGCTCATGGCCAGGAACGCTCGCCTGGAGCCCAGCAAATAGGCGAGTAGCAGGCCACCACTCAAATGACCGCTTGAGCCGGTACCCGGGATGGCAAAATTGACCATTTGAGCGGCAAAAACAAATGCTGCCATCACCCCAGTGAGAGGAACCAAAGAAGAATCGGGATCCCGTTCCAGAGTTTTTCCGACACGACTCAATGAGACTGCCGAAATAACGCAAAACCCAAGTCCCACCGGTACCGAAAGAAAGGGGTCAGACAGATGCATGGGACAATTCCAAGCTTGCGGCTTTGTTCCTGAGTGCACGATTCATTTTCCCCGAAACAAGACCCTCCGTATCAATTTCAACATTTTGGAAGCCTAGGAGACCAAATAGATCGGTCATGCAAGCGTGAAATTCAGCATTCAAAAGAAGGGCGACCTGGTGGGGGGGTACTTCTACCCGGGCGGTGGTACCATAATGGCGTACTCGCACATCCATAAACCCTTCGGCCTTGAGGAATTCCTCCGCCGCTTCGATCTGGGCCAATGCCTTTTGCTCCACTGGGGTATGGTAAGGGATTCTCGAGGCAAGGCATGGGCTGGAGGGTTTGTCCCATACATCCAAATTCAGATGTCGCGCCAAATCCCGAACGCCTTCCTTGTTGATCCCGCATTCCAAAAGGGGCGAACGCGCACCGGCCTCAGAGGCGGCCCGCATGCCCGGGCGCCAGTCGCCCAGGTCGTCGGCATTGGCTCCATTGAGCATCACGTAACCCGATTGGACTTGATTTAATGTGGACATTTGTCGATAAAGATCGCCTTTGCAGAAGTAACAGCGGTCTCCATCGTTTTTGCGGTACCCTTCAATGTCCAATTCGTGCGTACAAACTACCTCGTGGCGCACGCCAAGCTTTTGGGCAAAGAGGCGACAGGCCGCAAGCTCCTTGCGGGACAGGCTGGGGGAATCGGCGGTAAAGGCGATGACTTGGCTCGCACCCAAGGCTTGCAAAGCTGTTGCGAGAACCACGGCGCTGTCCACACCGCCCGAAAACGCCACCACAGCTCCCGGAAATTCGCTCATCTTTTCGAGTAATTTATCCAGTATGGTTGAGTGATTCACCCGCAACCTCCTTGGATGCGCTCCAGGCAATCTCTGCAGCCAAGCGTACCGCCTGCACAGAGGTTGAATTTTCACGGGACAATTTTTGACAGATTTCATAGTCCGGTTTGAAGGTAAAACTCCCGGGTGTCCGTTCCACCATTTTTCCCATTACGAGACCAAACCGGGTTCCAATCGCCTCGGCGCTACGGGTCAACTTAAATCGGGATACTGGGAAATGGCGAAGGCCAATCGCGGAGGTGTGCTGAAAAATGGCGTTAACCACCTGGCTGAGCAGGCCCGTTGCACACAACACGGTAAGCGCATGCCCACTGCGCCCTTTTTTAAATAGCACGGGTGCCATGATCGCATCCACCGCTCCAGCCTCCATGATGCGCTCAATAGCTACCGGAAGATCCTCGGGGATCATGTCATCCAAATGGGTTTCGATTTGGATCATGGAGTCCCGTTCCCAGATGTCAGTTCTTAGGGTTGTATCACCAATCAAGATCCGCAACAAATTGGGATGGCTCATGTCCTTTTCGCCTGCGCCGTAGCCGATGGCCTCGATGGTCATACTGGGCATGGGGCCAAACTCCTGTGTCCATTCGGTCAGGAGCGCTGCGCCGGTAGGAGTAGTGAGTTCGGTTTGGGCCAAATGGGCCTGGAGCGGGACTCCTTTTAGGAGTTCGGCTGTAGCGGGTGCCGGTACGGGTAAAACTCCATGCTGGCATTTTATGGTTCCGTTTCCCACCGCCACGGCAGAGGAATAAACCTGCTCGATTCCCAAGGCCCGCTTCCCTACAACGGCGCAGACAATGTCCGCAATGGCATCTAGGGCTCCAACCTCATGGAAGTGGACCGCGTCCAGGGTGGTTCCATGGACTTTTGCTTCGGCTTGGGCTAGACGTGCAAAGACGCGCAGAGCTTCCTCGACCACGTCGACATCTAATGCGGAGGCGCGCAAAAGTTTTTCAATGTCCTGAAAATTCCGATGGACATGACCCTCTGGACGCAGGGATACGGGTGAAGAATCCTGGCGCAATCCCCGGATTCTATATGTTCCCGATCCCAAGATATTTTCTGTGGATTCCACTTGATCCACCGGGAGATCGCTGGTGCCGTCATGCGCACGCATCAAGGAGCCACAAAGGGACTTGCGCCACACTTTGCGGACAGAAATAGTAAGGCCGGGGATTCCAAGCAAGGCCAGTTTGGATTGCAAAAGCTCAAAGCTTAGGCCTGCATCCAAGAATGCCCCTACAATCATGGATCCGCAAATCCCCGACGAGCAATCCAGGTAGGCAATTTTCATGGGGTTACCATTTTCCGGTTGATCATGGACGCCAGACAACCTGCGCCATAGCCGTTGTCTATGTTGACCACGGCCACACCGGGAGAGCAAGTATTGAGCATGGACAGGAGCGCGGAAAGCCCTTCAAAGCTTGCGCCATAGCCCACCGAGGTTGGAACCGCAATCACCACCTGATGAGTAAGTCCGCTGACTACGGAGGCCAAGGCACCCTCCATTCCGGCTACCACCACAAGCACATTGGCTTTGCGGATTTCGTCTATGTTTTCCAGTAAGCGATGAAGTCCTGCAACACCTACATCCCAGGTCCGTTCTACTACATTTCCCAAGTATTCGGCGACCATAGCCACTTCTTCGGCGACGGGAATATCGGCCGTTCCAGCACACACAACATGCACAGCCCCCTGGTGGACTGGAGGAGTCATTTCACCCAATACCATCATGCGGGCTTGGGCATGGTAGCGCACTTGGGGCAGTTTATTCAATACAAACTCTGCGAGGGATGGGTCCACCCGGGTTGCCAAGACTGGCGTAGCTCCCGCTTCAAACTGTGCCTGAATTATTTCCACCACTTGTTCCGCTGTTTTTCCGGGGCAAAAAATGGCTTCGGGAAACCCGCGGCGTTGCGCTCTAGAAGTGTCAATTCGCGCAAAGGGCTTCTGCTGGTCCTTCCAGAGAACACGCGTGGCGTCAACAGGACCCGAATTCATTAGTGACTCAGGGCCCGGGTGGCAACTTCATTTTGGGTGCGGACTCGTAGGTAAGCTGCGCCGGCTTGACGCGATGGATTGATATTGGCCTGGGTTCCCGCAAGGGCGAATTTAGCCAGGGTTATTCCGCGGGCATCAAATATTTCGGCGCTGCGGAGGGGGCTTGTGCTTCGGATCATTATTCCTCCACCGACTTGGGAGGCCAGTTCAAGTCCATTCTTTGCTTGGGGCGCTTTGGACACGGTGGTGGGCGTTCCCGTCAACGGAACTGTAAACAGCTCTATGCCCTGGCCGTTCCCCAAATTGCGACTGTATTTTTTATCGATGGGATTGTTCCAGTGTTCATGGGCACCCATGCTCGTATAGGTTCCGCGATTGACATAATTGACACCGGAAGGTGGATTTCCAATCAAGGCCGCCTCGTGTAAGAAATTGTCGGCATTTTTGGGGAGGGACATTTCGGTGTTCAAAAAGTCCAGGGAAACGGATTCAATGGCGACCTGGTCCTGACTTGCAAAAACCGAGGCGGGATAATTGCCATTGAATGGAGTCATGTTCCATTTCAAGGGGCCTGCGGCATGATGGTTGGCAGTAAAAAGTCCATCTACCAGGAATAGAACCGTTTTGTCGTGCAAAACGGGGCCCGACATAAAGTCAACCACGGCGTTGTATGATTTGTCGCCGGTGTAATAGTCCCGGAAATAGGGGTGTAGGGACGCGCAATCCCGGGTGGTGCCACAGTGGTTTTTCCCGGTGACGGTGATGGCGGCCTGGCCGACCCAATCCGACCAAGCCGTATTGGGCAGAGTATGGCGCTTCAAGATCGCAAAGTTGATGAGGTATTCCGCCTGTGCGACCCAGCGCGAGGTTTGACGTGACGATGCCGGAATGCCTGCATTGCTGTACTTGAGGGTGTCCACCCAGTCCCCTGCGGGATGGGTAAAATTGTTGTAGCGCACATTGGGGAATTCCCCTTCGCAAATTCGTTTGATGGTTCCCGTTCCATTGGTACGAATGACATCGTAAACCAAGATATTGGCTTGCGCCACTCCCAAAGTATCTACCAACTGACGAAGGAGGGATTTAACTAATTGCGGAGTTTGGTCCACAATGGTGGTACTGCCATCACTATTCAGGTTGACCTTGATGGCAATTTTTTCGCCTGCGGTGTAGCCACGGGCAGTACGTCCTCTGGCACGGTTATTCGAAGTGAAAAGACTGTCCCATGCCGTGCGTAAGCTCGTCCCAGCGGGAACCGAAGTCACCACTCGACTGAGCATATTGTCCAGCAGCCCTTGATTGAAGCCTGCGTCCTCGGCATAGGAGCCCTGACCGGAGTAAAGAACCGCGCTTTGATCCCGAACCCAGCTAACTCGGCCTGGCTTAATGCCTCGTGCGATTCCAATGGGTGAATTTGGACTGTCCTTAGCGACAAATATCCCGGTAGAAACGCCATTTTGAGCGAGGGGTGCTTGAATAAGGGTTGGCCCAATAGCCACCCAAATGCCGATTGCGCCGAGAAGCATCACCAGTGAAGCGAATTTGTGTTCGCGCCAAAGAGAGGTGCTTGCCCGAAACAGCCGGGAAGAGGCGTACAGTCCACCTACCCACAAAAGAAAGCCTGCGGCAACGGGTGCCACGGCCTGTTGACAGGGGTAGGTGATGCGCGAGGGCTTGGAAAATGTACGCAGACAAAACCAGGCCAGTGCCCCAAAACCCAATAGGGGCCACAGCACTCGCCGCAAGGGAATGTGACGGCTAATCCCAACGACTCGGCCACTCTTAGGGCATCTTTTAAAGAAGGGTAATGGGCTCATAATGTTTCCAGGTTAAGATGTGTATAGTGGCCGGATATTTCATATCTCTCATGCTCGGCTTCTCTGTCATGCCCCGCTTCTCTGTCATGCCCGGCACGGGCATCACCGTGCATCTAGCAGAGTTCTGTGATGGCCGTTCCGGCCATGACATGCTTGTTGCAGCAGGACCCGGCTTCTCTGTCATGCCTGGCTTCTCTGTCATGCCCCGCTTCTCTGTCATGCCCGGCACGGGCATCACCGTGCATCTAGCAGAGTTCTGTGATGGCCGTTCCGGCCATGACATGCTTGTTGCAGCAGGACCCGGCTT
>CAIRAY010000069.1 GCA_903876665.1 uncultured Fibrobacterota bacterium | reverse complement strand
GTTGTCTTGTCATGCCCGGCTGTCTTGTCATGCATTGTTGTCTTGTCATGCCCGGCACGGGCATCACCGCACAATTCGGCAATATTCTGTGATGCCCGTGCCGGGCATGACACATTTCGAGCATTCCAAAGTTCATGTTTTTAACCTTTCCTGGACCCCGCTTGCGCGGGGGTGACAGGCGCGCTCTCTTTAGTGTTTATGCTCCATGCCTTCCATGCCCTGCATTTTGGTGGTGGCTGGCTTGGGAGCGGGTTTCTGCTTAGCCAGTTCTTCATTGACGATCTTCATGTACTTTTCTGGATCTTTAGCGAAATCGCCTGGGCAGCCACCACAGCACAGGTTGATGATTTTTCCTTTGTAGATAACCGGGACGGCCATGCCCATGCTTCCAATCTTTTCTTTGGTGATGGGGCAGATGGTGTTGTTCAAGGCAACGGCCTTGGCTATTTGTTCCTTGTTTGGCTTTTGGATGACCGTGTCGGTTGCTGCTTTGGTGGCCGGTTCGCCAGCGAAGGCGAGAGCAACGGTGAGGAATAGGAGTGTGGCGATCTTTTTCATGGGGTATCCTTGGGTTTGTTTTTGTGGTTTCTTTTGTATGCAAAATCGAGATGTGCGCCACCTGGTATGATCATACCAAAAAGCAACACAACATTGGCGAAGGGGTATGACAAATGGGAACAGGCGAAGAATTGCAGAGAAATTCTGCGCGCCTGAGACGATGGTCCTAGATCAGATAGGAATGAGAAAAGACGATGATGTCGCCCAATGTGCCGGGAGGTGAGCCCGTGCGGTAGGCTACATCAGGATGATGCGATCCCGAGACCGGGACAACGGCAGAGATGATTTGAATAACCATTTCGGGAGCGAGGGTCTTCAAGGGGGCAGCGACCCCATCGTTTTCGAGCCCCGTTGCAGCTTGCAGGGACTGGACGTTGTTGCAGCAGGGTGGTGCAGAAAGGGAATGGCCCCTCGAGGCATCCCGGTCCATCATGCCACAGGATGCTGAGTGGCCGTAGAGACGCGCGCTAACGACCTTTCCTCCGCACCAATGTTGGCTCAAGGGAATTCCCACCGATGCCAAAAGCAAAAAGCACACAGCGACAAGACTGAATGTGGCTCGCAGTTTTGTTTGGCGAAAGGGGAATGAGCGGGTCATAGGGTTAAGATATACAATGGTATGGGATTTTCCCAGCATCTGGTCCAGCAATTGCAGTTGGTTGTCGGAAAAAAAGTAAAAAAGAATGGAAATGTTCACAAAAGTTATGTAGATTGCAATAGACTACAAACCCGATAGAGTAAAAACCATTAAAAATAAAGAAAAAATGGCAAACCTTATCGAAAAGAGCGTTCAGTCCCTAACAGGATCCAAAACTTCCGAAACCAAATTCCCACCAAGGAGAATACCGTGAGTCAGAAATATCGTTTTGAAACCATCGCCCTTCATGGCGGGCAAGCCCCAGATCCAAGCACCACCGCACGTGCCGTACCTGTGTATCGCACGGCTTCCTTCGTATTCAAAAATACCCAGCATGCGGCCGACTTGTTTGGTCTGCGTGCTCTAGGAAATATTTACACCCGCTTAACGAACCCCACCACCGAGGTTCTGGAACAGCGTGTCACCGAACTTGAAGGTGGAGCGGCCTCCGTTGCTGTAGCATCAGGGACATCGGCGATCTTCTATTCCATCATCACCCTGGCACAGGCTGGAGACGAGATCGTTTCTGCTAATAATCTCTATGGTGGAACATATACCCAGTTTGATTCAATCCTGCCCGCTTTGGGAATCAAAGTCAACTTTGTTGATCAAAAAGATCCACAAAACTTTGCCAAAGCCATCACCCCTAAGACCAAGGCTCTCTACATCGAGACGATTGGCAATCCAGTCCTTGATTTTGTTGACATCAAAGCCATTGCGGATATCGCACACGCCAACGGAATTCCGTTGATTGTTGATGCGACTTTCACAACTCCATATTTGCTCCGGTCCATTGAATATGGCGCCGACATCGTGATCAATTCCCTCACCAAGTGGCTCGGTGGTCACGGGACAGGCATCGGGGGAATCATTACCGATTCAGGCAAATTCAATTGGAAGGGTGGAAAGCATCCTTTGTTCTCCGAGCCTGATTCCAACTACCATGGTTTACGCTGGGCGATTGACCTGCCAGAAGCGTTGGCGCCAATTGCCTTCGCGCTCCGTGTCCGCACCGTACCCCTGCGGAACTTAGGTGCTGCGATCAGTCCTGATAATTCCTGGCAGTTCTTGCAGGGGATTGAGACGCTTCCCTTGCGTTTGGCGCGACATGTGGAAAATTCGCAAAAGGTTGCGGAATTTCTCAAGAAGCATCCCAAAGTGGCTTGGGTCCGGTATCCGGGCCTAAAGGGTGATCCGTCCCACGCGCTTGCTAGCAAGTATCTCAGCAAGGGTTTTGGCGGAGTCGTGGTTTTTGGAATCAAGGGTGGGTATGAATCTGCTGTCAAGCTGATCGATGGGATCACGCTTTTCTCTCATCTCGCCAATGTTGGGGATGCCAAGAGCCTGATTCTGCACCCAGCCAGCACCTCCCATTCGCAATTAAGTCCAGAACAGCAGGCTTCCAGTGGCCTGACTCCGGATTTGGTGCGTCTGTCTATCGGAATTGAGCATATCGACGATATCCTCGAAGCCTTGGAGGCTGGTCTTTCCCAGGCCTAATGCCTTCAGGAAAAACGAAGTATATATGCAATGGCAGTATAACCAGAAAAGATGATAAAATGACGAAAATAATCCGAATTCCAAATGGCCCTGCGTGCCCCTTTGCACCGGGAAAAATTGATGGAAGGGCTGCAAGGCTTGTGGCTTTTCATGTCCTGGTTGCGCTCCTCATTGGGCTAGTCTATCCGATTGCCTTTTGGATCGCTCTCATTCTTTCGGTTGACTTTGCCTTGCGTTCCAGCTCATATCGGACATTCAGTGTTTTTCGATTTGTGAGTCGGATGGAGTTGAAGGTGCTTTCCGTCCAACCCAAGCTTGAAAACCTGGCTCCCAAGCAGTTTGCCGCTCGCATCGGCCTCATTTTTTCCCTAGGTTGGGCCCTTGCCTCCTGGCTGGGCTTGAGCCATCTGGCTCTGGGGATTGTGGGAATATTTGCCTTGTGCGCCGCTTTGGAAGCTTTCTGGGGATTTTGCCTGGGCTGTAAGGCTTATTCAGGGCTCATTCGGGTTGGCCTTTTTCATTGAGCTAATTAGACAAAAAAACTAGATCGAGTAGTCGATGTTCATTTTGAGTGACATGGTCAGCTCATCTTCCGAACGAAGGATGGCCTGGATTGAAGTATTGTCAAGAACCGCAGCGGTTTGATCACGAACTTCCTTCATGACAACCCGGATTCCACAGGTCAAAGGGTCTTTACATTCTTCACAAACGCCTGGGCTATGCTGAGATACGCAAGGGACCATGGCCAGGGAGCCTTCGATCACGCGGATGATCGCACCCACGCTAACGTCGGATGCGGGCCGACCGAGGGCATACCCGCCACCCTTGCCTTTGGTGGAAGCGAGGATGCCGGCGCGCTTAAGGTCTAGTAGAATTTGTTCCAGGAATTTCTTGGGGATGTTTTCCGATTCTGCCAAATCTGCAATGAGTACAAGGCCTTCGTCCTTGCGTCTTGCTAGCGCCATAACGGCCCGAAGTGCATATTTGGTTTTCTTGTTTAACATTCTAGTACTCCTATGGAGTAATAGTATGAATCCTTTTTGGATTGTCAATGGGGATTGGAAAAGATTTATTGGGGGGGTGATGATGGTGAATAAATATGATACCCTTGAGAAATGAAACTATTGATCACAGGCGCTACCGGAAATGTGGGGCGGGCCACCATCGCCCAGCTCCCCTTGGACCGCGTTGAGGTCTATGCGTCGGTTCGGGACATCCAAACGGCCCGAAAAGTGTTCCCGGACGAGCGAATCCACCTTTTAGCCTTGGACTTCGAGCAAGGTGCGGTATTGGGACGAGCCATGTCCTTTGATTCGATTTTGTTGATCCGTCCGCCCCAGATTGCCAAAGAAGAAGTATTCCGAAATTTCCTTTCTTCCGTGAGCCGTGAAACCCGCATCGTTTTCCTTTCCGTACAAGGTGCCGACACCAAGTCCTATTTGCCCCATGCGAAGATTGAAAAGGCTATTGTGGAAATGGGATTTCCCCATCTTTTCCTTCGCCCAAGCTACTTCATGGAAAACCTGCTCACCACCCTGCGTCCAGAGCTGCAGGAACATGGACGGATTTTCCTTCCTTCGGGATCCTTGCCCTTCAATTGGATTTCGGCCTGGGACATTGGAACCATTGCCGCAAAAGGCCTCCAGGGGATCATCGCAGAGCAGGCCGTAACGCTCACCAGTTCGGAATGGCACGGGTTCGCTTCGGTCATTTCCATGATCAACCAGGAATGTGGCACCTCGTTCCGCTATGAATCACCTGGCCTGTTTCGCTTTGTGATAACCCTTTGGCGACAAGGTAAGCCAGTCTCTTTCATTCTGGTGATGCTTCTTTTGCATTTTCTCCCCCGCTTGCAAAAACCCCTGCCTGTCTCCAGCGACTTTGTGCGCTTCACCGGCGAGGAACCCCAAGGCCTCCGCGACTTTATTGAGGAACACCGGGAAGCGTTTTATTGAAGCATCCGCTGGCCGTTTAAGCGGAACCGACGCCGATGCGGCCAGGTTGAATAAAAAGTTTTCTATCATTGCGTCATATTATTTTGAGAAGTTTGTGCCAAAATGAATTTGATTAACCGATTGTTTCCTGCCAAATCAAAAGAGGCACAGGATTTGCGGGGGGGGGTAAGACCTCAAGCCGCTCAAAAAATCCTTGGTAAAACATCTATCGCCTTTTTCCTCCTGGCAATGGTTGCGAACTCTTTTGGCGAACCCATGGAGCCTTCGCGATCCACTCTCTACATTTTGGTGCATGGCCTAGATAAAAATGACCAGGGCCTAAAAATGAATTCCTGCCAGCCTGATAGAGGAACGGGCGGAAAAATCTGGGGTGGGACCGGGGTCCTGAAATTCTTGGATGAAGAAATTCTGAATTCGGCGCATGGTGCCTACGTCCAGTCCTTTGAGAATCCTGCTGGGAGCCCTATTGATCAGGCAGGAGAACTCGCGGATCGAAGCAGAACAATAAAAAATCGAACATGTAGTATAAAGTCCGTCTCAACTTCGTATGATCCAGTGAGTAACAAGATTTCACAAAATTTAGATCTAGGAAATGGAAGTTGGGCTGAAACAAATATGTTTGAATCAGCTGTAGAAAACTGGTTTCAAAACGAACTAACCGAAGCAAAAATCTATGAAGTCCATCCAAATACTGGTGGCACCTTAATTCAAAAGGAGCGTAGCAATAATAGCTGGAAATACACAAGCGCAGGGTTCCAGTCTCCTGCTGAATTTAGCGTTTTGGCCGCTAATGGGGATCCGCGTGTATCCGATTGGATCAACCAATGGCACTTGGATCATAATCAAATAGATCCTGTATTAGCTGATCTAAGAAAGGCTCGTCCGGTACTAGTGCCCGCTCGCTATGTGCTTTTAGCCCATGACATGGGTGGGTTGTCTGTGCGGGAGTATGTACAAGGGCCAACTTACCGAGGAGATGTGGATAAAATTGTTTTTTATGATACTCCTCACGAGGGCACGGGTTATGCAGATTTTTCTTTATTTAGGGGGAGCGCCTATTCATCTTTAGCGAGTAAAGTGGGTGTAGGTGTAGATATTAGTCGGGCCTTGGCCTTTTCTGGGGTTGGATATTTAACCTTGAAAAAAGAGGCCCCCATTAAGATGGTCAGCAATTTCCTCGAATCAAATCTTATTGGAATTGGTGTAAAGAGTGCTGTCGATGCATGGATTCTCCTAAAGGATGATGGGATGAGCGTTCAGGACCAAGGGCTATGGTACCTGGCACAGGAGGCAACCCGAACGGATCCGGCCTATTCGGACCTACAACCAAGACTTGGCGAGCCTGATTTTAAACGGAATTTTGGGCGGCTAGCTGCATTGAATCAAACGGGAATGCTCTCAGGTTGGAACGTGCCCTCGACAAGGTTATTTACAACAACAGGGCTCCCAGTTGTCGGCAATATGCGCAAGTTAAAGATGGATTGGCTTTTTCAGGAAAAAGTGAGTAATCCATTTGACTTTCTCCCGCTACTCGTTGACAAGCGTTACGGCGTCCCAGCAGCAGTTACGGATGAAGGTCTCGATTATCTTAATGGCCTAGGTGATGGACTTGCAAGAAATTTCAAAATCACCCACCCTCCCCGTGTTTTGAATTGGTTTTCGCCTCCACTTCGAAGAATTGCTGGGATTCTTGAAACCGTGGTTCCTCCTTCTTGGAATGGCGCTCTTATGAGTGGATTTTTAAAAGAAATGCGACCACCGGAGTCAATAAATGATGCCGATGTTGCAGAAGGTGCGGATGTCATTGCAAATTCGGTAGCTCAAGCGAGTCTTAATCTAATAGATCGGGGAACCTATCGCACCCCTGCGTATTCCAGTTTTGGTAAAAATGTTCAATTTCTATCGGGGGTTAGGCGAATCAAGTACGATATGAGCGCTGGCCGTACGGAATCTCCGGTGGTTCAAACGATATTGGATGCGAACTATCCTGAATTTTCTCAAACAAATGACCTCATGGAAAATTTAACCATTATCGGGGATGACAATCAAGCGGCGACAGCCGTCCGCACGACTTTTGAATATGGTTGCGTCGCTCAATTGTATCTCAATGCCGCTCCGGGTGCGGTCGATCTATTGAATTCGGCTTTTCAAACAGTGTTCTGGAAGGTTATTGCACCCCCCATGGCAAAGGTCTTTGATCTATTTGAAGACCCGCGGGAATATGATGGAGGTCTTGATGATGGTGTAGCTGCGGTAAAGTCGGTCGAGAGCCAGGTTTGTGGGACCATCGGCATGAGCTTACGAATTGCACATAGCGCTATTACTGCGAAAAAAGTGGTTTCCTACCTTGACGACATTATGGAGAATTCCTCATCCACATACAGCCTTGCCAAGTCCATTCGACAGAATGCTGAGGGTAAGACCGATCTTGAAGAAATGATCTTTGAGCCTGCATTTGTGACGATTCCTGTCATTCGAGCCACAGTTGCTGGGCAGGAAAAACTTATTCCCCAAATTTTTTATGAAGAAACTGAAGATGTCCCCGAAAATCTTGATATTCGAGATATTGCAGATATCCAAAGGATGTTTCCGGATTTATTGCCTTCCATGGACGAGTTAGCCAATTTGGACAAGGATGTTGTCCCTGTCCTTTTTGATCCACAGATTCTTTCTGGGTTAGATTACGGGTCCCCCACCTGGAGTCGCCAACTTGGATTCAAGGAATCTTCCTATTTGGAAATTACCGATGCATTGGCTTCCAAAGACGCCAATAACGTTGATGTTCGGCCAATGGTTCGTAGAGTCACTCGCTATGCCGCGCCAGCTTTTACGGTGGGTAAGTCGATTAAAGAAATTCGCTTCCAGGTGGATGATGTACGCCCGGATTTGCTGCAAGAACTCAAGATAGACTTCAATACAAAGGTTACATTCAAATGGGTGCGTAGCGTTGCAGGCTGGCAAGCGTCGCGGAAAGTGGGCATGGAGGACTGGGTAAATATGGGCACTCTCCAGACGCGAGGGCCGGTGGACGCTTTTGGTCATTTCATATTTCGGCCCAGGGAATGGTTAGGCGATCTCGGACCTGCAGCAATTCAGGAAGATGGCCCCAATGTGGTAACGGTCATGACAACAAATAAATTGGGGATGATGAGCAATCAAAGATTCTCGTTTCTTTACACGGCCACAGCACCTATTATCTACCCGAATTGGCCACGAGATTTCCAGGTTGTTTCGTCACTCAAAAAGTTCTCCATCAATGCGAGCAACTGGGGCTACCCATATTCTCCTACTTCTGCCTCGGTATCCCTATTTCCAGCAACCGGAATTGAGCCTGTTATTACTCCTGAAAATGTGGCAATAGGCTCTTCGATAGACGCTACCTTGGTGGGTTCCAGCTCAGGAGCTGACTGGCAAAAGATATGGAAGATCGAGCGGGATCAGACGGTCCCCTTCTTGGGCAGTTCGAATCTATTAGCCGATGGGAACTACCTGTTGGACTGGTCCGTCGTCATGACGCCAAATACCCCGCAGGATCAAAATCTCGTGAACCACCTGAATACCTACTTGGTTTATGATACCAAGGCCCCGCAGGTTGAGATTATCCCAAGTTCAACGGCTTTGTTGGGAACAGACAAGGACGGAGTTTGGGCTCGGGTGCATATTTTGGAAGCCTCACCAGATAAATCCATACGGGAACTTCGTCGGTTCGTCACCTGGAGTTTCGCCGGGAAAACGGATTCCCTATTCTTGCCTCCGCTCCATAATTATTCTTTTGAGACCTCGGATGTCAGTTGGGATGGTCTAGATGTGAGTTCCATTCCTCAAGGGGTACTGACTTTTCGGGTAGAAGGCTTCGATTATGCTGCCCCGGATGAGGCAACCGACATTAGTCTTTCCAAGCTAAAAAATCTTGTTGGTTTACCGCTTCGCACGGCCTGGTCCGCCTTACAGGACGGTGAGGGGAATTGGATTGAGGGGATCAACGGATTCTCGGCTTCTGCAAACTTCTTCTTTGATAAGACAGCTCCAAATCTCGTTGAAAATTCGTGGAGGCTTGGGAATGGGGTGGTCAATTATTCTGCCATGTCCTCTGGAGTTTTCTGGGCGAATGACACACAGAACATCCAGATTGACCTGGACTTGAATGAACCACTGCTTGGTCGGCCTTCGGAAGAGGTTACCTTGGAGTACACCTTTACAAATAAAACAACCAGCGAAGAATACCGTTTTGTGCAGATCGCCACCCTGGCCCCGGCTGCGGATGGCACGGTAAATACCCATGTCACCTATGTTGAACCAACATCCCGCCGTTTGCCGGACGGTCAATTTACCATGAGAATTAGACTTGTGGACGATGCTGGAAACGAGCGGTCACTCGCCGCGACCAAGGAAGTGCAAGTCGACCGGACCTTGCCTCAAATCGCCCAGGTATTCACTTCTGCCCTGGTGTATTCTGCCCCATCGGATATTGGACCTGCCACGGCGTGGGTTTCACAGAAGGATGATATTGCCCCCAATCGAACGGATCTAACTTGTGGCCGGCGACTCTGGGAAAATGGTATTGCGCAAGCATGGCAGGATATGTCTGCCTTGGAATCGAGAAGCAAATCTGGGCAAGATACCGTAGAGGTTCACTACCTTCCCTGGGTGGCAGGGGACCCGTCAGTGAATGGAACCTGGTTAACGGAGTTTCGTTGCGCGGATGCGGCGGGAAATGTATCCCATGGTCGCGATGTATTTTCCGTGGGTGCGCGATATCCAGTAATTACGGAACCCACAACCGAGCAGGCCAGGATCGTAACCGAACCCATGCTTGTGGTGCGTGGAATTGCTGCAAATCCATCGCTAGAGTTGAATGACCTCAACGCAGAATACCGGGTCCGGTGGCGAGTCGAGGGTGGTATCGAGGCGGATTGGAAGGATGATGGAATAACCCTTTTACAAAATAGTGTTGCCATCATCGAACGCAACCTGGCGCTTTGGGACAGGTCCACATTGGGGACCAATGATTATGAGGTCCAGCTTTCTACCCGGGCTTGCACGGATGCAAGTCGGGTGGCCTGTGCATGGCAGTCGACCGTCCAATCCGTTTTCCTGAGTGCCCTGGCGGAGTCTCCGGTAGTTGCTGCGCCTACACTTACAGTGGCTCCTCCAACGGATCTCGTGCCGGGTGGGTTGCCCAAGGCAATTCTAACTCGCCTCAATGGTGTTTCCGACGGCTCCACCTGGAAGATGGATGTCCGGGTGCTTGTTCCTGATCCGCTTGTGCCGGCCCAAAAAATTGAGGCTGTCGCCCACCATGTTGAAAAGGTGTCCCTTTCTCCCTTCGCTGGCGTTCCTGTAGGCGATCTGCCCGATGGTGTTTCCATGTGGCAGGCGACCAACGGAGATTGGACCCTGCGTTGGAAGGGACCTGCCGAAGGAACAGCTCCCCAAATTCGCATCAGTTCGTTAGGCAACAGCCTTACCTGGAAGGAGCAGCCTTTAGCGGGCGTGCAGCAGATTCTGCCCCAGGTTGTCGATATGAGTGCGGTAGATGCATCACCCTACACCGAAGGCAAGCCCATCCCTTATGATCGGACCAAAGCATGGGATTGTGGGAATGACATGACCTGGGTATTTTCCGCAAGTGGCCCATTCATGCTGGATATATCTAGCATTAACGGGAATGAGTCCAAGCAGTTTTGGGGGATCAATCGGATGCCCGGAATTCCCATTGGTTCCGGGACCATGGGGTTGCCAATCCTGTATGTGGATCCGGACCGCTATGCATCCTCCTTTGAATGGAACGGCCTGACTTCCAGTGGCATATACCCCGGAGGCGCCAATGCCGAGATATCCGTGGTTGCAGTGGAGGACAAGGTGGGTGGCCGGGTACTAACCGCCAAACAAAGTATGACTTTGTTGATGGGAACGCCAACTTTGGTCACCCAAGAAACGACTCCAGGGGTCCTGAATATCGGGCTTGCGCCCCTCACCAATCTGCAGCTTGCAACCATTGGTTTTGATTTTGGTCTTGCCGGCCGGTCTGCGAATGTGACCGCAAAAGTCCTCAATCCTGCAGGAACAGTCATTAAAACATTGCTTTCCAATGTTCCGACGCTTGCAGGAAGCAATCCTTCTGCATACCGGTTGGTTTGGAATGGCGTTAAGGATGGGGAGGATGATAATACATTGGAAACCGCTCCAGGAACCTATAAATTTCAGATTTCTGCGGTCACCACAAACGGCGTATTCAGCCCAATTTTGGAATATCCCTTTGAGCTGAAAACGGTGGCGGGCCAAATTGAGGCTCCCTTCTCCAGCGTTGCCGGGGAGGTTTCGGCTTCCTTGAGCATGGACGAGGCTCAGGAAGATCCAGAAAGCGGGGACTTACGGTATTTGGGCAATGCCGACTATTCCATTGGTGCAGATATAGTTGCTCGGTGGCTTCCTCCTGAAGCCCGAACCCTGAAATTCCATCATGGCATCACAGGGACCCAGTACCCCACCTATTACCCTGCGCACCGTTTTAGCGTTGGTGTTCATCGGGTGCGAAATCGGTTCCCGGTTACTCTTTTAACCCTGGTAGCCACGAAGGGTTATAACATGAATTTGGAATTTCATGGACCGCTTGGATTGACCTCAGGCTGGTATCCAGGATCGGAACAGGTGTTCTGGAGTATTAAGTTGGAAAAATTGTTCTTTTCCGATGTCCCAGCCTCAGAGGACGATTTCACTTTCACCAAATTATATCTCAAGAATAGCGATGGCATATTAGGGTATAATAAGGACGGTGACATTAATTATCCGATTAAGACTATGGTCAAGATTTTGCCTGCCTCGGCGTATGATGAATTGATCAAAGTAGATGCGCCATTTGAGAAGGCCACAGAGTTTTCAGGGCATGGGGTGGCAAACTGGGATTCATTCTGGTCCCAATGTGTCACGGGCGTTGATTGCGGTGGGGTCGGCAACAACAATATCTTGGATAAATTTAGTCGTGCATATGACCAAGTCATCTATTGGGAGGCGAATCCCCCTGATTTCAAAATGGATGCAAGACTTGCGGAACAAGGGGGAGTGCCGAAAGTGGACAAAAAAGGGTGTATTCCTTCGGATAAAAATGACCCGCTTTCTGGCGGGTCCAGTGGAACTTGTGGCGCGAAAAATGCCAAGGAACCCACCACGGCTGAAATAAATGATTTTAACCCCCATAAGAATATGGCGGCAGTAAAAGCAATTGCATTTCCCGAAGATTATTGGACAGTCCCCGTAGGGTTTAGCAATTCAGAAAATAGTACCGAAAAAATTGGGGTTAAGGTTTCAGTAAGGGTCCAAAGCGATTATTGGAATCCCCCTGGGTTTGGCTTGAACAACTTAGCGAACCGCTATTTGCGCTTTGATCCTACCAATCAAAACCTGTATGGTGCAGAAGGGTATTTTGCCGCAAAGACACAGACCGGGGAATATGCCTTGAATAGCAATTACTTTGATGGTCGAGTATGGCGTCGCTCGGTTAATTATGGACTTGCGACAGGATTTGAAGCCCAGCGGTTTTCCATGCTGGACCAGGTTGAAAACCCTCTGCTATTTGCGGATGAAGTGAATGGTGAAAAAGTGGATAGCAAATTCAATATCCAGATGATGCCCCAGTCCGTTCCTTGGAAGGTGCTTGCAAAGAGCGTAAGGGATGGATATTTACCGGGTGGTATTCGGATTGCAGAACCAATTTCGGCGTCCCTTGTTTCCACCCTGGGTTCCGCAACGCTCGGTGAATGGTTCAACGCAAAGCCCATGGACTTTGAGATTGCTGTAGGAATGTTTGCAAGTCGTGCCCAGGCATCTGAAGTGGATAACAGTATTTCGCCTTCATTAGGTTTTCCCCTGGATCCAAGTTCGGCTGTTTCACCATTGGTTCACTCCGCATTCCGTCCCCTGTGTTCAAATGATCCAATCCATGGCGACTTCTCAACTGTCGTTGAAGGCAAAAAATGCTTTCGCGAATATTTGGGAGCAGCCAGGTTGCATTACTTTTTGGGCGACTGGAAGGAGGCTGATTGGGCTCCATTTTACTTGGCTTATTGGGATGCTGCTAGCCCCCTTAGAAACCCTGTTAGTGGATCTGATTTATTTAGTGATGCCATTAGCTGGACCAAAATCGCGGCATTGGACGGCGCCTTTCTTCCCCATGGTTCCTCGGGCCCAAGCGTGACCGCCAGCACAACCCTCCCTGCGGATGACTCTTGGTATGCAGGAGGAAAGTGGACGGTCCCCACGAGCAAACTACCAACAGGCCTTAGTGCGGGTGATGAGCGTTTGACAGGGGTTGATGTAGCCCCGCCGAGCCTTGTTCTGGAAGGCCAAGCTGGTGCAACCACTCCCTGGGTTGTGGATCCAGTGACAAAAATTGTCAGTAATTCGGGCGTCGTTTTGACAAAGCCGGTTTCCTATGTCCGCTCCATGGATCAGGAAATTCCTGGGATTCCATCGGCTGCTCTGTACCCAGGGGGGAGTGAGAATTTAGACTTTGGCCGTTTGACAGCCCAATCCTCGAGCGTCGCCCCAATTGCCCTGAATACTCCCTGGGTCAAGGATATTTCTGTGGGCCACCCATTGATTCACCCTCGTAATAATATGGTCTTACCACACCCGATGTTTACCCTGGCCAAGGGCGAAGGTTCGGGCGTCCAAGTGGTGCGAAACGCGGTCCTTCCCAAGGAGCGCCTGGATGAAACGGTCACCCTTCGTGGTCGCGTTCCGGGAGCCAATACACCCTGGTCGCTCCAATACCTGCGCAATGGAGTCCTTGAGCTGATTGCTTCTGGTTCCCAGGCGACGACCCCAACGGTGAGCCCTTACCCAATGCTGGAACAATTCAATGCCTCCATGCTGCAGGGCAATACCAGTTTCTTTTTGACCTATGGGGGCGCAGGCATCAATGACAATCTCTATTTCCGGCAACTGGATGTGCATGTGGGAAAAATCGTGGTCCCCACGGTCAGTTCTTTGGTTCAGTCCATGTTCCTGGATGCCTCGGTACTTTTCCCCGTAGGGGCATTTCCCACCATGCAGGATGTGACGGTCCGGACCGTCGCCCCTGAGGATTACAATTGGCAGACATTCCGTGGGTTGGCCATTATTGGTCCGGTCATCGAAGTCTTGCCATCCCATGATTTCAGCCAGCAGCCAAATACCACCTGGCCCCGAGTGAAGGTTCGCATTCCCCAGGCAAGCCTCGAGGGAATCAATGTGGCCGAACTTCGTGTGTATAAGCCCGATGGCGTCCATCAGGAAATTCGTTCTCTGGAATCTCAATTGTTGAGTTTCTTTACCGCAGAGGCTGTGGAGGCTTCGTATTCCTGCAGTCCGGGGGTAGAGGTCTGCGACCCGACCAAGGTGCCTGTCGCCTATGCCTATGTGGAGGTTTCAGGGATTACTTCTACCTTCTCAGAATTTGTGGTCATGACCACCAGCACGGCGACGAACATCAAGGTCACGCCAAATCCAACGCCGGGCATTGACGAATCAGCCCCTTTTGCCTGTGGGGAATTACCCTTCGCCACGACCCTCTGGCTTGGACTGGACAACGGATACCTGCAATACCCATATACCTGCAATCATCAGGGTAATGCTGTCCTGCAATTGCGAACTGGTGAGACACCGGTCAGCGAGTACCATCTTCAGACTCAGGCCTCCTTTCGATGGGCAGCCCGGGCTTCGGATGTCTCCAATCAGACCGCCCCCTATGGGTCCAGGCTTGCCATCACAGATCTATACGGGAACCGCAATCAATTGATTGGACCCTCGGTGCGCACCGACGCCCATCGACCCCAGATTCAAGGATTCTCGGCAACCTTGGTTGATCAGCACCCCGCCAAGGTGGTCGAGGTCAACGCGAGCATGTCAGATGCCGAGAGCGGAATCTCCGGTGTACTTGCAAAATTCTATTTTGGCGGCATGCTCCTTGAATCGCGAACCGTGGCTGTGGGCTCCGCTTTGGCGGAGGATTTCACCATAGACCCGGACCGGCTGGCTGCCTGTCTGGGTTGCCGTGCCGAAGTGGTTTTGCGAGTCGAAGACCAGGGCCACAATTTCGTGGAAGAGCGCTGGGCATCCCAGCCCGTGTTCCCCTTGCCGGGTAGTCTGCAACTATGGTATCCCTTGGCTGATGGCGCGGGCACGGTTGCCCATGAAGCCACGGGTAGCGGTCTGCATTTGACTGTGCAGGCAAGCAAACCCTGGCTGAATGGTAGTTCCCTGTATTTGGGAGCCAGCTCGGATAACGCTTCCGTCGGCCGTGACTGGGCTTCGGGTCAAGAAGCCGGCCCGTTCAGTCTGGAATTCCGTTACCGTCCTGCGATCCTTGCCCTGGGGACCCTTGGTGCCCTGGTCAGCTGGCAGGGAAGTACTCCCTGGACCATTGGAGTCCGGGATGGAGGCATCTATTTCCAGTCCTCGGTGGGTTCTGTCGTGTTTGCCAACACGCTCCCCGCCGCCAAGACCGATGCACATTTTGTGGTGGTGGTCAACGGCCGTGGTGTTCAACTCTATCGCGATGGAATTCTTAGGGGAACGGCCCAGTTGCCTGCCGCTCAGCAATGGCTTCCGGTGGGGCGACCTGTGCTGGGAAAAACCACCAGCCGAAATGCCATATTGGGAAACCTTTCCCAAGTTCGTTTGTATGTCTCGGCACTGGATGATGGGGATGTGGATTGGGCGTATACCGGTGGCCAGCCCGTCGATGTATCGACTGTGGTCATCGCCCGGGCGTCGGTTCTTCCCTTGGGGGCCGGGCTTGCGGTGGATCAGTCCTGTGAGGTTCCGGGCATGGCCTATGTCCGTCAATCCAGTTCCACAACTGCGGGAACGCTCAACTGGGTAATGAGTCCGGGTGCCGGGCAGTACCGACTGTACCTGATGGCAATGGCCCTGGATCCGCTCCAGGCCAAGGTCGAAATTTTGCTGGATGGTGTATCGAAGGGTACCTTTGCGATACCAGCGGATGGCGTTTGGTCCACGGTGGCCTTGGCGGATCTGGTGCTCCAGATTCCTTCGGGTAGCCACACCTTGGGTGTTCGTCCTTATGGACAAACGGGGATCGCTGGACTTGCCATGGCTCCTGTTGCCCTGGATCTGCCAGGCAGCAAGATTCAGTGGCCAGGGAGTTCATGGACACCTTCGGCCCCGGTGGTCACCGTCAAAATCAAATATGAGAATTTTGCGGATAAAACTTGGGTCCGTCCTCAGTTCCAGTTGACCAACACCACCAGCAAGAGCTTGGCCGGGGTTCGGTTGCGGTACTTCTACCGCGGAGAAGGAGCGAGCCAGGTGGCCTCCCAGTCCTTTACCCCTTGGAATGCAACCATTGGAATCCACCCTGATGCCGGCGGGGTTTCTTATGCCGAAGTGGCCCTGCCCGACGCTATTCCGGCGAACGGGCAGGCCTATTGGGGCCTTGGCCCCAAATTTGGGCTCTACCGTGCGCAAAACCAGCCCTGGGTTTCTGAGGATGACCCGAGTTACCAGGCCGAAGGCGCAGGTGGCAATCTTGTAACCACAGACCGCGTTGCTGTGCTTGATGCAAGCGGGCGCTTGCTGAATTCATGGAGTTGCTTCGAGAGCGGTGGCCAGGCAGTGAGCGAACCCAGGGTGCGGGTTGTTGCCAAGGATCTCAAGGCGGGCGTGAACACCGCCAGTTTGATCCACGCCTATGTGGAAAATACCGGTACCCAATCGGTCAATGATTTCGTTATGCGGTACTATTTCCGCGAGGCAGAGGGCAAGTTGCCCGAGACGGCTGTCTATAGTAATCCCCAGTCCTTGTCTTCATTTGTAACGGACGGAAATGGCTTGTATCACATGCAATTCAACTATGCCGGCAAGATCCTCAATCCGGGAGAAAAAACGGAGTACGGGAGCGGACTGCAGTTCGAACTGCATCACCCCAACTGGACTCCCGATTGGGTCGTCTTTGACGATCCATCCCATGTGGGACTGACAGGCAATTGGCTTGAGGCCTCTGGATTTGTGGTGCTCGATCCTTGGGGGAATGTGCTTTTTGGGCAGATTCCAGGTCTGGCCGTTGCATCATCACCTCCGGTTCAAGCTCCTTCTTCACCTGGAATACTGCGGTGGACCCGTGATGGCCTGGTGGTGCACATTGCCAGCGCAGGGGTTTATAACCTAGAAGTGACCAATGCCCCGGGTATTTGGCAAAGCACCCTTCGTTCGGGCAACTGGTCCGTCGGCGACCAAGTGGTCAATATCCCTGCAGGCACAATTTCTACTGGCCAATATGTGGTGCTTCGCCAGGGCACAATAATCCTCGACCGAATTCTGGTCCCCTAACTCCAGGAGAATGTTATGTGTACAGCAAAGCAAAAAACCGTTTCGACAATGGTTCTCTTTGGAATAGGGATGCTCGTCTCCTGCGGGTTGTTTGAAAATGATTTGAAGCCCCTGGTAATTCGCTCAGTAACGCCGGAACTGCTGGGTTACATTGATAGCACTGAGAACTATATGTCTGGCCTTGTCGAGGCTGGCCATGTGGAAGGAATTGCCACCCGTGGTGATACCTTGCTCATTTTGGGCAACGGAGAGTTGTACATGGCCTTGCCAGGGCAGCCGATAAAAAAGGTACCTGGGGCTGTGTGGGAGAGTCGCGATAATGGCGCTGTCTCATTCGATAGTGTCTGTCCGGGTTTTGGGCCTGCATTTATTGGTGATCGGGACAGTCTATATATCTCTGATGCAAATGGACTCCTCTGGAAGATAAATGCCATTGGCGAACCAATTCGCTATTGGCACACGAACCCCAATGCCGGGTGGCGCAGGGCGGTTTGGGCCGGCTGGCTTGGAGGCACCGCATACAAGTTGTTAACGAATGGTTGGCTAATACCTGGGTACGGAGAAGTCGGTGAAACCTATGAGCCTAATGAGCAGGGCGCAAATGCCTGGGGGATTGTTGGTGATTCATTGTATTATTCCACCTATGCGAAAACCCAAGGCTCTCCATTATTTTCGGTGGATACCTTGTGGGCGATTTCTGTTGCGACAAAAGAACGCGTTCAAATTCATTCGGTATTCAAAAATATGCGCATTAAACCTTGCGGAATGTTTGTTTGTTCGTATTCTGATGAGGGCTTTTTTAAGAAAGGGAATACAGGTTGGGTATCCCTTGCTCAAAGTCGAGAAGCGAAGAATGCTGTGCAGGAGGGTCAATCCTTCTTTTCGGAAGATCTGCTATACAACAGCATGACAATAATGTCTGGTGATCTTGGTATATCCATACTTCGCAATGATTCTGTATTTGTTCGTCAAGTTCCTAGGTTTCCTGGTCCTTGGGCTTCTGATTCATATAGCATTGTCACTTGGGGTGATCAACTTGTGATGACGGGCGATGGTGGTGCCGTTTACACACTTCCCCTCTCTGAAATCATCAACTGGGATTAAACGAATGCTTCGAATATTAAAGCGAACAATTGTCCTATTTTCTGTTTTTACCATTTCAGCCTGGTCCTTGACCTCCATGGAAATCCGGACGCGCCTGGCATCCCAGCCCGGGTTCGCCAGTGACAGCCTTGAAGTTTCTTCCCGAATTACCCTGGAGATGCCCGGAGTCAAGCAGGTGATGAAGACCTACTCGGTGAGCAAAGGTCCCGGAAAATACCTGACCGAATTTGAAAATTCCTTGATGCACCAACGGACCATATATTCGGGTGATAAAATCAAGGTGATGGATATTCAGGCAGGAACTTCCCAAGTAACATCGTCCGCATCGGCAGTGGTGGACTCTCTTTCCAAGGTTGGCGCCTCTGCCACCTCCCCAAGCCCCATGGACACAGGCTCCTGGAGCGAGCCCGTCTTTGATGGGGGAAACCTTTATAAACTGGTAGCAGGCTCAAGCGAGCTCTATTGGGATAACCTGGTGGGCCGCTTTGTCGGCATGCGGATCGTTGCAGCGGACGGGGTGGTTGAGCTCAGTTGGGAATACACCACCACGACTCCTCGGCGACCTCTCCGGTCCACGACGGTGATCACCCGTAACGGTGTGCGCTCAAGCACCACGGTGGAGTATCTTGTTTGGCAAAGTTCCGCCAAGTTCCCGGATCGGTTCTTTGTGTTCTGAGGAACACCGGGGAGCGTTTTATTGAGCGGTGGGAGTGCCCAATGAAAAGACCAGCATGTCGCTGCTTTGTCCGCGCAGGCGCTGGGGACCCATGGCTTCAAAATCAAAAAGTTTTTGGGTGAGGAGCCAGGTGGATTCGCTGATCAGCACGGTGCAGCCGAGTTCTTTGGTGAGATCCTGCAGGCGCTGGGCCTGGTTCACGACATTGCCGATGGCGGTAAACTCTAGACGCTTGGCGCTTCCAATGTTGCCCACCATGGCTACACCTGAGGCAATGCCGATTCCGATCTTAAAGGGAGGACGACCGCCCTTTAGCTGTCTGTCATTGAATCTCTTTAGCCCCTGGAGAATCCCCATGGCACCTTCGATGGCGTGTTTTCGATGTTCCATGTCCTTAAAAGGGGATCCATAGAGCGCAAGGATGGCATCGCCTAAATGCTTGTCCACCACCCCCGTGGATGCCCAGATGGCTTCATGCATTTCGGTGAAACAGTCGTTTAGCATCAGCACAACTTCCTGAGGACTGTAGTGGTCCATCAAGTAGCTGTAATTGCGGATGTCACAAAAGAGGGCGGAAATTTCCATGAGGCTGCCCCCCAGGTGCATGTCTTCGTGCATCATTTTTTCGATGACTTCGGGAGGCATGTATTTTCCAAATTTTTCGCGCATGGTTTCGCGTTCCTCCAGCCCTTCGCACATGCGGTTGAAGCTACGGAACAGATCGCTGAATTCATCAAAGCGCACGTCGCTGAGGCGTACCCCCAACGAGCCCTCTTCCACCAGGCGCATGGAGTCTGCGAGCTCGTGCACTGGCTCGGAGAATCCGCGCGCAAGCATGGTGGCAATCAGGATGGAAAACCCAGAAATGATGGTTACCGCGAACAGGATCCACATGCCAAAATGGCTAAAGAATTCGGGTGGAATGGAGGGAGCAATTTCGCTGATTTGAAAAAAGCGGTAGACTGCAGAACCTCCGATCACGACTTGCGGAAAAACGACCAGAGAGAGCGCGGTCAGCACCATGCGTTGTCGGGATGCGGTTCGTACAATCCCCTTGCGTGCATTGCGGATTTCATCGGGTATAATTGAGGTGATACGGTTGAGAATTTTACGGCTGTAGCGGACCACCAGTCCGTATTCCAGCATGGCGTGCCAGGAAGCGACCACCAAGGACATGGCTGTGGCGACTGCAATTTGCCAGGGGAAAAATTCAATTCCGAATATTTTGGGGGAAAGGAGCAGCAGGGAAACCGAGGGGACCAAAGCTGCGGGAAGATGGATAACCATTGTCTTTAGGAAGGTGAGCATGGGCAAATTGGCTGCGCGAGCCATCGCCTTGGCCATGGTTTCGGGGCCTGCATGGGCAGGGTCCCTAAAAAACGCATGAATGGGCCAATAGAGGTAGACAATGAGGGGTAGATCAATAATGAGGACCACGGGGAGGGTTAGGGGGGCGATCCGAAACAGAACAATCCGTCCTTGCTCCGAGGTCAGGTCCAGGCCGAAGGTAAAGAAAACAGCAGAGATGACCACCGCAAAGGAGCTGGCGATGAGGTACAGTCCGATGAGGCGTCTGAGATTTTCCCAGGAATACTTTCGCGATGCGGGCATGGGCATGATTGTATCACTTTTGGACAACCCTGTCCACGGATTCCGCAGTATGATCTTCAATTTCTACCGCCCGGAGCTAGTTTAAGAGAAACCCCCAACCCGGAGTTCCCATGCGGATTCTGTTCTTCCTCTCCTGGCTCGCCTCTCTGACCTTTGCCCAGGCCATCAGTCCCATCCTCTACGGGCAAAATTCCTGGATGCCGACGGCGTACGGCACCGCGGTGTACAATGGCAGCTTGGATAAACTTTGGGGGAAAATCAAGGATAGCCACCTGCGCCTGATCCGGGTTGGCGGTATTGCCCCCGATGACAATATTCCCACCCACGCCCAGTATCTTGCGCTGGTGGATTCCATCAAGATGATTGGTGCCGAGCCCCTGGTGCAGATTTCAAAAAACGCCACGGTGCAGGCCACCAAGGATTTGATCACCTTCCTCAATATTACCAAGGCGCGTAGCGTCAAATATTGGAACATTGGAAACGAGCCTGACCTGCACTATTCCATGACCAACCCCGCAGATGTGGCGGCGTACTTTAAGCCCCGGGCCACGGCACTCAAGGAAATTGACCCGACCATCAAAATTTATGGACCTGACTGTGCCTGGTACAATACGGCCATATTGAACGGGTTGATCGGGGGCTCTTCGGACATTACTGGAAAAGATGCCAATGGAAATTATTACCTCGATGGGGTCACCTGGCATGACTACGCCGACGGCACTTACACCCGAGATGGCGTAATCACCACAGGGCCACAAAAGTTGCGCGGGAATATCGCCAATGTCAAAATTTTGATCAATGCGGCCAATTTGAAAAACGGACGTACCGGCGAGAGTGCGCTGAAGTGGGGAATCGGGGAATTCAACATGACTTACCAGAATCCGGCCAACAACACCTTGGAAGGGCAGGGGGTTCATTCCTTCATCAATGGGCAATTCTGGGCGGAGTATTTTGCCATCGCGGCCTTGAATGGGGCAAGCTATGTGGCTCCCTGGTGCATCCATGAAAGTGGGGGAAACCGTTCCACCTTGGATCTTGGATACCTGGATAATGCGACCACCTTCAATCCTCGGTCAAGCTACTATCATTTACAAATGATGTCCGATTACATGAATGGAACCATGGTCACTGCAACATCAACGCAGGCAAAAGTCAAAGCCTATTCCAGCAAAACCGATTCCACCATTACGGTAATTTTGCTCAATCAGGAATTAACGGCCACCCTGACCTACGCCGTTCAGCTTAAGACTGGAATGGCCGCAGCGACCCAGGCCATGACTGTCGTGGCAAACGC
This sequence comes from uncultured Fibrobacterota bacterium, assembly GCA_903876665.1. GTDB lineage: Bacteria > Fibrobacterota > Fibrobacteria > Fibrobacterales > Fibrobacteraceae > CAIRAY01. The sequence continues at coordinate 12,243 of CAIRAY010000069.1, read as the reverse complement.
CGGGGTGACCGCAACGCTCACGGGTTCCCTCCCTCCCCAATACACGCGGGTAATTGTCTTTAATGCCGCAGGGGTGGCGCAAAAGCAGATTGACTTTGGCATGACGCAACATGCAGCCCTGAATTTGCCTCCCTCGGTAACGCTTCTCCTTCCTCCGTCCGTTCCTGGTGAAATGATTGTGAATGGCAATTTCGATTATGGGACAACGGGTTGGGATAATCTGTACTTGGGAACCACCGGACAAGGGACTTTGGCTATCCAGAATGCCACAGCGGTCATTGCCACCACGGCGACCGATGGCACGAGCTACCGGGTGCAGTGGGTGCAGGGTGGGTTGAATCTGGTCCAGGGAAAAACCTACCAGTTGACCTTTAGCGCCCAATCCAATATTCCTGCATCCCTGGTGGCGGGGATTTCCAAGGATGCGACTCCTTGGACGTCCTACGGTCAGGACACGGTGGCTGTGCTTTCCACATTGGGGCAGTATGCCTTGCAGTTTACCATGAATGCCCCCAGTGATCCAATTGGGCGGTTGGAACTCAATTTCGGAATGGCGCCTGCGACCATCACCCTGGATAATGTAAGCCTGAAGGAAATCCAATTGCCCACTGCAGTGAAGAAGCATTCAGTTTCTATCCGGGCAACGGCTTGGGGGGCGGTATATTCCGTGGATGGGCGAAGGGTCCAAATGCAAAACCGAAGAATTGTATACCTGGGTCAATCCATTCAGCAGTAGATTTAGCACCATGAGGCCGATCACCGAATATTTGGACTATCGCATTTACCTGCGGGACTTCTATGAAGCCCGCAAAGGTGAATCGGCCATTTTCTCTTACCGGTTGATGGCGAGCCGGGTTAAGATGGATGTGTCCTACCTGGCCAAGGTGTTTTCGGGCCAGCGGCATATTCCAGAGAACAAAGTCGAGGACTTCATCAAGCTCTGCAAACTGGCCGACCGGGATGCGGAATTCTTTCGGATTCTTGTCCTTTTTTCGAGGGCCAAGGGAGATGCGGAAGGGCGGACCTTGTTTGAGCAGCTGCTTCGTCTTCAGGGGACCGACGCCAAGGCCTTGACTCCTGACCAATACAACTATTATAGCCGATGGTATTTCACTGCCATCCGTGCTACCATCGGGTTGCGGAAGTGGGCCCCCGATGCCATGGAAATGGGTAAATCCCTTGATCCCGAAATTAGCCCGGAACTGGTACAGACCTCACTGGATCTTCTCACCCGTCTCGGGCTGGTGCAGACCCATGGCGAGTCCCTGGAGCTTTGTGACAAGCACATCACGACGGGTTCCGATGTCACCTCCTTTGTGGTGCGCAGTTTTCAGAAGGAGATGATTTCTCTGGCCACCCGTTCTCTCGATGTCCATCCCAAGGAGGTCCGTGATATGTCTACGGTAACCCTAGCCATGAGCCGTGGCGCCATGGATGATATTCGCGATCTCCTTTCCGAGTGCCGCAATGCCATTTGTCGCAGGGTGGCCGAAGACTCCGAAGCCGACTGCGTTTACCAAATGAACATCCAATTATTCCCCCTTTCCAAGTTGGATCCATGAAAAAGATATTCTGGCTTCTGGGAACTCTTATGGGCTTGATGGCGTGCTCTACTTCGGACCATGCCGGGACCAACACCTCGGAGACCCAGAACGCCCTGCAACTCTCGTTGCGCATGAGCGACGGCTCCCCGGCGGTCGGCGCCCGGGTTGTGGTTTCGGTGGTGAAGAATTGGGTTGATGATATTCAGGATGGACAATTACAGCAGGCCGAGGAATGGATTGCGGATGATGAGGGTAAGGTTGAAATTCCCCTAGACACCGCTTCTGAAATGGCCTTGTGGGTGGAATCGGGTTCGGAAGGTGTGTTTCGCAAAGTGAACCATGGAGAGAAAGATTCGGTGTGGCAATTGGGCGCCATGGTGCGCCGGCAAGGCGTGGTAGCTTCAACCATGGGCACTTCCTTTGCGGGTCGGACTCTATATTTGCAAGGCACGGATCAGTTTTCAGTTATTGATAGCCTGGGTCATTATGAATTTTCGGCATTGCCTCCGGGTGAATACATTCCGGTATTTTCGGACTCTTGGCAGGCAATGGGCGACGTGGAGGTTTTGGTGACGGATAGCAGTTCTGCGACTCAGGTTGATTCCATTCTGGTCACCACGGAATCCCTGTTGCTGGAAGACTTTGATGATGGGGACAAATTTGGAAACCTGCATGGCTGGACCGGGTTTGCGGATTGGTGGAGCTTTCGGGCCGATACTGCGATTACCCTGGATCCTGCCTCCGGAGGAGTATTCCCAGGTGCCTTGTTTGCAGAGGTGGATGGTGGGCATCGTGGGCTAAGTTTGCGAGTACGTACAACATTTACTGCGGACGCATCGGATTCCGTTGCCATGGTTGGACTGAATTTGGGCGCCGGGTCCACGACTCCCCAGACCCAGTTTTCCTGGGCGGACCTCCATGGCATGGAGTCCCTGCGGTTTTTTGCCAAAGGAAGCGGGACGATTCTGGTGATGCCGAAAACCCAGGTTGTGGATGACCTAGGGGATGACCAGCATTTTCATGTAGCCATCAAACTAACCCCCAATTGGGTGGAATACGTTATTCCGGTCGATTCCTTCATTCCCTTCAATCCATCGGCTGCGTTGTCCGCAGGGGTTTCATTCTCCGTCGCGGCAACTCGCGTGTCTGCGATTCTGTTTCAGACCGACAAGGCAGGGGAGTTTTGGATTGATGAAGTTTCCCTTGAGGGGTTATCCGACCTGCGTTTTGTTAGTACTTCCCCATAGGATTTGCGGGGGGATTCAGCGCTTCAAAGCCGGAAATTACATCGAACAGCTCTTCGTCAATGCTGCTTTGGCGAATCCGGTGAAAGGTTCGATTTAGGTTTTCCAGGAGCTCGGAAATGTTTTTATCTGCGCGTTGCATGGCCGCAAGGCGACTGGCGTTTTCACTCGCAAGGGACTCGGCGCTTGCCCGGTAAATCGAAACAAACAGGTATTCGCGAATGAGGGCTCGCAAAGTTTCTGTTTCTCCGCCCATCACTTCCGGAAGGCTATGGGTTGGCCAGTGTAGAGCCTCTAGGCTTTGAATCCATGCCTCATCTAATGGCAAGATTCGCTGGCAAATGGGCTCGTATAGTGTGCCAGACATGGGTCGGTTATAAAATAGATAAAGTTCAGATGTTTCATCTGGAATCTGGCGCAAATCATTCTCCCGTAGAATTTGAGAAACCAGTGTAGTGATGCCCTGGATGGAGGTAGGAACGGAAAACATCCCAACGGGCGGATGACCTGCATCCAACAGGCACGTTTGTACGCGTTCTCCAATCGCCCACACATGGGGCTTAAGGCGAAGAGGGGTCAAGGTGTTGAGAGCATGGCCGGTAATGGCTTCATTGAATTTTCCTACCAGCCCCAGATCCGACCCAAAGACCACGGCCCCAATCGCCTTTGCGGGCTCTGGTTTGGGAGCCCTGTTGCTTGGGTGCAATGACCGGCTGGAACGAAAGGAGACTCCCAGTCCAAGTTCCACCGTATGAAGATAATCACTTAGGGCTAGTGCGGATTTTTCGTATTGGGCTAAACTGGAGGCTGCCAGGGTCTTCATGGTTTGGACAACGGATTGGAGGTCCTTTGCACCACCAATTTTTCGTCGTAGGATTACCCTAGTTTCGCTCATGGTTCACTCCGGTTTCCCAGGGTTTGTTTTGCCAATTGGAGAATCAATTCCCGATCCTTGTCTTGCAGTTTTTCCGAGGAATCTAATCGATCTAGGATATCAGGTGGCATCAATTCCATCGCATCCCCAAGGGCGGTGGTAGCTTTCTTCATTTGCTGGAGCGCTATGGGGTCAAAAAGCCCTCCATTCAGGGCAAGCAGAATGCAAATTTGCCCTGACACGGAAATATGTGCAAATTCGGACTGGTTCAAACAGGCTCGGATCCTCTGGCCGTGTTCGATGGTTTTGCGACTATCCTCATCGAGGCGTGACCCGAAGCGAGAGAAGTTTTCCAGCTCTTCAAATTGAGCGTAGGCCAGCTTGAGGCTTCCCGCAACAGCGCGGTAGGCTGGGCGCTGGGCTTTTCCTCCCACGCGGGACACGGATCTTCCCACATCAATGGCGGGCAAAATTCCCAATTCAAAAAGGGTAGGCGATAGAAAAATTTGCCCATCGGTGATGGATATCAAATTAGTGGGAACATATGCAGAGATATCCTGTGCTTCCGTTTCAATAATTGGGAGGGCGGTCAGGGATCCTGCGCCTAGTTCATGGCGCAAATGGGTGGCTCGTTCCAAAAGGCGTGAGTGAATGTAAAAGATGTCCCCGGGAAACGCTTCACGGCCCGGCGGCCTCCGCAATAGGAGGGAAAGCTCCCGGTAGGCCCGCGCATGTTGGGTAAGGTCGTCATAGACAATCAAGACATCCCGGCCGGATTCCATGAAATACTCGGCGATGCTTGTGGCGGCGTATGGGGCGATGTAGGTAAGTCCCGGCGGTTCGTTTCCTTCCGTGACAACAATGACGGTGTATTCCATGGCCTCGTTATTCTGCAGAATGGAAACAAACTTCGCAACAGCCGATGCCTTTTGTCCAATTGCACAATATACGCACAAAACATTTTTGTCTTTTTGGTTAAGAATGGTGTTGATGGCGATGGCTGTTTTCCCGGTTTGTCGGTCGCCCATGATCAATTCCCGTTGCCCACGACCAACTGGGATCAAGGCGTCGATGGCGATGATTCCTGTCTGTAATGGTTCCGTGACGGGGGAACGGTCCATGATCGGTGGTGCGGATCGTTCAACGGGAAGTCGTTTGTCGGAAACCACTGTCCCCTGGCCATCCAGCGGTATTCCCAGAGGATCGATGATGCGTCCTAAAAGCCCTGGGCCAACAGGGACATCCAGAACCCGTCCCGTGCGCCGGACATCGTCTCCAGCCTGAACCTTCCAGTAATCCCCAAGCAAAACCACTCCCACTTCATTTTCATCCACATTAAAGGCAATGCCCAGAATGTTATTGGGGAATGTCACCAATTCTTCAAACCCCACGCCCGGTAAGCCCGAAACTTTGGCGATTCCTGTGGTCACGCTGGTGACTGTGCCCATTTCCTGGGCGATAAGGTGGAGTGAGAAGGCCTGGACCACTTGGGCAATTTCGGTAAATGCCTGGTCAAAAATGCCCCTTAGAGTTTGGGGATCTTCTTTCATGGGTTACCCTTCCCGGAATCCAAACCAGGAGTCCTGGTTGAAGCCTGGAGTAGCTCGCCGAGGCATCTTTCCCATGAGGACAGGTATTCCGCGATGGTCCAGGCAAACTTATAGCCATCCGTGGTGATTTCGATTCCATTGATCAATCGTGGGGATATTTCAAAAAGGACTTGAAGGGTAGGGGAGAAAAGGGATTGAAGGGTGGAGCGGAGTTCCTCGCATTGGGCCTGGGGCAGATGGAATGCGCTACGCACCACTGTGGAATTGCCCTTGTTTTTTAAGGCTTCTGCAAAGGTGGTCTTTTCCTTTTCGTCCATGGTTTCTAGGCGGTGGATGAATACCCGGCAGATTTGTTCTTCCAGGGTGGTGGACGCCAGGTCTGCTAGCAATTTGCGGGCGAGGGAAAATACCTCCTGCCGGGTGCGAAGGGTGAGGGCGACCTCCAGTTCGCGCGCTTCATTTTGCATGGCCTCCGTTCTTTTTGCATACAAAGTCTCCGAAGCTTGACGAGCCTCCTCGAATAGTTTCTGCTTCATCCGATCGGCCTCTACTTGGGCCCGGTCCATGAGCATCGCTCGCTGATTTTCGATTTCTGAGTTCTTTTCTTGATAATCGTTTCGGAGTGTTTGCGCCTCGGCTTGTTGTTTTGCTGCATTTTCCAGCTGGGAGGCGATTTTCCCTTCTCTTTCCTCGATGGCGTTTACAATCGGTTTGTAGAGAAACCGTTTCATCAGCCAAACCAGGATGAGAAAATTCAGGGCCTGGGCCGCAACAGTAAACCAATCGATCAGCATAAGCTTACTTCCCTGCCACTTGTGCAATGGCGTGGTTCCAGAACGGGTTGGCAAAGAGGAGAATCATGGATACCACAAAGCAATAAATTGCCGTGGATTCAATCATCGCAAGCCCTACGAACAAAGTTCGGGTAATGGTTGCCGAAGCATCCGGTTGTTGAGCCAAGGAAGTGAGCGCCGTCGCTACCGCCCTCCCTTCCGCCAAGGCCGGCCCAATTACCCCAAAACAGGTGGTGATTCCTGCAATGACAATAGATGTTACCGCAATGCTTGTCGTGTTGTCCATAATTGCTCCTTATTTTTGAGTTGCCGCAGCAATAAATACCGAGGCCAAAATGCTGAAGATGTACGCTTGAACGGTTCCGGTAAGTAAGCCAAGAATCGTCATCAAGACCGGAAAGAAAAATGGGGAAATGGCGAGTAAAATTGCGATGATCATGGTTCCGCTCATCATATTTCCAAAGAGGCGGATTGCGAGCGCCAAGGTGCGAGAAAGGTCGCCAATAATGTTGAAAGGCAGCATGATCACCGTAGGCTCGGCGTAGGATTTCAGATAACCCCAAAACCCCAGGGAATGGATTCCAAAAAGGGGGACGGCTACAAAAACGCACAAGGCCAAAGCCGCCGTGGTGGATAGGGACCCCGTAGGGGGCTCGTAGCCTGGAATCACCGTGCACAAATTTGCGGTGGCAATAAAGAGAAAAATAGTTCCCAAAAAGGGCATGTATTTTTTGGCGGGTTTTAGGCCCACTTCGGCAATTTGCATTTCCGTTGCGGTAACGATCATCTCCAGAATTCCTTTGTGTGTCATTACTCTCGCGCAGATCGTGAGCAAAAGCATCACCCCCCAGGTGAAGGCTATGGTGGCATTGAGTTTGATCGCCCCATATTGCCAGAAGATTGCTTCATCGGGACTAAGGCGCATGGTTCTCCTCCTCGTCCAAAAGAACGGGAATCTGCAGGCCTCGGGTAAGCCGAATCACGAGGGAACGGCCAAGGAAAAACCCCACGAAGCATAGGATCAGGCGTTTCCAGTCTCCATAGGACATTACATAAAAACCGGTTAGAAGAGCTCCCATCCGGATGATTAGGCTCCCGATGAGCCACAAGGCAGGGCGATTGGAAGCCACTGCCTTGCGGACTGTCCATAGCAGGCCACCAAAGAAAAATCCTCCTAGGGTGACTCCCCATATTACTGAGGCAATCCAGATCAAGGGTTCATTCATTGTGTGTCTCCTTTTCTTTTCGCATTTCCTTGTCCTCTTTAGTCACCCAGCGCCAGGCAATGGCGCATCCCAAAACGAGCCCCACAACCAGTAGGGCTAAGGTCCAGGCGTGCCCATGAGCATAGTTGCGGTCTATCCATTGGCCCAGTGCAGCGCCGAGCAGGGTTGGAATTACCACCGACCAGCCGATGAGTCCGATCATGCCCAGGCCAACCCAAATTCCCGGAGCGGGGTTGCGCTGGGCCCGAATTTTTCTTCTCGCCTTTGCCCCAATTTCTCGGCGAAATCCGTTGCGTTTTTCAGTATTCATGGTCAAATTCCGCGAAGCGACGGATGAATTCGCGTTCCAGTTTGGCCATGAGTGACCTGGTATTTCGCTCCTGTTCGCTTAAATTGAGATACCTTGACTCCACAACATCGCGTAAGCTTTCTAGCTTGGTTCCGCCCATGGCGTCGCGCACCGAAATGGTGACGTTCATGCCTGTTTTAATGAGAACCCCTTGGTCAATCGCCAGAAATACTTCGCCCTCGCGGGAATTTTCATAGAGAAAAATCCCGGGGACCAGGGCAACCACGCAGTCTAGGCGTTGGGGCAAAAGGCCAAACGAACCCTGCGGAGATTCGGCGACAATTCGGGAAATCCCCTCTGTTTGGGAAAACACCTGGAATGGCAAAAGAACTTTAAGCGTCATGGAATTGTGTTGCATGTTCCGCCTCCTTGAATACTTCATCGATGGAACCGATCATATACAGTGCGCTTTCGGGGATGTCATTGAACTCATCCCGGAGGATTCGCTCGCAACCCTTCAGAGCGTCTTGGGTGGAGACCAGTTTTCCTGCCATCCCGGAAAATTGTCCGGTGGTAAAAAAGGGCTGGGTAAGGAAGCGCTCCAGCCTGCGGGCCCGCGCAACTACCTTGCGATTATCCGGGGAAAGTTGTTCTAGACCCAGCATGGCGATAATATCTTTGAGCTCTTCATACTGGGCTAGGGTTCGGCGGACTTGTTGGGCCAGATTGTAATGCCACTCTCCCAAAATTCCCGGAGTGGCCATCTTGGAATTGGATTGGAGCGGGTCGATGGCCGGAAACAGACCTTCGCTGGCTCGTTTGCGAGAGAGAACGATGGATGCGGATAAATGTGAGAAAGTATGGGCCGCAGCCGGGTCGGTAAAGTCATCGGCAGGGACATAGACCGCCTGGATGGAGGTGATTGCCCCGGAGTCGGTGTTGGCTATCCGCTCTTCTAAACCCGAGAGCTCTGTTCCCAAAGTAGGCTGGTACCCCAGGCGCGAAGGCATCTGGCCCATAAGCCCGGAGACCTCCGATCCAGCCTGGATAAAGCGGAAGATATTGTCGATGAGGAGGAGCACATCGCGGTGTTCATCGTCGCGGAAATATTCGGCCATGGTGAGGGCCACATGGCCCACCCGAAAACGGCTACCCGGAGGTTCGTTCATTTGGCCAAAGACCATGACCATTTTGGAGAGGACCCCGGCAACCTTCATGTCGCTGTAAAGCTCTTCGCCCTCGCGGCAACGTTCGCCGATCCCGCAAAAAATGCTGACGCCTTCCTGGTGTCTAATCATATTGTGGATTAATTCGGTCAATAAAACGGTTTTGCCTACGCCAGCGCCCCCAAATAATCCAGCCTTTCCTCCGCGTTCCAGAGGCACCAGCACGTCAATAAGCTTGATTCCGGTTTCAAAGATTTCTGCGTGAGTGGAACGGTGCGCGAGGGAAGGAGGGTCATGGTGCACGGATCGCCATTGGATGCCTGTGGGTCGGCCCAGGCGGTCAAGGGGGTTTCCAAAAACATCAAACATCCGGGAGAGGATTCCCTTGCCAACGGGCGCAAGCAATGGCCCTCCGGAGTCTTCCACCCATGTTCCCCGAGTGAGGCCCTGGGTTGGGGTCAGGGCAATGCCCCGAATTCGAAAAGTCCCCAGCTGAACGAGGACTTCGATGACAATGGTTCCTTGCTTGGCGCGGAGGATGGAATGGATGGGGGGAAGGCGGGAATCAAAGGCAATATCCACGATACTGCCACGAATAGACACGACAACGCCTATGTTCCTGTTTTCCATAGCGACTCCCCTGGTAGGATAGTATCAAATGAGACCAGGGCGTGGCAAGGTCTAAGAATGAAAGAATGTTTGGGCAATCCAGGCCAATCCATTTTGGATTTGAATTCTGGATGTCTGGGATTCGCGATTATCTTGCCCAACTCCTCGAATCCTTCCGGAAGATGCACCTCGCACGGAATGCGAGATTTCTAGAAGAATAGTCTGGCTTGGGAGTATCGAAAATGCAGGTTTACCGGATTTTCGGTACTCTAACACGACTTCTTTCTAGGAAATGGGAGTCGAGAATGGGAAATGTTTGAGGCAAATTGAGAGGAGGCCAATCCTATTTTTCTTCGTGCCGGCATTTCTAACAAAGCATCATATTCTTTGATTCACGACAACTCACAGCCTTGGAGTAGTATTTCACTTGAATTCCTCCATCACCTTATGTATATTCTTAGTTTAATTAATGGTACTAAGGAGCCAGACCCACCTCGCTGTAAGCGAGGGTTCGCGCAAGCGGATCGATTCCATTCGGATGTCTACAGCTCCAAATATTAAAGGTCGCATCGAAGGTCGGTGCGGCCTTTCTTTTATTGTCAAAACAGACTTCGATCATATTGCCAACGCCGGCAATATGATCATTTGAAGCTATACCAGATTGCGTACAAAAGGGCAGCTCGCGGGCACCCATGGTATGAGTGATCTGTGTATTCTTTGCCTTCATTGTTGCCCTCCCATAAATCCTTCTGCCTTTGCTCTGTATTCTAGCCGTTCCAGCATCCGCCCTTGCTCCACAAGCACAGCCTCTCCTGGTTCCACCTTATCCCATCCGTTTTGCTTGAACATGGAATGGAGTTCGGAATAGGTTGTTCCCGTAATAACACCTAGCTCATGGCAACGATGGAGGATCGCTTGCATGCTGATGCCATACTGCATCTTCAATAGCGTTAGTTCTTGGATATCAAGGTTCGTTCGGAAGTTGCCAATGTCGCGAAGTACAACAACCTTGGGCAATAGGAAGGCACCGGCAAATCGATTGCACGCTTCTTCAAGGGTGATGGCCTTCTTGAGTTTTGCGGATTGTAGCAGCTGATGCCCGAGCTCATGGGCTAAGGTAAAGCGCTGACGATCACCCGGAAATCCCTTTCCGATAACCACCAGTGGCAATTCGCCACAACTCGCGGTCATTCCATCGAAGTGATGCTCCCGACCGACTTCGACGGGGAACACATGAATGCCATTCTCTTCGAGAACATCTGGTAAACCCCATATGGGTCCACCACCCAGATTCCATGCTTGGCGCACACGATCTGCGAGGCTTTCTACGTCATCCAATGAGCGAACGCCAGTTACATCCATTCTTTGAAAGGCACTCACCGGAGGTTGAGGAAAGAGTGACTCCAATTCCAACCGGCGCTCTAAGCGCTCTAACACATCGTTACGGATGGCTTCAAGAGCCCTGGTCGGTAGTTCGCCCTTCATGCGGAACTCGATCTGGCCAAGGGACAATGTCGGTGCTGGGTGAGGCGCAAAGTAGGAGATCCCTACTTGAAGCACACTGGCGATCACATCGAGAACATCGTCCGAGGGCTTGAGAAGACCGTCTTCATATTTCTTGATGCTGGCATGGGAAAGCCCGATCTTCTCGGCCAAATCACGCAAGGAGAGGCCCATGGATTTCCTGGCCCGCTGCAAGCGCTTCCCATCAAACTCGATCATGGTTTACAATTTAATATTTTTTAAGGCGAATCGTAAACTTTAGTTTCTTGTTCTAAGCAATTGCACTGCAATTGCTTATATTTAAGATATGGCAGCTAAAATTAAGTCCATTATTGCCCCCTATGGGGTTCGCATCAGGCTGAGCAAGTCTGATAGTAAAGCTCTTTCTGCGGATCTCAAGAAAAATGCGACGCGCAAGCCAAACAAATACGAGCGCGACTTAGTTGCACGCTACAGCGATCAACTTTCTAGGTTCTGATCTGTGACAGCAAGATCCTTGCCTGGGCTGGATGTTTGCCCCGCAAATATATCTCCAATTCCCAAATTCTTTGATAGCACCATACACAATCGCATCATCCGTAAGTTCGATTGCGGTTATTCTGAAGCCTTGTTCCACCGTTTTCTAGCACAGGTAGGAACCCTTCAAAAAGGCTTATTTGCCAAAACCCTGATTTGGACTGCTACTACTGGCGACTTGGCTGCATACGCATGTTTGTATAACGCAAGTATTCCCATAAAGGAAAGTCCTATCGTCGAGAGCCTACCCGCTTGGACACGGAAAGATCAATTGGAAATTCCATGCGTCAAACTTTGGATGGTTGCTCGTTCGGTTAAGTATGCGAAGCAGAATCTTGGCGCATCAGTGATCCAGTATCTTACAATGCTTTTCGCCAGTGATAGCAACCGCACAGGTTGCCGTTTCCTGATCTTAGATTCGCTCGAAAGTCGCGTGACGTTTTATGAGTCACTTGGTTTCAAACGATTAAAAGCAACCAAGACAAGCGGACTCGTCTCCATGTACTTTGATTTGTTGCCCATCCATAAACAGATCATCGCAGCGAAGAAAGTCAAAAGCTAAGTCACGGTCCAATGGATAGTCATGAGCTCCTGGACATTCCAAGAGAGCTTGAGCTGCTCCTCCACCTGGTCCAATAGCGATTCCTTGTCTTTTTCCACGCGGTCTTGGTGGCTGAAAAGACCATCACGAAGTTTCGCCCGCTCGGCCTCCATCTCCTTGATGCGTTGCTGTAGGTCTACCTTAACGACCAATTCCTCAATCGATGGAACGGTCTCGTCTGGTTGCAGTATCCGTCCGACGAACGCATCTTTACAAAAGCATTCTGACGATGCATAAGGGTTCGGGGATTTCGGTTTACGGCAATTTGTCGATTTCGTCGAGCGCATCGGCGAGCGCGTTGGGCAGCAGGTCCGCATAATCCTTGCC
>CAIRAY010000068.1 GCA_903876665.1 uncultured Fibrobacterota bacterium | reverse complement strand
CCCGTTTCCTCGAGCAGTGTGGTGGTGTTGTCGAGCTCATCGAAGCCCGTTTCCTCGAGCAGTGTGGTGGTGTTGTCGAGCTCATCGAAGCCCGTTTCTTCGAGCAGTGTGGTGGTGTTGTCAAGCTCATCAAAGCCCGTTTCTTCGAGTAGTGTAGTGGTTCCAGCCTCTTCTTCTTCTCAAGCCACCGTGCAGCTTCAAATTCGCACCACCCGGCGCGCTTTTGGGAATGCTCCAATTCGCGTGTATGATTTCCTTGGCCGAATTCTAGATTACTAACATCGTCACTGGTATTGCGATATGCAAAGTGTTTATGAATTGTCATGCCCGGCACAGGCATCACGGTGCATTTACCAGAGTTCTGTGATCCCTCGGTGGGACCGTTCGGGCTTGCCCGTTACGGACACATGTCCACTGTGTGGAGTGCCGGGGATGACAGGATCATGTTGCATAATTAACGATGACGTTTGTAAATAGGGATTGCGTTGAGCCTGAATTGTGGATTTTAGAATGAAAGATTTGTTCGAATACCTGAATTATCATTCCTTTCTGGAAGACTTTGTTGCGACAAAGAAATCCGAGAAGGAGTGGTTTTCCATAAGGTATTTTGCAGAAAAAATTGGAGTGGACCAGGCCAATTTGGTGCGAGTTTTTCAAGGCAAGCGCCACCTTTCTGTTGCGGCGGTAGAGCGCATGGTTGCCTACCTCGAGCTGGATGGAAGGCGTGCGGACTATTTGCGTTGCCTGGTCACCTTTAACAAGTGCAAAACCGACGCCAAAGCCCGGGCCTGTTTTGATAAGCTGATGGCCCTCGTTGCCCCAGAAGCAAAAGTACTGGAGCCCCGGCAATACGAGTTCTATCGCAAGTGGTATCACACCGCAGTCTACAACCTGATGGATTGCTACGATTTCCGTGGCGATTTTGATGCCCTGGCGAATCAACTCAATCCGGTCATTACTACGACTCAGGCCCGTGAAAGTATGGAGCTATTGCTCCAGCTGGGCGTGTTGCAAAAACGCGCGGATGGTCGCTTTGTGCAAACCCATAGCATCATCTCTTCGGGCGATGCCTGGCGGTCCTTTGCTGTGCACACCTTTCAGGAAGCCACGCTGAAACTTGCGCTCCACTCTCTGGAAAATCATCCCCGTCAGGTTCGGGATTTTTCTACCATGAGCATGAGCATCGCGGAAAAAGACCTCGAAGTCATCCGGGAACTGACGCGGGAATATCGCAAATCGGTATTAAAGGTTGTTCAGGATTCCAATCCTGCGGATAGCGTGTATCACTTGAATATCCAACTGTTTCCCATGAGCAAAGTAAGTACCAAAACGGGGTCCAAATGAAAGCCATTCTCCTCCTCCCCATTTGTCTCCTGTTTACCCTTCTGGCGTGCTCCCGGACCCAGACGGCTGGATCCGCTTCGGTCACCACCAATGGAACGGTGGCCGGCGTGGTTCACGATTCCACCGGCCTCCGACTGAGTGGCGCAAGTGCGACCTTGGTCCGCGTGGATCAGGATCCTGCAAAAAATGGGGATAGCATTCATCTTTTAATGCAGGTGACCAATGCGCGGGGTGAATACCTTTTTGAATCCGTACCCGTGGGGGATTACCGGCTGGTGGTGCGCAATGCGGACAGCTCCCTCGCTGCAACGGTCAACCAGGTTAGCGTGGGCGAAAACGAGGAGCTCGTTTTGCCGGTGGCTGAGCTTTCCACTTTGGGTTCTCTCCGCATTTCTATTGTCCAGGCCACCTTGCGCTCCGGTGATCGTCTCTATATTCCGGGCAGTGATGTTCAGCATCTCGTCAGTTCGGCAGAAGCTTCCAGTGGATTGGTGGAGTTGGCCCTGATTCCTCAGGGAACATACGACCAATTGATTCTGGTTCCAGCGGGTTCGACCCTCGCCATTCCTTTGCTTTCCGCTTCGTTCGTTATTGATGACAAAATGCAAACCTTAACTCCGGATTACGAGTCTTCCGTGGCCAAGCCGCTGGGATTTGCGACCGTTGCCCTGGTTCCAGACGCAACATGGGGTGGCCAAGGGGGTGACACAATTACGGTATCGGATACTCTGACTCTTCGGGTGGCACTTGCAGACAACATTCCCCGCGTGGTATTGATCAACCAAATGATTTCGGGAAACGGAACCATGACCCCTGTGGGCTCCAACAAGACCATTCTGGGAATTGGTGACTCCGTGGGTCTGGATAGTTTGGGGTTATCGATTCGTACCGACTCCAATATTGTGATCCGCAATTTAAATTTTAGGCGCGGTGCGGTGGATGCAGTTAGCATTGAAGAGTCCGCAAAGCATATTTGGGTCGACCACAACACTTTTGATCAATATGGCGATGGGTTAGTCGACATCAAGCGCGCCTCGGATTACATTACCGTTTCCTGGAACCACTTTCGCCGGCACAAATCCACCAGCGTCATCGGACATTCCGACGACAATGTCGCGCAAGATTCCGGACATCTTTTGATCACCTTTCATCACAACTGGTACGACCATACCGAAAACGGAAACCCCCGGGTGCGGTTTGGCACTGTGCACCTGTATAACGAGTTCTACGACTCCATCGCAGGCTACGCAATAGCCTCAACCCAGCAGGCAAAAGTTGTGGTCGCCTCTTGCGTTTTTGATCATGTGGAAACCACCTCCATCATTCGCCACACCTCCCCTCTGGATGGTGATTTGGTAGGCATGGGAAATCTATTTGTGGAGAGTGGAACTCTAGCAACCCATGGCATGGCATTCAGTCCCAGCGCATATTATTCCATAACAGTGGATCCTGAAGAGCAAGTACGTAGCAAAGTTATGCTGGGAGCCGGAAGCGGAAAGCTACTGTCGTTGGCGGTGCGCTAGGGGGATTTGGCGAAATTTTGGACAGACTTGTTCACGAATTTAGAAAGGGCAGGAACGCTATTCTCCATTTCAAGCTATGCTGAGAAAACCCCTTGACCCGGCAATTCTGCCCATCCATCAGTTTGTGAATTGGATCCGATACTCCTCCTACACACCGGGCGCAGGTCCTGGAGGTTCGGATTTCACCTCCCAATGGGAAGACAACTTCAACACATTGGACTCAGCCCGCTGGGGCATGGCTAGCTGGACCTTTGGCGGCAATCGGGTGGACTTTGCTCCCGAAAATGTCAACGTGCAGAATGGGATGCTGATTCTTTCCCTCACCCAAGAAAACCAAACCGGATTTTCCGGGACGGTCCCTACGGATACATCGGCGGGCCCTAGTCGGATTACCGATAAGAGAGCCGCTCCAATTTCCATCAATTGGTTACGGAATTTTGATCTTCTAGGTCGATTGAATCATCCGTAAACCGGTCGGCCCGCATCAGACGAATCATTCCGCCCCGGGCCTTCCAGTGGGCTTCCACAAAAACCTGTAGACAATGCCTCAGGTGGCTTGCAGCGCCTGTTTCTCCGGCCTCTCCGAGCCATTGTCCAATAGCCTCGGCAGTGCAGGGTCGCTCCCATTTATCCAGGCGCAAGGGGTTTTCCGTCCAGCGCGTGAGCATCTGGGGAGACACCCGGGGAAGTGCTTTCAGCAAAGGATTCTTGCGCACCATCTTTCGGGTCTGCATCCAGGTCCCATCAGGTACGATTAAGATTTTTACTTGCTGGAACATTTCGGCGGTAGAGGGGAAATTGGTCAGCTGGTCCTGGCCATCGGGAGGGAAGAGCATTGCCATCCCCTCCGGGGAATTGGCTTGCAAAAATTCATTGACTGTATTTGGATCCAAAAGCTCCGAATTTTGCAACCCTCGCAATGCAAGAATGGCCGTGCCACTAGAGCGATGAGCCTCCTTGTGGTGTCGGAGTATGCACACGCGAATGTTGCAGGGAACAGGGATCAAATGCCCGCACACACAGTTTTCATGGGGAAGATTGCAGCCTGGGCAACGATTGGTGCGAAGTCCACGGGATTTTTTCTCAGAAACATCCATTATTCAATCCCACAGGCGTGTAGCGCCTCTGCCATGCTTGGCGTCCAAATTCGCGATTCAATCCAACGGGGTTCGCGCCAGCCAGGCAATTGCAATTCCACCTTAAAGGCGTGCAACAATTGGGAGGGTGCTCCCAGCTGTGTGAAGTCTTCCTCGCTCAACGGCTCATCGCAACGCTTGAGATAAAACCTGCCACCAAAATTATAGATCACATCTCCCACGATGGGGTGCCCAAGAGCCGCCAAGTGCGCGCGAATCTGGTGCTTGCGTCCGGTGAATAATTCGCACTCCACTACGGAGATGGGCCGTGCCTTCGCGACACCAGGCAAAAGGCCTGTGGCAACTTTGCGAAACCTGGTGTGGCATGTTTTTCCATTTTCATAGTCCGGAACCATTTGAGTGGAAATGGAGTTTCCGTTTTTTTCGCACAAAGGAATGTTTACATCCAACACTCCTTCTTGCTCCAGGTTACCTTCGGCCACGGCCAAGTAAATTTTGCGCAAAAGAATGTGCGCTAGACTCTTCTGATAGCGGACCGAAGTGTCCTGGGATTTTGCGAACAACATAACCCCACTGGTGTCGCGGTCCAGACGGTGCATGGGGATGAGTCCGTCGTTGTGGGTGCCACGCCGTAAAACGCTGGTGAAGGTGTTGAAAAATATGGTCCCGGTATGATGAACTGGAATCCCTGCGGGCTTGCCTGCCACCAGGAATTCTTCATCCTCATATAGGATTTCGAAGTGGGTCGGCACGGGTGGCTCGGAATAATTGCGCACAATGTAGGTGACCTTGTCGCCCTTTTTTACTCTTTGATCCCCATTCGCGACTGCGCCTGCGACCAAGACATCGCCCGCCTCAATCCGTTGTTGCCATTCCGCCTGACTATGGTAAGTGAAGCGCGCTGCGAGTGCCTCGGCGAGCAACAGGTTGCGCTGTTCGGAGCGGACTTCGCTTTCGAAGCGCATTTCCGAGGGGGTTTCTTCTGATTCCATGGGCGCAAAGATACTCAAACGAAAATGGGGGTGGCTAATGTTTATTCCCATGAAAAAATCCGCACCCAGGACTGAGTGCGGATCGAAAGCCAGGAAAGTTGTGTTTGACTTATTCAGAACACATTTTTGCCAGGAGAGATAAGGCCAAGAGCTGATTCATTGGGACTTCATTGACTTCGATTGCATTGAACTGAAATGTGTTGTTTGGTTTATCAATAACAAATTGAAGCAAAGCCCGGACTTTTTTGCTTTCGATGGTTATGTCACCACCGATATTCACAAATTCACTGCCATCCGTTCCTGTTCCGGATTCCCAGCTCGGGGAACCCATAAACCCATCAACCATTTGTTCAACGGTTTTTTGCGGGCAACTTTGAAGCGTTCCTCCTTTAACCATTTT
>CAIRAY010000067.1 GCA_903876665.1 uncultured Fibrobacterota bacterium | reverse complement strand
TCGCCTATTCCGCCGAACCTGGAACACCACTAAGAAGCCCGAGTGCCTCCTATGGCACTTGCAAGTCTACGCGTACTTTCACAATGCCGTCCTTATCAAAGCCTAGGCAAAGGACCAACAGGGTAATAGGCCAGTTTATATGTGTTACCTTCTCGCGCCACCCGTGGCTTTGGAGCCGGCCCCGCGTCCCTTGGTTTTCACTGGAGCTTTGGGCTTGGCCACAGGCTTGCGTTTGGGAGCTCTAGGCGCCTTATCCGTGCGGTCACGGGGGTCCATGCCACGGCCTCCTCGAGGACGGGCTCCATCGCGGGCTCCACGGACTTCGCGGGGTTTTGATTCTTTGCCGAGAATTTCTTCTTTGCGCTTGCGAGGGGATTCCTGCGAAACTTTAAAGCCGGGGATTTTTTGCCGCTCGATGGTTTCTCCGATGAGCTCCTCAATGTATTCCAGAGTCACCATTTCTGCTGGAGCCACAAGGGAAACGGCGCGCCCGGCCTTGCCCACACGCCCCGTGCGACCAATGCGATGTACATAATCATCAATATTTGTGGGCAATTCGTAGTTGACAACCAAAGGCAGCTCGGGGATGTGCAATCCGCGCGCCGCCACATCGGTGGCCACCAAAATGCGCACCGCCCCGGAAAGAAAATCCGCAAGGACTTTGGCGCGACCCTTTTGATCCACATCACCATGCAAAGTCCCAACCTTGAAGCTCGCGAAGCTTAGAGAACGAGAGAGATCAGCGGCCTGCGCCCGGGTATTCACAAATACCAGCACCTGGCTGTCCTCATTGATTTCAAGCAAGGTACGCAGGGCCATCACCTTTTCGGGCGTATGGACCGCGTGCACAATCTGGCGAATCTTGGCCACGACCACGGAACTCGTCTCGGGAGCCACGCGTTGCGCATCGCGCAGGATGAACGCGGACATGCGGTCCACATCCTCCGAAAAGGTGGCAGAAAACATCATGCGCTGGGAAGTCTCGGGCAGCTTGGCGCATATCCGCTTGATGTCGGGCATGAATCCCATTTCCATTAAGCGGTCCCCTTCATCGAGGACCAGCAATTCCACCCGGTCCAGGCGCACGACTTTTTGCCCAATCAAGTCAATGAGACGGCCCGGCGTGGCGATCAAAATATCACAGCCCAATTTCAGCTTATGCTCCTGCGCTTCGATCTTTACTCCACCAAACACTTCAACCGTGCGTAGTTTGGGCACAAGGCCTGCTCCAAGAGCTTTAAAAGATGCTCCGACCTGGGAAGCCAGCTCGCGGGTCGGTGTGACCACCAAGGCGCGAATGGGACGCACTTTGGTGAAATTCTTTTGACTCAGCTTATGCAGGATCGGCAAAGCAAAAGCTGCGGTCTTCCCCGTACCCGTCTGGGCGGAGGCAATCAGGTCCTCTCCGGCCAGAATAGTGGGAATGGCCTGAGTTTGGATGGGAGTCGGAACCTTGTATCCGGCTTTTTCAATCGAATGCTGCAGGGCCTCGGAAAGGCCTAAATTGGAAAACTTCATGGAGCAAACTTAGCAATCATCCCATCAGCCCATTTTCGTGGGTGCTTTTCAGCGTATCCGTGACTGGTTGTCTCATGCCGGGGATGGCAAAAAACTGCAAACGGTATGATTGATAAAAGAGCCCGGCTATCCATGTCATGCCCGGGACGGGCATCACCGGTGCTTGTTGCTGCATTGTTCGGGCGCGATGCGGTGATTACCCTTCCGGCCAGGACAGGCTTGTTGCATAGGGCCCGTGACTGGTTGTCTCATGCCGGGGATGGCAAAAAACTGCAAACGGTATGATTGATAAAAGAGCCTCTCCGCACAGGCAGAGGGGCTCTTGGATTTGTTCTGAATATTACTTGGACAAGGCCTTGCGGGCTTTGACTTTCATGGCAGTGACTCCAGCATCGATCACGGACTTAAACTCGCTAAGAGTCTTGCCTTTGGCATCCCCGAAATCAACCTTGCCATCATTGAGCATAGGGATCTTTTCACCGGTAAACCGATCCCAGCCTTGATCACTCTTGAGGACGGCCTCACCATCCTTGTTGATCAAAACCAGGTTGACTAACACAACAGGAGTTGCATAGCCACGGCCCTTGTCAGCGGGGTCGCCGTTCATGATGATCGTGAATGTACTTGGTTCGTAAGCGAGGTAAAGCTGGGCGACTGCCACAGCATCTACACCCAATGGACCACACAACGTTCCGAGCTTCTTGAGAAGCCGAGTTTCTGTGCGCTCTCCATTCGAATAATTGGTGGAGGTTGGAACCACCTGATCATAGGAAATCACCTTCATTCCCTGGGGAGCGCCCCAAGCTGCATTGTCCTGAGCAGCCATGTTGGATGCCATTTTATCTACTAGTTCCGAACCGGTGTTCAGGTCATCCACATTCTGGTATTCAGAATTGGAAAGGACGGATTCCACCGGAACGACTTTGATGTCGCTCAGGCTAGACAGCATATCTGAGAGACCTTTGATTGTATAGGATTCCAGCTCCTGCTGCTGGGGAAGCAGGGTTGGAAGATCAGGAGTCGAAGTTGCCTTTTTCAGCGCACTAAAGATGGATTCCTTTTTCTTTTCCTTTTCTTTAACAGCCTCGGTGCTAGGAATTTCCACGTTGGTTGTAATCGACACAAATGCAGCCGACTTGACCTGATCGACTTGTGGACGAACCACCTTGACGCCAGCGCAAGAAGACAGGAGGACCGCAACTAGCGCGGCGGGGATTAGGATCTTGTTCATTGATTTCCTTTTTTTTGTTTTTGTTTATCTGATGACATACATTAGCCGGTGGTCAGGCGCACCTTGAACGAGCCCGCAGTCTGCGCGGTTACCCGTATGGAGAATGTGCCGTTTGCGTTTGGAGTATCTGGGATATTCACGGTGTAGTAATAGCTGTTGGTTTGGCCATTCACCGTTGTGGTTGCGCCAGCGACATCCCAGGCCGTTTGCAGGCTAGGGATCGCGCCGCTTGCGCTATTGAATACCAGAATCAAGTTTGGAGTCCACCACTGGTTTCCGAGGGGCCAGGTAGTCGCGGTCAAGAGGACGCTCTGGCCGGCAGCCAGGGTCACCGTCTTTTCTGCACTGCCCGAAATGTCCACGGACTGGGTTGTGGTTGCGCCACCTGGAGTCGTGGTGCCACCACCCGGAGTCGTGGTTCCGCCACCTGGGGTTGTGGTGCCACCGCCCGAAGTGGTTGGTGTTGCGCTACCGAGACCCTTGGCAATTTCGCCCAAGGTCGCTGTATTATCAAAATCATTATTGACAAATGACTTCAATATTCCCTGGTCGCTTGAATCCAGCATGGCCATCACATCGGTCAGGTCGGACAAATAGGATGCAGCACTGGTGTACACGCCGTCACGAGTCTTCACCTTGTCGGTGGAGCCCGCATCAACGATGACATCTTGCTTGCCTTCGTTGGCGATCATCACATCGGCAGCTTCCTGGCCCACGACCAAATCGTTGTCCTGGCCTGCATCAATGATGTCCTTGCCCCCTAAGGTGGAAGAGATGAACGAGACCCCGGCGGCTTGGTTGTTGCGAACCCGGTCAGCCACGGAGCTCACGCCCGCCCCCGGAGTACCAATATACTGGTCGTTGTCCTGGGTCTGGTAGCTATCCATGATCTTCAAGGCCAGAGGCACACGAACACCTATGGGGTTGAAGTCCACAAGCTCAAGCTTGCCATTGTCGCCCAGAACCACGTCGGCACCAACGCCTGCGTCGATAGCGTCATTGCCGTTTCCGCCCATTACCACATCCTGGTTTACCCCGGTGGAAATGTAGTCGGACTGGGAATCCACCGTTGGCGCGAGCGCATAGGATTCGGTCATGGACTTGGCCGTGTACACCTTGTTCTCGGCGTATTCGAGAATGTCATTGGTACCATAGGGGATATCCAACGTCATTTTGATTTTGCCATTGTCGCCCAGAACCACATCCTTGTCGAAATCACCGCTGCGTGGAACGTAATTTTCAACACCGCTGGTGGCCACCTTGGTCCGGTTTGCACCGCCCACCACCTGAATGGCGGCAATGCCTGGCAGATTCATGGGATTCTGGGTTCCACTAGAGACATTCTTCATCATCAAACTGAAATTTGTACCGGTAACATTGCGGAACACCACATAGTTGCCCACCATGTCCATGCGAGGAGTCATGGCATCGGCAACGGACTGCTGGGTATTTGCGGTGACCTCGCGGAATTCCCCATTAAAGGTATTTCCACGCCAGTCGTTTACATAGCGCTCACCGCTGTAGGAATCGCTCCAGCCCTTGATCTGGTAGATCCAGTTGTCGGTGTCCGTCTGTTTGTTTTCGCCATCGAAATACACATAAACGTCGTAGGTTTCGAAGCCCGCTTTGTTGCCGATGTTATTGAGGTTGATTTCGAGCTGATGCTGCTGTTGACCCCACAGATAGCTATCGAACATGCGGGAATTGTCAGAATCAGGATCGATCTGGTCATTGCCGTACTGGGTATCACCCTGGATCTGGGTGATGGGACCCGTTGCGCCTTCACGTAAGCGCAGGTTCATGTTGAAGCCCGCAAGGGAGGAACCGTCATCCTTCAAAAAACTGGTATTGTTGTAAGGGTTGGGGTACTGGGTTGGATTCAACTCGGTACGCACCATTACGTTGTTCCAATTCTTGGCAGCCACCACGCCGGCGTAGCGTCCATTGGCCACTTGCATGTCGGCCTGGTCCATGCTCGAGGCATAGGTGAAGTTCAGGCTAAGCACTTCGAGCTGGCTGGTCTCCATGTCCTTGAGCTGTCCAAAGATGGACTTGTCCTGGGCATTGCGTATTCCGTTGAGTGCCTCGGGAAGGTTGGTGATTCCCGCTCCGATCCCTTCATGGAGCTGGTCGATGCGGTCCGTATTGATGCGGTCCTGGCCATCGCCACCCACTACGACGTCGTTGCCGTTGCCGGTCACGATGATGTCGTTGAAAGTGGTGCTTGCAGTGACTACGCCTGCCTTAAAGCCCATGGATGTGGCTTGGCTGACTTCGGGCCCATGACCCGCCATTTTGCGGTCCATGAGGACGATGGAGGCGTTGTCACCAAAGACCACGTCGGCATCTTCGACACCATCGCGCACATCGCCAAATGTTGCGATCACGTCGTTGCCCGCACCACCGATCACCACGTCATCGCCACCGGAGGTATTGATGGTATCGTGGCCACCCAGATCGGACATGGAAGATTCCACCTTGTCGATCTGGTGATAGGTTCCGATGACCTGAATGCCCGCGATGCTTGGAATGTCGCCACCGTTCATGTTGATATTGAATCCCGCATCGGTAATCTTCACTACGAAGCGATCCGAAACCATGTTTTCAAAGACAACGTAGTTGGCATATTGATTGAAGGCAGCGTTCGCCGTTTTTGCGTTCGCTTGGATGTATTGTCCGTTGAAGGTATGGTAGAACTGGTCGGTTTCCTTAGCGGAATCATCCAGGTAGAATGCATCCTTCTCGGTGCGGGAATCGTCCGAGATGGCCACCTTGCGAATGGATTCGCCCATGCCTGCGGCCTGAGCTTCCGGAAGGCTTGAATGCACCTTGTTGCTGGTCAGCGTGGAAAGATTCTGGGGAGCATCGAGGAACACCACCACCTTGTAGCTCACGAAGTACTTGGACAAGCCATCCATTTCTACTTCGAGCAAGTTGTTGCACTGATCGTTGGGACCCGAGGTACGAACACCACCACCGAACAATTTGCGATCCCCACCGGTAGCACCGGCCCCGAGCGTCATGCTATATTCATTCAGCTCCTGAGCCGTTTGGCCGATCACCGTGCGATGACCCTCTTGCCCACCATAGGAGAGCGCAAGGCCCGAAGCTCGTTCGCCGTTGTCCAGGGTAATGATTTCTTTAGGATCATTGCCATAGGTTCTGGGTCCGATGCCCGTGATGTTGTTCCAGTTCTGAGTGCGGGAACCCGTCAGTCCTAAAACTCCTGCGGTATCCGCAGCGAGCATGGCCTGGCCTTGACCCTGGAAATTGAAACTGAGGGATGCGTTGGCGCGGACTTCCGCATTGGCTTGACCGTAGTTCAATCCGTTGCCGTTGAAGGTGCGCAGGCCATTGTCGCCCATCACCACATCGGCATCATTGGAGAACTGATCGCGGACATCGGAGCCCCTGTACTGGTCGTTCACACCGGTACTGATGCGGTCATCACCCACGCCACCCAAGACGGTGTTGTTGCCTGTGCCGGCGCGAATGACATCGTTGCCTCCATCTTTGTGATCTACGTTGCTCACGGCCTTGTAGGTGCCGTCGGCATTGAATTCAAGTACGCCACCGTCGCCCACGATCACGTCATCGCCACTTTGTGTGGTGAGGGTGTCGCCTTGGGCACCGCCGAAGAGGACATTATTGCCAGCGCCAGTCGTGATGGTATCGATACCGCCCTTGGTGTCTGCTACGGTTTTCACGTGGCTGATGTAGCTTTCGGAACGGTCTCCCCACACTAGGTTTTCTGTGCCAACCGGAGTCAGTTGGATCAAGCCCCCATCGCCAATGGCCACATTATCGCTCCCCGAAATCGAGATGACATCGGCAGCGTTTCCGCCAAATACAATGTTGTGGTCACCGGTGATGTTGATGGTGTCCTTATTCAACACGAATTCCGAAGGGACAAAATCATTGTCCATGGTTTGGAACAAGGAGGGACCGCGATTGACCCCGTCAGTCTGCAGGTAGGCTTCGCCCTTCGTGGTTGCGGTCGCATAGTCAGAACCACCGGCCCCAGGGGTTGTGCCATCGGAACCTAGACGCGTAACCACCTTGCCACTCTCGTCTTTGTAGAGAACCTGGCCACGATCGCCGAATACGTAGGCATTGCTCGCCACAGTGATGAGATCAGAACCTAGGCCACCAAAGACAATCAGACCTTCTTTGGTAACTTGTGTGTTGGTTGCAATGATGTTGTCGTTACCCGCCTGGGCGTTGATCACAAGTTGGCCATCGCCAGATTGGCGTTCGATGCGGAACTGGGTGTAGGCGCTACCAGCATTTAAATCCTGGTCTTTTATTGTAACCACTCCACCGGAAATGGCGGAGATGACGGTGCGAACTTCGCTGATCACTGTTCCTTGTTGAGAGAACAGAACAAGAACGTCGCCTGCCTGTGCGTCATCAAGAATGACGGAACCGAGATCTATCGTCTTTACGAGGGTATCAGGATCTACAACCACTACATAGGAACCGACCATTCCCTTCGCCACGCTAGAACTTTGGATCAGGAAGGTGGAATCAGCCGAAAGGTTCGTCACAGGACGATCCAAGGTAATGGAAGTCAGTATGTCATCTACACTCCACATTGCCGATTTTATTACTCGGCGTTGCACTCCACTCGTGGTTGTTACATCCACCACCATTCCATTGAGTATAAGCCCTGACGGTATTCCACCCAGAAGTACCGTGGAAGTTTCTTCCGAAGATGTCGCAGGTGGAGGAATAAGGGTGTATTGGAAGGATCCGTCGGTTGCCGTCGCGTCGGCTACAATAAATCCCCGCGCAACTTGACTAAGAGCCTCTTCCTGATAGGAATTGACCGTCACAAGGTCGTCGAAGCTATTCACCCCGTCTGATCCGGTGCCGGATTCGTCGCCCGTATTAAAGACTGTAAACGTCTTGAATCCATCGGTGCGATTCAAGGTGGCATTAATCGTCACATCATCCTGAAGCTTGCCCAGGTTGAATTCGGCATATTCAAAGCCCGCGAAGTTGATATCCTCTTCGTTGACCTGGACCGTTCCAACCGCAGAATGGGTGAAGCGCATGGCATCGATTTGGCTTGCCAAGGTGGCCGCAGCGTCGCTCATGTTAACCGCGTTTGCCAAGCGGTCAAGCCCGACACTTGCATTGCCCGCATAGTTCTGGTTGTTCACAAACATGCGATCCACGGACTCGGCTTCGTTTACAAACAACGCATCACGATTGCCGGTGAGGATGAACTCCGGTGTTGTTACATCGCTCTTCAAATCGAAAGCCTCGTTCAGGGTGAAGACCCAGAAAGTGGCGGCATCTTGGACTTCATTGATCCGGCGGACTTGGGATTGGTCCCCTTCGGTTCCGCTGACCACGGTAATGGTCTTGTGATACAAGGATTCAGCCGTTTCACCGTCTAAGGCGGTCTTGGCCACCTTGAAGGATTTGCCTACTACGGACTCCGCAGTCTTGACATTCAGGTATTCATTGGTTTCATCAACGGCATTTTCCAGAACACCGGAAACACTCTTCACCTTGTGGTTATAGATGAGAATCATGGGCTCCGAAATTGTTACCTCACCAGAGCTCCCTGCACCATCGGCATAAACCGCACCATCAATGTCGTCGATGTCATTGGAACCGGCAGGCATTTCGGAAATGCCACGATTTTCGGCCTTGGCAGGAACAGCAGTTTCCGCAATGCCGAACACATACACCGTCACCGCAGTGTTCCAATTGGTCGCATTGAAAGTCACCAAAAAAGTGCCATCGGTAGCCACTGCCATATCGTTCGTCAAGGAGACCTTGAGCTGTTTTGCATTCAATGCCAATTTGCCAACCATGTCATAGGCTGTTTCTGCTGGAGTAACCTTGACTGTTACCGTCTTACCCGCAGCTGGTGCTTGAGAAAGTTTCAGGGTATAGGTGCTTGCCAGGGTTCCCGATCCTTCCACGACGGTATCCCACTCTGCCTTTTGTTCCATCAGGACCTGGGGTCCGGTCTGGGCAACATCTATTGGCGGATTCTGCAAAGCATCGGTGAGTTCTGTTTTAACTGCTTCCTTGTTCACCGAACCAACAATGTAGAGCGTGCCCTTGACGCCCACCAGGCGTTGGAGAGATGCGCTGAAAATCATCAGCTGTCCACCCTCAACCTTGTAGTAATATTGGCCCCCTGGATTCGCCACGTCCCTACCCATGACCTGGTTTTCAAAAATCACCTCGCTCACGACCGTTTGCTCGTAGGCTAGGTCAACGACGCTCTCTCCATTGAGCGTCAGGTAGTCCGTGCTATAATGGACCCCAAGCTCTCCACCACCCAATTTAAGGGCGGCCAGTGCGGCATCGGTTAGTGTCAATACATTGCCCGAAAGAACATAATCCGTAGCCGTTAGTGGCGTCAAGGAATCCGTCCGGTATACCGTAAAGCCGTTGCCTAATGATGGCGGAGTTCGTAAAGTAAAATCCTTGCCCGTTGTGTCATTGACCGCAAACAAGTCGGTCATGGCGATCAATCCCAAATCGGTCGTTGCCGTAAGAGTAGAATCCGTCACCTTGACATCGATACCCTGGACCTGGGGTAGATCTTCCTGGGTACCATCAACCTTGTTCGCTACGCCCTTGACGCTGATAAAGCTCTTGATATCGCCATCGAGAAGAGCATCTGTCGGTGCAAATACGTAGATCGGCCGATAAGTAGATCCTGAGGCAAAGGTCAGCGACAAACTCTGAGTGAGATTTGTGCCATCGGCACTCTCCGATAGCCAAATGCCTCGATCCCCACGTTGAATATCGGAATCCGAAAGCATCGGGGCATTCAAGGTTACCGTAATAGATTCATCGGTTTCCCGAAGGAGCGTGGTTCCCACAATAAAGCTGTTGCCCGTGGTCGCTCCTTCCGCAATGGGCAGGCTTGGGAATTCCACATGAGTGTGCGTAGGATCCACAAAGATTACAGCAGGGCTTACCGAGGTATCTACCACATTAAAGCGAGCCGAATCTACTGTGGTGACCAGGTATGCAGGATCCGCACTTGCAACCGTATTGTCAATCACATTGCTGACGAGACCCACATGGCCCTTGAGGTTTGCACTACGAAGCACAAGTCCTTCGGGGGAACCTCCGTTATTTACCGTATCGTTTCCAAGCCCGCCATAAATGAGAGTCTTGTCGTCAGGATTATTCCCTAAAATGTTGAACGCATCGTCGCCGGCACCTCCGTCGAACTTGGTATTTTCCACCCCGCTCACACTCGCACTGACCACGGAACTGGCAAAACCAGCCTTGGAAATTACGAAGGTATCGTCACCCTCGCTACCCCGGATGGTCATGGAATCGGAACCCGCACCGCCATCCAGGCTCATGGCTCCGTTGGCCACAACCTCCCCTGGCTTATCAGACTCTTCGGCGTAGAGGAATCCCTGCACATTGAATTCATCATCACCCGAGCCCCCGGAAAGACCCAGGGCGCCGGCATTGTGGTAAATGTTGAAGGTATCCTTGCCGGAGCCACCTTGCAAAAAGGCGGACTGGCCTTCGCGCACGCCGTCACTCAAGAAGCCCTGCGTGGTGTTTGCTGAATTGAATGCATCAAGGGGATTAACCCCTGCGCTTGCATCACGAGGGGATTTGAATACCTGGCCCACCTGGAAGATATCCTCGCCAGCCCCACCATTAACCGTGGTGTCAGCAACTGTGCTATCCAAGGAAATTACGTCATTGCCACCGGCAGCATCGACGCTCACCTTGTCAATGCCACCCTGCAAGAAGTTTACCCGTTCGACATTGGTTTTGGTGGTGTCATCCACTGTTGGTGTATTGGCAGAAAGGTCAATAGGAACAAGCGCCACAAAGCCAAGGGCATTTGTAGTATCGTCTGCACCACGGATCAGAATTTGGTCGGTGACCATAGTTCCACGGATCTTCAATTGATCGCCATCGGAGCCTTCCGAACCAGTGTCCATCACGTTTACATAGCCCAGGGTGTTTCCACCTGCAAACAACACATTGATGGTGTCGTTGCCACCTTGCCCGTCGGCAAAGTCCATGCCTGTACCGACTTCGATGGAATCGTTGCCAACTTCGGTATTGCTTGACGTTTGACCCTTATTCAGTGCGCCCAAAAGCCCCAAGTTGCTGCCAAAAACCAGTTCATCCTTGGTAATTGCGCTGGCTGTGGGAGCTACATTGTAGGCAACCACGCCTTGGTCACCATACAACATGTCATCACCAGCGCCACCGCGAATCACATCATTGCCAGCACCACCAAACACAACATCGTTACCGGTGTTGCCTTCGAGAATATCCGAGCCCCCGTCGCCATCGATCAGGTCGTTGTCGAGACCGCCACGGATGGTATCATCAGAACCGGTGAGTCCACCACCGTCACCAAAGAGGACATCGCTACCGCGGTCACCATCGATGGTATCCGTGCCTGCAGTGGTGCCATCGGCTTCTGTTGTAAATCGAGGAGATGTAGCTTCCGTAACCTTAAGGTCAGACGCCTGGATTGTGGTATTCAAAGCGGAAGTCATTTCCATTGAAAAGGCGGCATTTGAAAACTGAGCCTTCACATCCAAGCTTGCGCCTTCAAATCGGTCACCGAAAATGATGTCCATGCCTTCGCCACCACTAATGGTATCGTTGCCGGAGCCACCCAGAATCAAGTCATTTCCATCGCCCCCATAAATGAAATCAACGCCCGAACCACCGTCGACTTTATCATTGCCCAGGCCACCATAAATGGTGTCGGCACCTTGGTCGCCGGTGATGGTGTCGTTGCCGAAAATTCCACCGGTTTGCACTCGATCAATTTCAATAGCCTCAGCGCCATTTTTTTGGGTGAGGGTATAGCGACCTGAATCTCCAAAAATGAGATCATCGTCTTTTTGTGTGCCCGTGGGTGCTAGCTTGCCGTTGCCCGTAATAAGATCACTCCCGGCACCGCCGAAAATAATATCGTCGCCTAGGTTGCCTGCAATGGTATCGTTACCCGACTGGGATGCATCGCCTGTGGTTTCAGCCACGATGGATACAATGTTACCTGCCGCATCGTTGAGCTCGCGGTAATCGCCATCGTCTCCAAAGATGATATCACGGCCCTGGCTGCCGATAATGGTATCATCGCCAGCACCACCCTTGATCACTACAAAATGGTTATTGAGCATTACGAGCTCAGAAAGATCAATAGTATCGTTGCCATTGCCGCCATCGATTTCGATATCGTAGTCCGCGGAACCTTTAAGGGTAATGACATCATCACCTTCGCCCGCATTGATGATAAACTTGCCCTGCTGTGCTTTATCGATGTTGGATTTGGTGGCATCTCCACCATCTTTTCCGTTTAAACTTGCAGAACCCACTCCCGCTGCGGTCAAATCAAATACAGCAACTTCGGCACCATCTGTAGTATCGCTATTGAGACGGTCGGCGGAGTTGGTGCCAAGACTTGCGATCACGCTGCCACCTTGCTCGGTGGCTAGCACTTGTTTACGTTCAACTGCACCTCCAAATTCAAACAAGGTAATGGGTTTGGTGATTTGCCATTCGTCGCTATACAAGAACGAATCTACATAGGCGTACAGGCTTGCAGTAATGGCACCATGCACATCAAAGAGGCCAAGTGGGCCGTCGTTCTTGATGTTCTGGGCCATTTCACGGAGGCGTACTTTGCCGTCCTGGTTGGGGTCATACAGGTCAAAGCCTACATCGACAGATACTCCACCACCCACACCACCACTGGCGATTCCGAGGTTGAGTTCAGCCGCGGCAGTCAAGCCACCGTGTAGTGTGAGCTCATCAATATCTTGCCCGGCTTTATTAAAATCACCGACATAGAATCCGTCGGTTAAAGAAGCCCAGTTCTTGTAGTCGCTCTTGATAAAGTTGGCAATGCCCAATGTGTCGTAGCCAAAGGACAAGTCGATTTTGGCACCTAAATCAACGCCCACACGAGCGCCGATGGGCCCTGCGATGCTAAAGAACTGGCTCCAATTGAAATTGAACTCGAGGGGTGGCATATCGTATTCCACCAGAGTCACATTTTTGCCCATTAACAGGCCCATGGCATCGGAGGGGTGGTCCCAAATAAAGGACCAATTGCTCTTGGGGGCAACGCCTGCTGTGGTTGCCGCAGATTGTTGGCCGTTGGCTTTGGTTACAATACTGCTGGCTCCAGAACTAGCCAGACCGGCCGCAAAGCTAGTGTTGAGGTCCTCAATGGCTTCTGCTGTGGTTTTGTCGGTAAATTTAAGAATGGCATCTTGAACATTTGCGGGGGTCGAACTCGATAAATTAGAGTCAACAATGCCGTTTAAGAAATTTTCACCCGCTTGAATCAAACCACCATCTCGGCGACCGGGCTTAACAAAATAATACTCGCCCAGGTTCACCTGCATATTCCCAGCGCCACTGAAATTGCCAATGCTCTTGGTTAAATCAATGAGGTCTTTGAGTGCATAAATCATGCCATCGTCAAAGGCGTAGCCTTGGCTTGCTGCGTATTTTTTAGCGAGTTCAAGGGGTGTAATGCTAAAGCCCAAGTCGTCGAGAACCGGGAAGGGGCTGGTTAAAAAGTCCACCAAAGGCGCAATGGGGTCGGTGACTTTTTTGATTTGCGCCACTACCGGACCAAGCACCTTGGTGATGTAGGCGCCCATGTCCATATTCACACTGGAGAAACCAACCGTGTTGATTGTTCCTGCATTTGAATCAAGCGTTTTGCTCCAATCAAAAACAAACTCGGCATTCAGGTTGGGGAATGAGGGTGAGCCAGATCCACCCATATCCTTGACAATGCCTAGAGTGATGGGAACATCAATTTTAACATCAGCAGCAAAGGTCAGGTCAGGAGTTAATGAAGTGATGCTTGCTCCTGATACCGTTGTCAAATGATCCGCATCTCCAGATTCACCATTATAGAAGTCATTTAAATCGAGCCCGACCTGCGCAACAGCGTAAACATTGCCCTTGCTGGCATCAGCCTTTAAGCCGAGAATCCCCAAAGACCCCATGAGGGTTCCTTGCACCTGAGCGGAAACACCCAGGCTGAGTTCATCGCCACTGGGCAAAATCAAATAGAAGCCTTGGGCCTCCGAAATGCCAAAACCAATGTTCAGCGCCCAGTTCAGGGAAAGATCCACGCCACCTTCGGTTTTTAAGCCAAGGCCCGGGAACCCTAAATCAAGGTTGATATTGGTACCCAAGGCATAGGCGCCACCAAGGGTAAAGCCCCATTCCGCCACCTGGCTTGCTTGGTCAAAGTTGTACTGGATGTTCCCCACAGCCCGAGTCCAGGCTTGGGAACCCCAATCGAGGCTAGGCGCCCCTGGGAGCCCCGTGGTATTAAAGGCTTTGAGGTAGTCATTTTGGTTCAGCAAATCCTCTAAATAGGCCGCAACGGATTCTGCGTCAAGCTGGTCGGCGCTATAGATAAATTCACGCAATGGGTCGATCACATCTTCACGTAAGGTGGCGATCATGTCCACCCCGTTGGTCAGTGCTTTACCGACTACTGGGACCGACTTCATCTTTTCTTCGAGGCCTTGGTCCATTTTGTCTTGCAGTGTGCCAAACAAAAGGTCGAGTCCTTCGACGGCGAGCTTCATTTTATCGAACAGGCCCATGTTTTGCATGCTGTTCATTAAATCGGTAATACCCGCAGCGACCTCGGAAACATCTACCACTAAGGTGCCATCGTCAATAACCTCGTCGGCAACTTTGACCTGCAAGCCATTTAATTGACCCACATTCAAATTGCCGGCAGTGTTCCATTGACTCCCGTAGTGGGTACGGAGTGTCGCTAGGTTTGTGCCCGTGACCTCATTGTTATTCATAATGCCGATTTTGATACTGCCTAAATACCGGCCTGCGACAAAAACTGGTAATTCACCGCCAATGTCACCCGTCAATTCAGGGGTGTAGTCTGAAACGGCAAGGCCCCCAATTGGAGTATTGGAATATACGGTGTCGGTGGTTAGGGCAAAATGCCCCCCAAAGCCCAAGTAGCTTTCATGAGTTGAATCCGCATCTCCCACTTCTATGAGTTGCGAAAGGGCATCGAGGCCCGTGCCTTCTAGGCCGATGCTAAAGTCCAAGCGGTCGCCACTCACCATCAAGTCCACGCCTAGGGTTGGGGCTTGATCAAAAAGAAAATCGACCCCAGTTCCGTTCCATTGGACTTTGAACTCCGCATGGGCTTTGGCTTGCCCCTGAATGTACAATTCGGCGCTACCGCCCATTTTTAGCGCAGTCCCTTGGGTCTGGGCAAAGCTAAAGACCTCGCGAGCTTCTATGTTTTGAAAAAAGCTCAAATCAAAGGTCAACTCACCACCGGCAAGTTTTAGGGCGAAATATTGATCTACCGTATTATTTGCAACTCCCATTGCGTTGCTTAAATATTCGTTAAAGGTTGTTTGTAACCCTTGCAAGGTGGTCACATTGGCTTTGCGCAGTTCAGTTACTACATCGGCAAATTTTTGCCCAATGCTTACTAAATCCTTAACCGATTTATTGACAACTGGCATCTTTTGATCCAAGTTACCCGTCATCATGGTCAACTTTGTTGCAAAGCTACCCAGCATATCTAAAATTTGCGACAAGTTGAGATTGCTTAATTGTTGTGTATACAGGGTCGCAAAATCAAGACCCGTACCCGCCACATCGGTAACCCAGCCTATACTTGGATCAGTACCTAAAACAGTGGGGAGCTGAATGTTGCCCACTCTTGGGGCGGCAGGGACATTTACGCCAGGAGGTAACCCAAGGTCAAGGCCATGGGCATACAAGCTCAAGTCTAAAGTGTTTGTGGGGGCAAATTCGGCATCTAATGTTAAGTTGGCGAGCTCTGCTAGGGTAAAATTGGTGTCGCCAGCGGTGGTTTCAACCTGAAGGGTCCCACCTAGGCCAATATCGCCAGAGCCAACCACCTGGAAACCAACTGGGCCAAGGCTTGCCGTCAGTTCAGAGGTAATGGCGACCTTGCTAAAAGCCATGCCTGTGGTGAAGTTCAGCACCGGATCACCACCATTGATACTTTGTGTGTCAATGGTCAGTTGATTAGATTCGACAGCGGTGACCTTAAAATAATCCCACAATATTGCAGACTCTGTTGAACCAGCCGTATCTGGAGAATATGCCGGGTTCGCCACTTCAAGGCGCAATACTTGCCCTACCTTGACCACAGGGGTACCCGCATATACAAAGCTCGCCAGGTGCTTGCTTGCATCGGCATCCACCGTTAAGGCCCCCACGGTAATCGGGGTATCTAGACTTGCCTTTACTGCAGCACTGGCATGAATATCATTGAACATAAACCGGTCAGCCAAAGACAAACCGAGCAGAGCTTCGCCTTCGAGGGTATAGTGGCTTCCGGTTCCCGTGGCGTCCTTGACATACTGGCCGCTTTGGGCGATGCCCAATAATTCTGCAACTCGGCTACCATTAATCGATCTAACGGTAAAGCCTTGTTTTTCAAAGGAGGTATTTTCTGCGACCTTGATATGATCATTTTCAATGGTAAATGTTGCTTTTGTTTGTGCGCTATTGAGGTTGTCCAGTAGCGCTTGGAGCGTCATGGTTCCTGTGAGGGTACCGACTTCAATTTGCGTTGAATTCCCATCACTTCCAATAATTTCTAGGTCGTTGGTATTTCCTTGCACCACTGTGCTGGAGAAACCCAATTGTTCATAACCCGACACACCCTGAACTTGAATCAAGGTGGAGTCAAGTTTGGATTTAAAACCAATTCGCCCATCCACTAAAGTCACCTCAACATCAGCGCTCAAACCTGCTGTGTCTAGGGCTTTTTCTATATCGAAGATCAAAGTATTCGTTGAAGGTATTTTTCTGATTGTGGTTACTTGATCGACTGTGATTTCTTCATTGATCAATGCGGATTCAACAGAGGTATTCCCCCAAGTATCGCTCGCCTTAACGGTCACCGGTACCAGGGGCTGGGTCCCCCGGAAAATATTCAGCTTTAAATCTTGACCGAGTCGTCCTTGAGAGCTCAAGACTTGGGACTGCACCATTTTTTGGCTTTGCGTAAGCGTTCCAAAACCTAGATTCTCCGCTCCAGCAACAGAGAAATCCTTGCGACTATTAATGTCCTTTGCTGGTTTCATTTTAGCGGGGTCAGATGTGATCATGATCTGATAATCGTTACCCAACTTTTTACCGAAAACAGATAGGCCATATTGAGCCTGCAAAGAGACATTGCTGTTGGTCTGCTTAGTTGTGCTCAAGGCCTGTTCAATGGCCCCTGCCAGTGCTTGAATACTTGTGTAGGACCCCTGAGGAACCACCACTGCGGTGGTGAACGAATCAACGGTAAACAATATGGTCTGGGCTGTAGTGGGAAGTGCATTAATAGAACTCACCACTGCGGTTTGTGCGGATTTACCCACAGGCAAACCCAAGGTAGAGAACGCACCTGAATTTTCCGCGAAGCCCAGTTCAAACTCGGCACTGTTTACAATTTGCAGGCGACTGCCAAAGGTATACACCGTAGCCGATGCAAGGCCCGCGGTGGCCAAGGTTGAATCTAGGTCGGTGCATAATTCTTCCAGGCTGGTATTGTTCCCCGTAAATACAGTCTGAAGTGCGCTCCAATTACCATTAGAACTGGTCAAAGAGATATCGCGCGGGGTTGACACCACCAGTTGTTTCACCCCTGAAATCGCTCCAACCCGAGCATGTAAACCCAAGAAGGCATTACCCGCATCCGCAAAAATTCCATTCCATTTCTCTGCAGCAACCGAGAGGTCTTGGCTAAGGGTAAATTTGGCCGGGCCTGTTTCTACCACGGCAAGGGAAAGATCGCCAGTCCCAACAGCAGTGAAAATAATATTTTGCTCATTGGAACTCTTTGCAGCGGTAAAGTTCGTCAAATTTTTGGCTGCTATCGCGGTATTGATATCGCTAACTAATTGGTCAAGACTACTATTTCCAGTCTTTGCCGTCACCGTAACGGTTGCAGAAATAGTGGAGCCTGATTTGATTTGCAGCACGAGGTCTTTGACAAGGACCCCTTTCAGGGTAAAACCCGATTCCAGGGTATAAGCCCGGTGAGTCTCTGGCATGACAATGGCTTTTGCCGTTCCATTGGTGGGAGTGGCGGTCAAGGTCAGTTGGGGGAAATGCCCGCTACCCAGGGCCGTGGCAAAACTCTTTTCGCGGCTAAGCAGGGCTTCGGTTCCGTTAACCAAAAAACGCGCATCGTCCGCCAGGCTCCCAGGCGAAACCGCCTTGATTGCAGTAACGGTGGATTGTTCCGCGGTTAGGGTCGTTGCATCGGTTGGGAATTGTTTCAGGTCGCTTAGCTTTGTAGCAGGCTTAAAATCATCACCTGTACCTTCGTCTGCCTGTTGGATTTTTGCACCACCCTCAAGCCTGATGATCATCTCAAAAACGAGTTCCCCGGAACCACTAATGGTAACTTGGGCATTGCTATTGACAGCACCCAATTTATTGAGAGCCTGGGCGAGGGCCAAGGCCATGGTTTTGTTTGCAAAAACCGTTTTAAGTTCAAACTTAATGCTTAAAGCATCAGGGATTTCAGGAGCCACTGCGGCCAACATACTTGGAGTTCCAGCAACCACGTCGCTGGGCGAGGCGATCAGGTCACTATACTTGGCATAACTGACCACAGGGGCATCACCAAATAAATCAGGGACAGTCTGGAACCTCGTGTTAAGTAGGGCTTGCAAGGATTCGGCATTGGTGAAGGCCGCTTGAATCTGACCATTCTTGAATGTGGCTAAAGAAGAGGCGGTAAACTCACCGACGTCGTTAACAGGGAACAAGGCTTTCTTGATGGTAGCACCCAGATTGATGATTTGGGAGGCTGAACCTTGTACCACACCCAAATCGGTTTTACCGAGTACGGATTTGCCCATGGTTTCGACCCATTGAGCGTAAGTAAATAATTGATTGACGATATCACCTGAATTCACTTTGGGGAATCCAACCAATGAGCTTGGATCCATGCCCGCAGGAGGTGTTAGGTCAAAGCCAGTTGCTTCGCTATACACAATGCGCAAAGGAGTGGTAAACGCTACAGGCTGATTCTCAAGCTGGACCGTTGGTGTTTTGACATTAAAACAAAGGTCAAGATTTAGGGAATGGTTTGCACCCCATACACCAGAGGAGTTTGTGAGCATAAAGGAGAATGCGAGGCCATCGATTGAGCCTGCAGGTAGTGATGTGGGTCTGGTAACACGCTCGAGGCCAAGCATGCCAAAATCAAAATCCAAATCCGTGGTTGCATCTAAATTAAATTCGACGCCCACTTGATTCAGTGCAACATCATTAAAATTGATGTTCCCATTGGCAAGGGATAAGTCTAGTTTCAAGTCAAGCACGGTCTGGGGCAAAAGCGAACCCAGATTCAAGGCTCCAAATTCACCGAGACCCAAGGAACCTGCGTCAAGGCCTTTGCCTAAATTGATGTCAAGGGCCAGGGCGCTACCGACAACATCTCCAACATCAATGCCAAGATCCCATGATTCAAAATCTGGCATCAGGCTAAGTAATTTAGCTTTGGCTTCGGCAATTACTTGGTCAAGAATCGTAGTTGGATTGCCCAAACTATCCAATACCCCAGTCGCTTCGGCAAGCTTGCTCTTTACGTCACTTAGGCTTGCAGTCGCTAAGACGAGCTTTTCTGCTAACTTGGCTTGAAGGGCTTGCTTTACTTGGTCTATTACCGACTGCATTACCGTCGATGGACTTTTATCTCCAAGGCTTATTAAACTCTTTAATGTGGTGGTTTTATCACCCAATTTTAGGAACGGAATTTCGGTGGAGAATGCGGGAATATTATCGATAAGGCTAAGCGCCATACCCAAGGCGGCATCCCCATCTACAGATGACATCACCGACTGACCATCGAACACCAAGGCGCCGTCCGCTGGGTAAGCGGCGGGTGCGGTAAATACCATTTCTAAACTAGAGAACGAGTCAAAAGAAACATACCCTAAGTCCGTATCGGCCAAGACTTCGGTTTTGTTATAGAGGGCCTCGAAGCGTGCGAGGTCAGCTTGCTCTAGGGTGCTACCATTCGAAACTCCGAGCTTAATGGCGCCCATATTTGCACCTAATAGGGTAGCTGCTAATTCGCCCCCAATCAAGCCTTTTAGGCCACTCGAGCTAAAGCCGCTCCCATCAGAACTCCCAGCGAATTCTAGGTAAAGGCCAATATTTGCTGCGGCCTCAAGGGGCCCAAGTCCCACGTTCACATTTTGAGCTGTCACCAGTAAGGTTGTATCTATGGTTAATGGCGCTTGCCCAGCTTTTGCGACAAGCACGAGAGCGCCTGTAGCGACATCCCATTTAAGGCTTGCATCTAAGTTCAGAGCGATTTTTCCTTTTACAGTCGCAAGCGGGCTCCCTGTCATGGGAAGGCTTTCGGGCAAGGGGAGACCAAGGGCAAAGGATTGTTCTACCACTTGGGTAAAGCCAAATTTTAATTGAACCTCACAAGTTACCGGGTCGATTTCAAAACTGGGGAATTGATCCACAGGTAATCTCAGCCCCAACAGGGGAAGTTGGGTTTTAAAGGTCTGTTGGAGTTCCGTTAAGGTGGCAATGTTCTGAGTTTTTAGGCCATTGATCAGCCCTTGAATTTTTTGCACCCCAGACATGACCTGATCCATTGACTGGTTGACCAGCGGCAACTGACCACTAGGCAAGGCGGCCTGCTGGACCATTCCACCCAACATGTCTAAAATGGATGCAACACTCATGTCGCTAAGGTTAGGGAGGTCGGGAACAAAGGAGGCTACAAGTTCTCCAGCTTGATTAGACGCAAAGTTTAGAGCGGTATCCCCTAAATCAAAGCCTTGGGCATGAAACTTAAAATCCAATGAATTTGTCGGGGTAACCGTGGCTCCATTTACAGCTAAGGACAGCGAACCTGACCCGAGCACATCAATGGCCATGGGGCCTACAGCCGCAGTCAAAAGGCTTACCCGGTTTACCGTTAGCAAGGGGGTCGCACTGGTATTGAGGGTGGTTAAATTTAGGCTCCGGGTGCTGATCGTGGCACCTGTTGCATCTATGGTTTTGACCTGATAATACTCGCTTGCAATGCTTAAATAATCACCGACTTGTACTGAGCCTGCAGGCAGCGCCAAGGTGGCGGTATTTGCAGTGGGGTCGGTGGAAAGAATCGCCACATTTTCAAAGGAGTCACTTAAAGACAATTGAACATTGGCAGTCAAAACGGGTGTTGAAACGGTAATGCGTTCTGTTGGTGCAACAGAGCCTTCACTAAGGTCGAGAGTCATGCCACAGCTTAGAACTCCACTACCACTCACTTTCACCATGGCATCGCTCTTGACCAGGTCTGTCGCCAACACCAAGGCAAGGCTTTGCGGGGTTATGTCAGCCGCTAAATTAATGGAAAGGGTCAATGAATCGGGGTGTGCCACATCAAATACACTGGTTAGCCCCCACGATTTAGGCAGTAGCTTGATTAAGTCGCTAAGGCTTTGGGGTGCCTGAGCTTGAATTTCATTTAGTTTTTGCAACATCGCGGTGCCAAAATCCACTGCGTTTTTTAGGGCATCGCCAGAAACCACAGCTGCGAAGGGTTGCAAATTGGTTTTAAAACTATCCATTGCGCCTTGGACTGTGCTCTGCAATTGATTAATGATATCGCTAGGTGACAATTTATCGAACTTGGTCAAATCAAAACCAGACATATCGGGCGCGGTAAATACACTGGAGGTATTCAATTGCCAACTGGTATCTGCTAAGGTTTTCGTTAGAGTCAAATCGCCCGCAAAGATCGGTAAACCCGGCATGCTACCAGTGGCCGCAGTAAACTCCATATTCCCGGTCAAATGGGATTCAAATCCTCCGCTACCCACGGATATTTGCAGGTCAAGATCGGGGACAATTACAGGTACTTGTACTGGGTTCGTTTCCGGATTAAGTACAGGTGGAGTATTAGCCTTTTCAGAAAGGCTCAATAGCCCCAAGTTAAAATTGAGCCCTAGGCTCGACAGGTCTTGGATGGTTGCCCCGGCTTGGGCCTTGATGGTAAATGGGGTGGCAGCTGCGACAAAAGAATAGTCCGTGGCTTCACCTTGCGGGGTGGAGGTCAAGTCAAGTGCGAGTTCAATTTGAAAACCGGCATGCAAAAGCGAGCCATTTTCACCGGTTAAATTCAATGCTCCCATGGCATCGTTCAGGGCAATGGATCCGCCCGCAATGGCTTTACCAAGGTCTAGCGAAAGCGTGAGGCGGCTAGGGTTAGCGATATCGGTTTTTGCACTGAGCCCGGCAAGCCACTCGCCACCAATGGCCTTGGCCTGGCTGGTCATGGTATTGAACTGGGTATTGAGACTTGTCACAAAATCATTTAAGGTGGTGGCTGGGGTTTGGAGCTTGAGCACTTCGCTCTTGGCCAAGTTCACAGCTCCGATCAATTTGTCTTGTAAAAGCGATTGGAGGGCTGTTGCCTTTTGGGTGGCCGTCTGAGATTGACTCTGGGCGTCTAGCAACAGGTCTTGCAAGCGCAGAGTGCCTTGGCCTGCTATATTCAAAATATCGATCTGAGTGTCCTGGAGTGCGGCCAAATGCCCG
>CAIRAY010000066.1 GCA_903876665.1 uncultured Fibrobacterota bacterium | reverse complement strand
TTGCGCTTTTATGCGAATCCCCAGGCTATTTTTCTAGAGCAAACGCATTAAAGAAATCCCAGGCCTTTTGGGTAGCTGTGTTGTCTTTGTCGTCCCGGTTGTCATGGCCGGAACGGCCATCACCGCACCACATCCGAACAATGCAGCAACAAGCACCGGTGATGCCCGTGCCGGGCATGACATTTCAGGCATCCCGTTTGCGCTTTTATGCGAATCCCCAGGCTATTTCCCCTTCCGGAACGTTTCCGGCAGGGGTTTTTTGTATTTTTTGCCTCTAATGCGTTTATCATGGCTCATACTGGTTGTTTCCCTGTGCGGTGTCGCCTCCGCTCAGTTTGTGGAAGATGTGGCGAATTCTGCCTTGGAGACATCCAAGATTCGGGCGGTTCGTTACGAAGGATTGCTCAATGTCGATGAATCGGCAGTCCGTAGCCGAGTTCAGCTTGATGTCGGCCAAGCCCTGACTCCTGCGAACCTCGCGGGGAAGGTCAAAGCCTCCGTCACCTCCCTTTACGAATCGGGTCTTTTTGATGATGTGACCGCTTGGTACGACTACTCCCAAGAGCGCCAGGACGAGCTCGATGTGGTGTTCCGTTTTGTTGAGCTTCCGGCCCTCGACACTTTTTCCATCGAAGGCAATGACGTCGTTACCGCAGAAGACTTGCAAACAAAAATCTCTTTGATTCCTGGTCGTGTCTATAATCGTTCCCAGCTCGAGCGTTCGCGTCAGGCGATTCTTTCCCACTACAAATCGGAAGGCTTTTTGCTGGCCGAAGTTGGGGTGAAGGAATCTCCAGTGGACGAAGGCAAAATGCACGTTACCTTCACCGTTACTGAGGGTGAAAAGGTGGTCATCCAGTCCATCACGGTTTCTGGAAATCCCCATGTCCCGCAGGACGAAATTGTGAGTGGAATGGGCCTTGAGCTCAATACATGGTACGGCTCCGGCGAATTCAAAGAAGAGGCGTTTGAAGCCGCGCGCGATTCCGTTCTCATGGTATGTAAATCCAAGGGATTCCTGGATGCGGCGCTCACCAAATACGAAGCCCAGTATCTCCCGGATTCTTCTTTCAAGTTTTACCTGGGCCGTATGGTTGGGTCTTCCCATTCCCTGAAGGCTCTGAATCAGCAATTGACTCAGGACATCGCCGACCAGAAGTCCGCCATGCACCTGCTCGCGGGCCGAACCTACGAAAGGGGTTCCCATTATTTCCGCAAGTTCCGCAAAGGGTTTTCCCCTGCAGGCCAGGCTTTGCCGGTCCCTGTGATCACCACCGAAGAACAGGCTCTCGAAATCCTGAACCGCATTATCACCTCTTCGGAACTACGTGGACAATGGATCGACGCTCTGCCTGACCGCAAATGGACTCCAGCGATTGACTCTCTTCTTTCCCTGAAGACGCGCAATGGCTTTGAGGATCGTCGTTTGGCGCGTCTGACTTTGGAAGAAACCTACCCTGCATTGCAAACTTGGGATTCCATCAAGACGAGCACTCTCGTTAATATCAACATTGGAATTGATGAGGGGCATCGCTACTATGCAGGCTCCATCCATTTCAGTGGCAACGAAATTTTGCCGACTCCTCTGCTTAAGTCCATTGTGCAAAACGATTCCGGGAGCATTTTTGATTTCCGCGCCTATGAGGCCACCAAGAAAAACATCATGGATGCCTATCGTGAAGACGGTTACCTTTTCGCGCGGCTTGAAGAACGCCGGGATTTTCAGGATTCCATCGTGCATCTTACCTTTGATATCACCGAAGGTCTCCCCGCCATTATCCGCCGGGTAACCATCAAGGGCAACACCCGCACCAAAGACAAGGTCATCCGTCGCGAAATCAAGCTGTTCCCTGGCGATACCTACCGTCAGTCTCTGATGGAACGCTCCTTCCGCGATGTGTTCCAATTGAATTATTTTGATAATCTGACTCCCGATATCCAGCCTGTGCAAGGGAGCGAACAGGACATCGACCTGGTGTTCCATGCCTCCGAAAAAGAGGCAGGAACGGGAACGTTCAGCGCTGGACTTGCCTACTCCGCCCGTGATGGCTTGGTGGGAACCTTGGGTCTCTCCATGCCCAATTGCTGCATGGGCGATGGCCAGCGTGCCGATGTCAATCTGGAATACGGTACCGACAAAAAGAATGTCACCCTGAGCTTTTCCGAGCCATGGTTTTTGGATCGTCCCACCAATTGGGGTGGTAGCGTCAACTATACCTGGACCAAGGGTGTTCAGGCCGATGCCAATATCATTCGTTACGGTGCCTCAACCTTTCTGGGCAGTCGTCTTTCCTTCCCCGATGACTACTTCTATGGGCAGATGGATTACAGCTTCCAGAGATACATGCA
This sequence comes from uncultured Fibrobacterota bacterium, assembly GCA_903876665.1. Taxonomy (GTDB): domain Bacteria; phylum Fibrobacterota; class Fibrobacteria; order Fibrobacterales; family Fibrobacteraceae; genus CAIRAY01. Next base: position 4,923 of record CAIRAY010000066.1, on the reverse strand, counting down.
GGGCGACAACATTCCAGGCAGCTTGATTGTCAATTCCGGCTATTCCTCCACCGTGGGTGCGAGCATTATTCGCGATGACAAAAATCTTCCCATGTTCCCCAACGATGGTTCCCGTTTGACCGCAAGCATTTCCAAGGCTGGCATTGGCCTGCAAGATTTCCGTTATTGGAAATCAGATTTGTCCCTCAAATGGTGGTTCCCCATTTTTGAGGTCAATCATCAAACTTTGGCCCTGGGAATTACCAACGAATATGGCTTCATTGTGGGCGATGCTCTGCAGTATAGCTCGCTTTACCAGATGGGTGGCGCATTAGGTTATCAGGGTCTGCTTCGCGGTTACACTCCGGGATCCATCGGATACCGTCGCTTGGGTCGCTCTTATCAATTCATGTCGGCGGAGCTTACCTATCCGCTCGCTGAGAACCGCTTCTATTTATTGCCTCTGTTCTTCGACGCGGGCAATGTGTTTGGCAAGCGCTATGATCCTTCCCAGGTGGTGCCTGGCAAGGATTTGCCTGCCCCCACTTCCGAGTGGGATCCCTCGAGCCTTAAACGGGACTTTGGATTTGGCTTCCGCGTGATCGTTCCAATGCTCGGAATCATTGGCTTTGACTTCGCTTGGCCTCTCGATCCCGGTGAATCCTTCGGTGGCTACAATTACACCACGGTCGGCGGAATGCAATTCAACTTCCTGATCGGCCAGGGCTTTTAGCTCCGGACAGGCTTGCCTGTCCGGAACTAAAAAACCGGGTTGACGGCTAATACTAAATGCAATCTCGCTTCCGGGGTTGCATTTCTGTATATTTGAACCAAGTTCTTGGAGGCTTTTATGCTGGTTCGTATAATTCTTTGTTGGGCTCTGCTCGCGGGTGCATCCTTGGCTGCGGACGAAGTTCGTATTGCCCACGTAGATTCGAAGATTGTCTTTGACGGGTACACGGGTACCAAAAAAGCCCAGGAAGAATATGACCGTCAGGTTGCAAGGTGGGAACAGCAGGCGAACTTATTGCAAAAGGAACTCGCCTCCCTGAAGGAAAAGCTCGAGAAGCAATCCCTCATGCTTTCGGAAGAACGCCGCAAGGAGCTTGAGGCGGAATACACCCGTAAAGACACGGAGCTCAAGGGATTCATCAATAAAATCTATGGTCGCGAAGGACAGCTCCTTACGGAGAACGAAAAGATTTCCGCGCCCGTCATTCAGATCATTCGCAAGGCCATTCAAGAAGTCGCCCTCCAGGAAGGCTATGATCTGGTGCTCGACCGGGCCACGGGAGCCGTCCTCTTTTGGAAAAAGGAAAATGACCTGACCCAAAAGGTGCTCGACTATCTGAATTCCAAGTAGTGCAATGGAGCAGCGCCTTCTCCCTCACATGACCCAACGCGGGATTGCTTTGCGGCCTGTTTCGGCGGCCATCATTGCCCGCAGGGTGGATGGGTTGCTTGAGGGCGATTCTTCTCGTCAGGTTTTCGGGGCCGCACCGTTGCGCGTTGCGACACGGGATGACTTGGCATTTTGGACATTGGATACGTGGGTGGGGGATTCCCGCACCGCCCAGGCTGGAATCCTTTTGGCAGTATTCGGAATCCAGGGAACCCCGCCTCCGGATTGTGTGGTGATTCAGGTTGCCGATCCTTACGCCGCAATGGCTTTACTTCTCAAAGAATTTCATGAGCCATTGATCGCATGGCCCGAGCCTAAAATCGCTTGGGATGCGAATATTCATCCGACTGCGGTGGTGGAGGGTACCATCTGGCCCGGTGCGCAAATAGGGCCTCACTGCGTGGTGCCGCAAGGTTCTGAGGTGGGCTGGAATACGGTTCTCGAGGCCAATGTGACCCTTTACCCCGGAGCGCGGTTGGGGTCGGATTGTGTGATCCAGGCCGGTGTGGTGATCGGGGCGCGTGGCTTTGGATTCCGTGCGGAAGGTGACCGTCGCATTGCCGTTCCGCATTATGCGGGCGTTGAAATCGGCGATCGGGTGCGAATCGGTGCCAATTCGGTTGTCGCCAGTGGTTTTTTGGAATCTACCCGGATTGGTGATGAATCGTGTCTGGATTCGTTTGTGCAGATTGCCCACCATTGCCAAGTCGGTCGTCGCGTAATGATGGCTTCAGGTTCAGGCCTTTCCGGGGGGGTGCTGGTGGGTGATGGCGTGGAGTTTGGCGGTGCGGCCCAAGTGGCGCAGCATGTCCGCATTGGCGAAGGAGCCCGCATCGCCGCTAAATCCGGAGTCAGTCACGATGTGCCCGCTGGGGCCGTCTTTGCTGGATTTCCTGCCGAGCCCATCGCTTCCTGGAAGCGGGCGATCGCGACCTTGCGCAAGCTTTCTTCCCGGGATTCCTGATGCAAGGAATCGGACTTAATTCTGGACAAAATGAATCAGTAATATTGACCCGGGGCCTTTCGGGTGCGGGTCAGCGCTGGTTTTTGGGAGGCCGGGAGTTTGCTTTGCGGGAGGCCGAACTTTGTGCGCAAAGAACAACGGTTTTGCTTGCGGGTCAACAGGTTTTGAGGACTCCCGAGCACTTGGCTGCGGCGCTTTTATGCTGGCCATGTTCCGATATGAATATTCAAATATCTGGGGAGGAAGTCCCCATACTGGATGGCAGCGCGCGCCCTTTTTATGAGGAATTGGAGAAGGGGCTGGGGGCTCCTTCTGGGGATCTGCACTTCTACGCCTGCCCTCTGGTGGACCGCTACGATTTTGGCTACGGCTATTTTTCTGTGGAGGCGAGCATGGACGATTCTCTCCATTTGGATGTTTCTTTGGACCGACATGGTTACGCAGATCGCCTGAGTCTGGAGATTCGCACCTGCGAAGATTTGTTGCCGGTTCTGTCGGCGCGGACCTTTATTTTTGAACCGGACTTCAAAGAGGCCCAGGCGCGAGGATTGCTCTTAGGTGCGCAAAAACATTGTGGACTTCTTTTGCGTCAAAATTTGTCCCATACCGAAGTGCTTGCTGGCGCACCCTTCCGGCATCCCCAGGAGCCAGCCCTCCATAAAATGCTGGACCTGGTCGGAGACCTTGCCACCATGGGCCCTCATTTACCTAGATTGAAAATTCGGATACACAACGGTGGGCACGCCGCCCATCATCACATCATCAAAAGGATTCGAAGCCTATGTCCCTGATCGATACCCTCCCCAAGCCAGAAAAATCCGGCGCCGTCCTCGACTTTGCCGCCATCCTCAAGCTGTTGCCCCATCGCTATCCATTCCTCCTCGTGGACAAGGTTCTTTCCTTCGAGACCGGGACTCCCAACAAGATTATTTGCCAGAAGAATGTGACCTTCAACGAGCCCTTCTTCAGCGGCCATTTTCCTAGCGAGCCGGTAATGCCCGGTGTGCTTCAGGTCGAAGCCATGGCCCAGGCCGGTTGCATCATGATGTACCTCTGCCATGACGAAAACGAAGGCAAGCGTCCTGCCTTCATGGGCGTAGATGCGTGTCGTTTCCGCAAGCCCGTACGTCCGGGCGATGTGCTTGTCATCGAGTGCGAAGAAGAAAAATATCGCCGGGGCATTGGCACCATGAAGGCCACGGTGAAGGTGAATGGGGAGCTGGTGGCGGAGGCAACCCTAATGGCCATGATGGTCTAGTATTCCGGCAGGGAAGTCTCGTTCCAAGGGGGCTTCCCGCTGCGGCCATTCCATTCCTTCGTTGTTCGTCCTCGCCATAGCTGGGCTATGTCTTCGTCCTCTCGCCTTGGACTGAAACGGCCTCGCTGGGAATCCCTCCTTGGCCCTCAACTTCCCTGCCTCCATGGGCAGGTTTTTTTTATTTGGGGGGGACGGGGGGATTCGCCGGCCTTTTGGGCCGAGCTCAGCGACGTTGCGGGAACGGGAGGGGAACGTTGCTGCCTTTGGCAGTTCGCGGGACGGGGGGAGTTCGTCGGCCTTTTGGGCCGAGCTCAGCGACGTTGCGGGAACGGGAGGGGAACGCTGCTGCCTTTGGCAGTTCGCGGGAGACGGGGGGATTCGTCGGCCTTTTGGGCCGAGCTCAGCGACGTTGCGGGAACGGGAGGGGAACGCTGCTGCCTTTGGCAGTTCGCGGGACGGGGGGAGTTCGCCGGCCTTTTGGGCCGAGCTCAGCGACGTTGCGGGAACGGGGGGATGGGGGAGGTTGGTATTCATCAGTCATAATATGCTTGCAGTCGAGTATTCTGGCTTTCTGATTGTCTTGGATGTGATTTCATTGTAGAATTGCAGGACCAAATCAAGGAGTTGTGTTATGAATTCATCAACAAATGATTTTAGCCAAAATATCATGGTGCTTTTGCGTCCAGCGTTGCCTGGTCTTTTGCTGACTGTGATTACCATTCTTTTTGGATTTGGGGTTGGCATCGTCTTTGGCTTAAATGAGGATCTTATCAAGTCAAGGTTGAATGCGTCAGCCCTGGTCGTCTTTGATGCGGAATACCATGGAGACGCTAAAGAGATGAAGGTGGTGCTGGACAAGTCGTGGACTTATATGAAGCGGGCGCATTTGCACGCGGGTGCCATTGGGTCTGTCGCACTCGGATTGATTTTGCTGGTTAGCCTGCTTGGCACCAAACCAATCTTGACCACGGGAATTAGCCTTGGACTGGGACTTGGTGGATTAGGGTACTCTGTATTTTGGTTGTGGGCGGGGTTCCTGGCTCCTGGCCTTGGAAGCACTGGCGCAGCGAAGGAAGCGTTGCGTTGGCTTGCCATGCCCTCCTCAGGTGCAGTTGTCGCGAGCACCGCTGCGGTAGCGATCATCCTTGCAATAGCCATTCTTAAAAAGAACAAATAGCATTTTAAACTGGCCTATTACCCTGTTGGTCCTTTGCCTAGGCTTTGATAAGGACGGCATTGTGAAAGTACGCATAGACTTGCAAGTGCCATAGGAGGCACTCGGGCTTCTTAGTGGTGTTCCAGGTTCGGCGGAATAGGCGA
>CAIRAY010000065.1 GCA_903876665.1 uncultured Fibrobacterota bacterium | reverse complement strand
GTGGTTGCGGAACTTGCAATGATCATGGCCCCACATGCAGTTAAGTCACCCATCCGAGCCGCTGGAGCTCCTTCCACCATTGTGGTGACGCTCCCTGTAATGATGGGATTCACTGCATGGCCAGGAATTGGGCATGCGTGTAGATCGCCCATTCTTGCAATGGGAGCGCCCTCCAATAAGCTACGAGTAGCGCCACTTACGATAACGCCACCATGGCTCGTGAGATCTCCCATCTTTGCAAGCGGAGCTGCCATTACTTGATCCTGAGCATGATGTTCAACATGAACCCAACCAGGCCACCGATAAGGGTGCCCAGTGAAAGCGTCAAGCCTACGATTTTCCACATGGTTTCGGTACCCATCTTAGCAGATACCCGACCGTGAATGCGGTTCAGTTCCTCCGCATGTCGGCGCAGTTCTTCATGGATATTGCGCACAAGAATATCCACATTTTCCTTGTCCGACTTCTTTTCTATTTCACGTTCGATCATCTCAAGCCGCGCCTGAATTTCTCGTCGGTGGCTTTCAAGAATATCTCGAAATTCCTCACGCCAACTGTCGAAGGTTTGCGCGAGCATTTCTTTGGTGATCGTATAATTCTGGTTTTCCATTTTTGAATCCTTGAGTCAAGTGTTGATGAAAACTTGCGCCGTTGACTTGACCTGGATGATTCCAGCCAACCCATCCATTTTGATTACGCTTCCTGATTTATCTGTCATGGTGATGCTTTCCATTCCTGGTGCTGCACTCATGAGAATTTTTTGCCCTGCGGCATCGGTGAACGAAATTGACTCTTTGCCTTTTACGGAACTGATCACGATCGATTGTTTTCCACACAGGCCAAAGAGCGTCACTTTCTCTCTGCCCTTAGTGGTATCGAGAAGCACTTTCTGCCACCGGGTACCTGCAGAATCACCAGAGAGGATATGCACCTTCTCTTCATCTTGCCAAGCGTCAAGACGGATCTTCTGATTGGATAAGTCGATCAGCGCAATATGGGCTTTGCCATCAACAACATGACTCTTCAAGTCAAGACCCGTAGATTTTCCGCAATCCTTCTCACCACGTCGCAGGGCATTACCGGACTGCTTCGATGGCTTGACAGGTGCAGAGAATTCAATCGTCTGGCCAGAGCGATCTAAGAGTTTCAAAAGCTCTTTCCCATCCTTGTCGTCTGCAAGAATGGTGTGCCCGGTCTCGGATTTAAAAAGCACTTTGAAGCGTGGGCAATAGTATGGCGGATGCGCATGGTATTTCTTGTGCTCCGCATGATCCTGCGGGTTCGCTTGATGATCAGCTTTGTCCTCGCAATCCTTACAGTCGGCCTGGTCGCAAGTTCTAGAGCTCTCCTTGGGCTGTTCCCCTGGATTACTACCGGCAAGCCACACACCGCTCCAGATTGGAAATTGAGGATCACCGCCTTCAAATTCAGCCCACACAGATGCCCCTTCTTCGGGCACTAGGAACATGCCTGAATCCTCATTCCCACCATAAGGGAAACAAGGCCAGCCCCAGTCGGACCAGCATTCTTCCCCAACACCAAGGACGGCGGGTACTTCCATGCGGACACGACCCAAGCGTTCTGGGTCGTTGTTGTCCTTCACGAAGGCTCGATACTTTCCGTAAAACGATCCTTCAGACATTGCACGTCTTTGCCATGGTGTAACGCGATGCGCCAGCCATGCGAACAGCCCAATACATGACGTTGCGCTTCCATGCAGGAACGTCGAGTCGCTTCATGAGTTCCAGGAAAATCTTGTCGGCTTCTGCTCGCGAGACAAGGCCAGTGGTATACAGATAGTCATGCACGACTGCCGCAGGAGAATACGGACCCCAAGGAGGAATCAATCTCCAGAATGCTCTGGGCACCGATGCAAAGTCCGTCTGGAATCCCGCAGGCACTTCCACGATACGACCTGATTTGCACCGCACAATAAAGGGACGCACGAGAATGGCGCTGATTCCATTTGGCAGCAGCTCTACACGCAAGGGGCCATTCAAACCAATGGAGTGGCCTATCATCTTATCGTTGATCATATTCTCCACCTCGCTTTTTCAGAACGCACATCGACATGGATCCATGTGCTGTAGATTCCAATGCCTCCGTTTGCAAATTGCGGAACTTGCTCTGCTAGTGCTACGAGCTGCACTGCGCTCATTCGCGGTGGTACAGCAACATCAGCGGCCATTCCCAAGGGGTGATAACTATCGGGTTTGCCACCCACTTCCTTGTTGTGCTTAATGCAGCGAAAGCCACTGTTCACCTTGAGTGGAACTCCGGCGAGGTCCCGCAAATGCTGCAGCGCAATCACCAGTTCCGGATGCATTGGTGCCGCGCCGCCACAGCAATCTTTGCCCGTGCAGGCAAACTCACTGCGGTTAAAATCCTTTGAAATATTTCCCATTATGTCCTCCGTTAAAGTCTCTTACCTGTGTTTGCATCGAACTTGACCATGGCTGGTGGGCTGGCCGTTGCCCCCTT
>CAIRAY010000064.1 GCA_903876665.1 uncultured Fibrobacterota bacterium | reverse complement strand
TCGCTCTCAACAAGGGGCCAAAGATTTCTGTGACCTGCGCTCAGTAATATCAACTTCAAGAAAGCAAGCGGTCAGCGTGATGAACGCCATCATCGACCTGGTCAATAGGCGTATGCCGAATTTTCAGACCTGAACAGTAACTGTCCTTTTTTGGCGAAACCACCGAGGTGGAAAAATATCGTTCCAATTGCTCATTATGGCTAAGGAATTCGTAGGGTACCCCCGTTTGCGCTACACGATAAAATTCATCAAAATGAGGCGCTGATTCCGTAGCATATACCTCGGTGGCCAGTCTACCGATGGCATCCTCTTTTCGAATCCCAGTCATTGCGGTAAATGCATTGTTGCAGTCAATTATCCGGTAATTGATCGCCTCACCCTGCGCGTTGAATTCCAATTCATGCAGCACCACCATTTCTGTCATGGAAGTAAACAAGGTGCTAAATTTTTCTTGGCTTTGCCGGAGCATGTCTTCACGCTGGGCCAAAACACGCAAAAGACGATTGAAGCCACCGATCAGATCGCCAACTTCGTCCTGCCTTGCGATCGGCAAGGGCTGCGGGGTCTGGGTTGAATCGGCAAGAGTTGCCAGTGTTTTGGCGGCATCAAGCATTGGGGTGAGCTGACGTTTGATGATCCACCACATCATGCCCCCCACAAACAGGATTACCAGGATCAACATCATCTTCATGCGTTGTTGCATGGATTTTATGGGAGTAAATGCCCGAGCCGTAGGGATGGTGGCCGCCAAGTACCAACCCGCTGTGGGGATCCTTTTCGCAGAGATCAAAACCTCCTCGTCCTTTGAGTTTAGCATCACACCCGAACCCTCGTAGCCATGAATAAAGCGGTCAATCAACGCGCTTTTTCCAGAAACAGGGAGAGGTTCCAGGATGTGGCTTTTTTCCGTGGCGGTGATCACCAGGTGGTACTGGGGAGCGACAAGAAGATAGTCGCCAAACTGACCATAACTACCACTCGTCATTTTATCTAAAAAATTGGGCTTGCCCAAATTGATTATGCCACCTAAGGCTCCGAGTACTTTGCCTTGACCATCAAAAATAGGCACCGTCATCACAAAAATGGGATCCGGAGTTACCAGTCCTTTGAAGGGCTTGCTGATGGCGGCTTTGCCTTGCAATGCCTGGGCGATAAAGGGTCTGTCAGAGAAATTGAGCCCACGGCGACCCGTGGAAAGAGGGAAATCAGCGATCACCAAGCCATCGAAGCGTACAACGAAATAGCCTCCATTGAATAGCGTCTCCAGGGCTGGCCGATCATCTAGGGTAGCCTGCAAAGTAGGTGGATTGGCAAACATGGCCGGCGTCATTTTTTTTGCCACATTTTCCAGGGCACTAACCCGGGTGCTCAGGGATTGATCAATGTCGCCTGCGATGATGGAAACCGTCGAGAGCTGCTGTTCACCCAGCATGCTTTGCATTTCTTCACGCAACATGTGTCGAACATAAAAAGAGGTAAGCGAAATACTCACCACGAATATGGCTAAGGTAGAGAGGGTCACCCTGGTTTTAAGAGACCGCAACTGTAAAATACCGTTACCCATGATGATGCTTCTTGTCAATTGCCATTCACAAACGCCACCCTGGAAAGCTCTACATGGAATTGGCTTCCGACTCCTGGTTCGGATTCAGCCCAAACTCTACCCCGGTGCCTGTCAGCGATTCTTTTGATAATACTCAAACCTAGGCCGTCTCCTGTGCCCTTGGAAACAGGATCCACCCGATAGAATACATCCCAAATCTTTTCAATGTGACGCCCTTCTATTCCAATTCCATTGTCCTTGACTGTGTACCGGACTTTATTGGCATCCACTTTGCCCGAAATTTCAATTTGCAAAGGCCTTTGTTTATCCCGGTATTTGACTGCATTGCCGATCAAATTGGAGAATAGCTGATTCAATAAATTTTCGTCTCCATAGCAATTGGGAATATCTGTCAATTGAATCTGGGCCGAGACTTCCGAAATTTGAAAGCCCTGCGCAGAAACGATAGACTTAAACAACTTGTCCATTTTTACTAGCCCAATGGTCATTTCTACTCGGCCGGTTCTGGATATTTCCAAAAGCCCGCTAATCAACGCATCCATTTTAGTCACACTTGAGGTGATGTAGTGGAGGGATCTTGGAATGCCTTCATTCGCAATTGTTTCAATGCCTTTTTGGATGGAGGGGTCCAGATTGCTACCGACAAGAATCTCAGAAATTTCTTGCGTTTGGCTTTGAAGGCGCTGGCTGAATCCTTGAATATTTACCAAAGGAGATCTCAGATCATGGGATGCCACATACAGGTAATTTTCAAGTTCCTTGTTTTTGGCGGTGATCACCTGTTGGATGTGTCGGATGCTGGTGACGTCTGTGGATATGGTTGCAAAAGAATTCTTCCGAGGCGAAACGACCGACACGGAAAAATGTTTATCGCTGGATTCGAAATATTCGGTACTCTCGAAAGGCTCTCCGGTGATTGCCACTTGGGCATAATCTTCCAAATGGGGAGCAACCTCAGTGTGGTATACTTCGGTGGCAAGTTTTCCAATCGCAGCTTCTTTGGAAATCCCGGTGAGCGAAGTAAAGGCACGGTTACAATCCATAATCCGATAATTGACCGGCTCGCCCTGTTCATTGAAAACGAGTTCGTGCAGCAAGACCATTTCTGTCATTGAGGTGAATAGCGTGCTCAGCTTTTCTTCGCTAATGCGAAGTTTATCTTCAGACTTTTTGCGCTCAGTAATGTCAGTAATGATTCCGTTAAATACGATTTCATTGTTCTTTATCATTGGCTTGGAAAGGAAGTGAATCCATTTCATGCCCATTTTTGTCATCATTCTGCATTCAAAGTTCAATTCCTTCATTTGTACAATGGCCGAGCCAACTGCATCAATAAAGGCTTGCTTGTCGTCCGGGTGAAGCAACTCCCCCAAATTCTGCCAATCCGGCGAGGAAACATCGGAGGATAAACCTAAAATCTCCTCACTCTTGGGCCCCACATAATAAAACCCCGTGGTGCCATCTTTGCGAGCGTAAAACTGGTAAATGACTCCCGGTGAGTTGGTCGCCATGTCCGCAAACTGGCGTTCGCTTTCTTGCAAGGCTTCCTCAGCTTTTTTCCGCTTTGTGGTTTCAATGAACGCGGCCACAAAATGGTCGGGTTTGTATTGGTAACCCACGCAATCGTACCAACGATCGTTTGCCTGCAAATAGGTTTCAAAGCGAACTTCTTCCCCGGTTTTGGCGACTTTTCCAAATTTTCCAATCCAGTCGAAGGGGTCGTTTTCAATTCCTGGGAAGGCCTCGATGACCGTTTTGCCACGAGGGTCCACACCGGTGAGCTCCTGGTAGGATTTGTTTGCATCGATAAAGCGATAGTCGATGGCCTTGCCCGATTCATCATAGACCATTTCATGGAAGGCCACGCCGATGGGACCTTTTTCAAACAGTGCGCGGAATTTCTTGTCGGCCTCCAATAAGGCCTCTTCTTTGTTTTTGATTCCGGTAATGTCGTGACCCACTCCGATCAGCTGGCGCTCACCCTGACCGTTTGTAAATGGGGTGCCGTTCGCGGTGAACCAGACCCAGCCCCCATTCGCATGCTTTACCCGGTAGGGAGGACTACTGCCACCTTGGCCTGTACTCAAGCAATGCATCAAATATTCTTGGCAGGGGGCAACATCTTCGGGGTGAACATAATCTGCAAATGACTTGCCAATTACGGAGCTGGCTGGGTACCCGTAATGACGATCCCAAGCGGGAGAGGCAAATACAAATTCGCCTCGGTCATTTAGGGTAAAAAGCACATCGAAGGAGTTTTCCACATGGACCCGGAATACCGCTTCATTTTCGCGCAAGGCCTCTTCTGCCTTTTTGCGCTTGGTGATCTCAATGAACGCCGCAACAAAATGATCAGGCTTGTACTGGTAGCCAACACAGTCGTACCAACGATCATTGGCCTGCAGATAAGTTTCAAAGCGAATTTCTTGCCCGGTTTTGGCGACCTTGCCGAAAGTTCCAATCCAGTCGAAGGGATCGTTTTCAATTCCTGGGAAGGCCTCGATGACCGTTTTGCCACGAGGGTCAACACCGGTGAGTTCTTGGTAGGATTTGTTTGCATCGATAAAGCGATAGTCGATGGCCTTGCCGGATTCATCATAGATCATTTCATGGAAGGCCACACCGATAGGTCCTTTTTCAAACAGAGCCCGAAAATTCTTTTCAGCATCCAATAAGGCGGCTTCCTTATTCTTTAGCTCGGTAATATCAATGGAGTAGCCCGCCAGCAAAACATTCTCGCCCTGGCGAATGGGGAACTTGATTGAGGTATAGGACCGGCCGTTCAGTTCTTCATCGATACGCAGGGTTTCGCCTTTAGATGCGACAAACCAATCGTCTTCGGTCATTTTTTTTGAAATCTCGGGAGGAAAGAGTTCTGTCATGGTCTTTCCAATCATGTCTCGCCCCGAGATTCCAATCATATTCTTGAAATTGTCACTCGCCTGCAAAACTCGGCTTTCTTTTTGCGTGACCTTTTTGATGTAAGCGTAGATGGGAGAGTTTTGCAGGAATGCTGAAAGTTGCTCCTGCGAACTTTGGAGCGAATCTTCTGCCGTTTTGCGTTGAGAAATGTTTTGCGCAATTCCTCGTGTACCAACGATATTTCCGTTCTCATTTCGGGTATATTTTGCATTAAACAACAGATGAATGGGCTCGCCATTCTTTCCAACATGGACCGTTTCCAAATCGCTGACCACCCCACCCTGCATTAGCCGGCTAAACTCCTGTTTGTCCCTTTGGGCCATTTCTGGGGTCTGGAAGTCCGTAAACCTTTTGCCCAGCATTTCGGCAAGGGTATATCCAAAGGTGGCTTCCCAAGCAGGATTCAGATAGGTGTATCGACCTTCGGCATCGCATTGCCAAATGAGGTCCTGGGACATTTCGACCAGATCCCGGAACATTTCGGTGGAGTCGTTGGATGCCATATTTGGGGGAGTCGTATTTGGGGTCACTTCAATCTCCAAGGGCTATATTCACACCATTATACCCCTCCGAGATGTATTTGTCCAGAACTGAATTCACCCTTATTGGGCGCGCCGGCCTAGCAAATCAAACCCTGCCAGCGACCGGGGTGGATGGGTCCGCAAACGCACCGGCCATATAGAGCTTGCGCCAATCGACTGGGCCGCATTGGTAGCGAAGTTCCAAAGCCCATCGCAACCTGCATCGGCATCTTCATTGATGGACCAGGTCATTAACCCGCGCAGATCGGGGTAGCTTTTTTCCAAGGAATAATGGAAGGCTGCTGGCTTGGTTATTTCGCCACGAAGGTATTGCATAGCAAGCTTTACGCTGTCTGGCTTGACATAGCCTGTACCCGCCGAGCTGGGGCAGCTATTGGCGGGAAGCCCTATGGCCACCTTGGAGGAGGGAAATCCCGAAAAGGCACCCTTGCCCGAGACCAAGGTAAAACCCTTGATCAGGGTTTCGGTCATCGCGGTCAAAAAGTCAGGGTCGCCGGTATCGTAATAAAGTTGATTGTTCCAGGCGAAAATCCCTGCCGTGGCGCCACCTGCGTTGTAGTATTGAGGATGCAATACATCGATTGAATCCCGCAGGGCATCGATGATCGGCAAATAGGCGCCACCATTCACGTTGCCTGCCTGCCAGGCCGAAAGCCCACCCTGGAGGTAGACATTTTCGGGAGCCATGGTGAGCGCCATTTTTTTGCCCGTGCGGGTGCGGTAATCCTTCATGAGGGTGCGAATCGAAGAAATGATATTCAGCTGGGTCTGGGAAGGGGCAGACATGGTCCAAGCGCCCACGGCCAAGGAGGTAGACTCGAAATCGATATCGATTCCATCGAAAGCATCTCCATATTGGATAAATATCGCATTCATGGATGCCACAAAGGTATTGACCGCTGTGGGACTGGTGAGAACCACTGGATCGGAAGCGCCACCAATGCTCAGAATGACGGACTTGCCTTGACTGTGTAAGGTGGCGATGTCCGCCACAAAGGATGTAGGGGTGTAGGGATAGGGCAAATTGAATTCCATGTCGGAGTCGCTGCCAGCCTTGGTGGTGGCAAATGCAACCTGAATCACGTTGTATGCGTTGTTCACTTCAAGCAAGGTCATTGGTGACCAATTTTGCCAATAACCCACGAGAACACGGCTGGGCAGGGCTGCAAACAACTGGCTTGCCAGAGCGAGGGACAGGATGAACAGATACTTCATGGATACTCCGGGAAAAAACGTTGAGCGACTAACATCGTTATCAATTGTGCGACACGAACCGGTGATGCTCCACACAGTGGATAGTGCTCCACTTGATATGCCTGTTCCGCTTCAGCGGTTACAGGCACATATCCACTGTGTGGAAATTGGCGAAGCCAAAAGTGGCCAAGCTTTGCATAGCTGCCAGTAACCGTAACTGGCAGCACAT
>CAIRAY010000063.1 GCA_903876665.1 uncultured Fibrobacterota bacterium | reverse complement strand
TGGGGCACTCCCGGATTTGTAGCACTGGGAACCCCTATGGATTACCTTTGGTTTTCAACGGATGGCCTTCAATGGTCCAAAGCGACTTTGCCTAAGTCCTTGTGGATTTCTGATGTCACCTGGGATGGTACACGGTTTATCGCCGTGGGAAGTGCCGTCTTAACCAGCCCAGACGGAATACACTGGAGCGAGCAGGCAACCCCGCCCATTCTGCTCTATTCGGTTTTTTCTCAAGGAAGTCGAATCCTTGCTACAGGAACCCTGACGCAAATATGGTCTGCCGATAACCTTCCCATCCTAGAGACCACGGGCCGGAAACCGCCGCTACTTCTCCAGGCCATCCAGAGAAATTTGCCTCTGCGCTTTGATTTACTGGGAAGAGCCACAAAAGCGCCATAACTACTGCACACCTGTGCCCATATAATTCTATATTTATTTCATGAGCGACCCGAATCGAATCATCTCTCCTGAAATTGTCGGCGACGAGGTTAGCGAAGACCGCAACCTCCGACCGAATTCCCTCAACGAATTTACCGGCCAGGAGCAGCTGAAGGAGAGTCTTTCCATCTCCATTGAAGCTGCAACCCAGCGGGGCGAGCCCATCGACCATTGCCTTTTTTCCGGGCCTCCGGGCCTCGGAAAAACCACCCTCGCCAGCATCATGGCCAAAGAAATGGGCGTTCAAATCCATATCACCTCTGGGCCCGTACTCGAGCGTCCATCGGACCTCGCCGGCATCCTCACCTCCCTACAAGAGCGCGATGTTTTGTTTATCGATGAAATTCATCGCCTAAGCCGCGTGGTCGAAGAGTATCTCTATTCAGCCATGGAAGATTTTCGCCTCGACATCATGCTCGACTCCGGGCCAGGCGCGCGTAGCGTCAATCTCCCTTTGAAACCATTTACCCTGGTGGGAGCGACCACCCGGGCCGGCATGCTCACCTCCCCTCTGCGGGCCCGTTTCGGCCTGCAATTCCGGCTTGAGCTGTATTCCCAAACTGAGATCGTGAGCATCCTCAAGCGCTCCGCCCACATCCTTGGAGTCGAGCTGCATCCAGACTCCGCAACGCTCTTGAGTGCGCGTTGCCGGGGCACGCCCCGCATCGCCAATCGCGTTTTGCGCCGTTGCCGGGATGTCGCCCAAGTTCGGGGTAATGGCACCATTGACATGGGCGCAGCGGAACGAACGCTCTCCATGCTCGGAATCGACGAGGACGGCCTGGACCCCATGGACCGGCGAATCTTGATGACGATTATCGACAAATTTGGTGGGGGTCCCGTGGGCCTGGGAACCATTGGCGCGGCACTCGGAGAAGAGGTCGAAACCATTGAAGAGGTGTACGAGCCATACCTGATCCAACAAGGACTCATGAGCCGAACTTTGCGCGGACGCATGGCTACCCGGAATGCCTACCGGAAGTTCAACCTGGTGCCTCCACGGCAATTTGATTTGCAGGCCGAACTCCCCTTGGGCTAATTCTTTCCTATTTTGGCTTGCCATGCCTTTTTGTTTTTGATAGAATAAGGATATAGTGGACGTAAACTGTTATCCCATTTTGGTTCTGGAAACGATTCCGGACGCGCGAGCGCGTTGGGTTCGTCTTTTGCTTGCCTCCGGATTTAGTCCGGTTGTTGTCGAAACCAACGAAGCCTTGGTGCAAAACGTTTTGTCTGGCAAGTTTTCTTCCGTGTTGACCCGCATTTCCGGTCAAGATGCTGGGCTCCTTGGGGCCCTCAAGGTGTTTCGCGACCGCCTGGAATTCCGTCACATTCAATTCCTTCTGGTGCTGGACATTGCCGAGGAATCACTGGTTTTGGCATTGATCAAATCTGGGTTTTACCATTTGGTCACCCGTGCCCAAAGCGACGAAATCATTATCGAAAAACTGAATGTAATCGCCAAAACATTGGGCGTTGGACCTGACCGCAGACAACACGTCCGCGTGCCCATCATGGATTACGAAAACGCCAAAATGATTCTTTCCCTCCCCAACTCCCGCAAGCTTACCGCCATGATTCGCAACATTTCTATCGGTGGTGTCCAGGTCGCATTCCGGGAGCGGATTTTTGTGCGGTTCAATCAAGGGGAAGTACTCACGGACTGTCTGCTGGTGGTCAAAAACCTGGACCTCGCCACCGATGTCACCGTGGTGACCACCCTGGACAAAGGCCTACAGTTGCAATACTATCAGCTCGACGAGGGCCGGCAAAACCTGATCGCCAAACTGGTGCAGGAACGCATCCAAATGACCTTCACCTAGACGCAAAAAAATCGCTCCGGTTACAGGGCGATTTTTCATTTCAACAAAGTCTGCTTGTTCTTTGGCTTACTTGGCGGGAGCGGCTTCGACAGCAGGTTCCTCTTCCGCAACGACCGCGGTTACAGGAGCCGCTTTACCCAGCAAGTCATCGGCATTGATGTCCAGGACCTGGTTTTTGTCATCGAAGGTAACCAAGATGTTGTATTTTTCCCAACCGATGCGACGGGCTTTGTTGCCCTCGAGGGATGTGGCATCCACGGTCAAATAGGCTTTTTCATTTTCGCGGTCGGGTAGGCGCATCGCCTTGGCCAAGCGGGTCACATTGGCAATGCTCTTGTCTTCTGCTTCCATGATCTGCAGGACCAATTCCCAAAGGACAATGTTGTTCTTTTGAATTTCGGCAGCCTGGCGCAATTGGCTATTGGAACGCTCCATTGCGGACTTTACAAAATCCTGGGCTTGGGCGTGTGCGTCTTTCTTGACGAATACAATCAGGGCAATCAATCCAATATTAAATAGGATAGAGAGAATCAGGCCATTCTTCAAATTCATTTTTTGAACCTCGGACGATAGGGGTTGGATGGAGAGAATGTACTTTCTCCAACAAAAAAAAACAACGGTGAGAACAAACTCAGAGCAAGGTCTTCAGCTCAGGGTCATTGGCCGTGGTGATCTCGAAGACATCGAGAAGGTTGGTGATTTCAAGAAGCTCCTTGCAGGAATCCGGCACCCGCATCAACTGCAACTTCGCCTTTTCGTTGGTGGCGGAAGTGTAAGCAGAGACCAGCTCGCCTACCCCAGTGCTGTCGATGTGAATCACCTGCTAGAGATCAATAACGACCCGCTTGATCTTTTTTGCAAAAAGATTGCGGACCGCACCACGCAAAGATTCGTTCAAAGTGGTCGCAACCAGCTTTCCCTTGACCTGAACGATGGCCACTTTTCCATTCTCATTTACTTTCAATTCCATTAGATCCTCGAAATAGAACTACACCCTGACGCCTATTTTATACTTTTACTCACCAGAAATCAACCACGGAATTGAGATGAGCGAAAATACACCAAAAGCCTGGATTGCCCTTTATGATAATTTGGGGGAATTGGCTCGGGCTTGGAAGGCCAGCAACAAGGCCGTAATGGGGTTCCACTGGAAAAAGTTGCCTCCCTTCAGCATGATTTGGCCGCAGGTGGATTTTCTCCGGATTCAAAGACTTATGGCAACAACGCAGGAGCATTGCGCGACCCAGGCAGGGACCGCCAAGAGACTGCTCGCCGGAGCCCTAAGCATGTCGGGCGGAGAAGACCTACGAGTTTATTACCAGGCCATGGCCCATTACGCTCAGTCCTTGGCAGAGGCTTGCGAAGGACTCGCCAAGATCGCCGCCCAAAAACAAGACAAGGCTGCCGGTCGCAAAACCGCCATCAAAGCCATCTATGAGATCATGACCCAATACCGCAAGAAAGTCAACCTGATGCTCACCAAAGGTCAATTGGCAAAAGTAGCTTGGGACAACCTCAACCCGGCCAGAAAGTCAATTCATCCTTAAATATTGGCCATTCGGCCCTTGATTTCCCTGTGTACCTTGCCACTCCCCTTCTCAGTTAGGTACTATATCTCCAGAAACAAAATCCTTATGGAGGTATATCATGTCCGTACTCGTTGGAAAGCAAGCGCCCGATTTCAAAGCGGATGCCGTTGTCAATGGCTCTGAATTCGTAGAAAACTTCACCCTCTCCCAGTTCAAGGGCAAAAAGCATGTGGTGCTTTTTTTCTACCCTCTGGACTTCACCTTTGTCTGCCCCACCGAAATGCACGC
Organism: uncultured Fibrobacterota bacterium; assembly: GCA_903876665.1. Classification (GTDB taxonomy): domain Bacteria; phylum Fibrobacterota; class Fibrobacteria; order Fibrobacterales; family Fibrobacteraceae; genus CAIRAY01. Next base: position 13,211 of record CAIRAY010000063.1, on the reverse strand, counting down.
CTTCCAGGCCAAGCTCGCAGAATTCGAAGCGCGCAACACCCAGGTGATCGCCGTTTCGGTGGATTCCAAGTTCAGCCACTTTGCCTGGCTCACCACACCCATCGCCAAGGGCGGCATCCAGGGCGTCAAGTACCCCATGGTCGCCGACATCACCAAATCCATCGCCCGTGACTACGACGTTCTGGTAGACGACGCTGTCGCCTTCCGTGGCCTATTCCTGATCGACAAGGCTGGAGTGGTCCAACATCAGGTCGTTAATAATTTGCCCCTGGGCCGCAACATCGATGAAGCCCTGCGCATGGTTGATGCACTCCAGTTCTTCGAAACCCACGGCGAAGTCTGCCCTGCCAACTGGAAAAAGGGCGACAAGGCCATGAAGGCCGACCAAAAGGGCCTGGAAGAATTCTTCAAGGCATAATTTCAAGGAGTCCACTATGGCATTCGAACTACCCAAATTACCTTACGCATACGATGCGCTCGAGCCCCACTATGATGCCCAGACGGTGGAGATCCACCACTCCAAGCATCATAACACTTACACCATCAATTTCAACAAAGCCGTGGATGCCGCAGGCCTCGCAGGCAAGACCGCAGAAGAGATTCTCACCAATCTCGAAGCGATCCCCGCCGACAAGCGCAATCCGGTCATCAATGCCGGTGGTGGCTGGTGGAACCACAACTTCTTCTGGGAATCCCTGTCCCCCAAGGGTGGCGGAGAAGCCAAGGGCAAGCTCGCGGAAGCCATTTCCAAGAAATGGGGCTCCTATGCCGCCTTCAAGGAAGCCTTCACCGCCAAAGCCTTTGGGCACTTCGGTTCGGGCTGGGCATGGCTTGTGGTGGACAAGGCCGGTGAGCTTCAGATTGTGGATACCCATGATCAGGTTTGCCCCATCAGCACCGGCCTGAAGCCCATCACCGTCATCGATGTATGGGAACACGCCTACTACCTCAAGTTCAAGAATGTCCGCCCGGATTGGATCAACGCCTGGTGGAACATTGTGAGCTGGGACAAAGCGGAAGAACGCTTCACCGCGAAGTAGACAATAAGAATCAACAAATAGCCCTGGTTTACTCCGGGGCTTTTTTGTTTGGCAATTTTTCACGTCTCGGATCACACGGATTTGTTTTATTGTCCTCCATGCCCTTCGGGCTAGGACAAATGAGGTATTCTTATGCAATGAACACCAGAAAACTTTTTCTCATCCTCTCCAGTCTTTTCGCTTTTGCTTGTTTGCTAGGCGGATGCTCCAGCATTTCTGATCCAGAAGTCCAAAAGTCCGAACCGAAACCGGTTCTTTACTCCTGGGTGGAAGCCTATGCCGATGGCAGACTAGACACCGTTTTTGCATCCGACACCACCACCTATCCAGGAAACGCCCCGGTGCGCGTGGACTACCTGACCACGGTGGAAAAGCTTCCCCCGTATGGCCAGGCCCTAGGCGAGTCCTTTGAGGATACGGTTTACCTGAATTATGGTGCGGATGCCCGCGACACCGTGGCCATTCCCAGAGTCAAAATCAAAAACAAAGCGGAAATCCTAGCTGCTTTGGATACCCTGACTCAAGGGGTGCGCAGTACAGAGGTGCCCGTTGCAGCCATGCACTTCAATGGTGATGGAATGCATGCTCAGTTTTCAGACACCACCTTCATGTATTCAACTATTTATCCTAGCAATGAAATCTGTACTGGCGACCCTTGCGAATTTGGGAATGAATTCTGCGTAACACTTCAATTTGACAGCGCCTATAACGCGACCACCCAATACCAAAGCGCCATTGGATTCCATATTCAACCGCGCTCGCTAACTGTAGCCACCTTGACATGGCAAGTGATTCTGAGCAATCGTTTTGGCTTTGCGGATACTCTGAATGGCACAAGCTACGTAGAGCCTCTGGTGTGCAAAGAAGTCTCCTTCAAGGGATCCACTTGCAGATCGCTAACCGTGACACCCAATGCTGCGGACACAATGTTCTCCTGGGTGGAACAGTTCGCTGACGGCCATCAGGACACCGTCTGGAATATCAACCGCAGTCAATATCCTGGACCCCAATCCATGACTTTTCGGGAAACATCTTGCGGATTCTGCGATTGGCCAATCATGTTACGCCGATGGCTTCCTCAAGATACCTTGGTCTGTCCAGGTGATTCACTTTGGGTTAGCCCAGATGGACTGCTTCAATGGAAGCCCCGGCCCGACACCACCTATCTAAACTATGGTCCAAGCGCCTTCGACGCATTCGTTGAACCCAAGGTGACCATTGCCAATAAATCCGAAATCCTCGCAAGTTCAGATACCGCGCAATTTTTCAATCGGTCATTTTCAACCTTTGTTGACATCCAACATTTTCCGGGAGATTCCGTGCAATTTCAAAACGACCCAGGCAATACCTCCATTTCCATTATCGGTGTAACCACACACGGGTCGATTTCCCCTCCATGCCAATACAACCCTTGTGACTCATCAACGATGCATTTAAAATGCCTCGACTTGGTTCGTCCAGACGCAGGAAGCACCTATGAACCCAGACTCCTGGTGAGCCCATTGGATTCAACCTCATCGGGCACCGCAAATTGGAAAATCGTGGTGCGCAATCGGTTTGGCTATGCCGATTCCCTGGAAGGAACAACCCACCTGCTTCCCTTCACTTGTGCCCAATAGAACTGTGAGCGAAATCACCCCCCTGGGGGAATCTGCACGCAAAGGGCCATGGAATGGTTAGCTTTGTTCCATACGGATCTTATCCATTATTCCCTTACTATTCTGCTTGGCTCAAAATCTATTTGCCCAGGCTCCGACAAAAACAAATGTGGCCGTGCTTCCCCTGAAAACGACGACGGGAATTCAAAAGGGGGCCGATTTTCTCGTCTCCCAAATTGAACAAGGCCTTGTCGGGGCGGGCGTTTTCCTTGTTCTGGAGCGTAGCCAAATGGATGCAATCCTTTCCGAGCAAGGCTTTCAACAAAGCGGCGTCTGCGATCAGGAATCCTGCAATGTGGAGGTGGGCAAGCTTTTAGGGGTGGACAAAATCATCGTTACCACCATGGGCACATCAGGAATGCAGAGATCCATCACCGCAAAGCTGGTGGATGTGCAGACGGGCTCCATCGACCGTGTTGCAACGTTCAAGGGAGAAGGAATGCTGGGCGATGTTGCCAAGCAAGGCGGAGAGAGGCTGGGCTGGGAACTATCGGGAAAGGTGAATCCAGCCGATACTCCTTTTTTCAAGAAACCTTTGTTCTGGTCTGTGCTAGGGGCTTGCGCCATCATTTTTCCTACCGTGATCTATTATTCAAACCAGACCGTTGTCCATAAATCCCAGAAGACAGTGGGGATCGAATGAATCGAATTTCTAATCTGATTTTGCTCACTTTGTTTGCATGGCTTTCGTCCTGTGCACTCAAGCAAACGGTCAATGAAGAAGACTTGAGTATTCGGATATCTACGACCACCTTTTTGCCGTTGGTCGTGGATTCACTCCGCGTAGTATACGGCATCGAGGGCGAAAGTCAATCACACGAGCTCGTGGTTCCTTGCAGCACTTCGCAATCCACCTGTATTTTTACAATCACCCACGACCCAAAGGTCTCCCTTGGGTTTACTGCGCAGGCATACGCAAACGGGATCAATATCGGATTCATTTCTACAGGTATCCAATCCTCAACGGAGACGATTGATATCGCCAATGTGGACTCCCTATTTTCTGATTCCGTGGCGAAAGCCCGCATACTCCAAAGTCAATGCGTTTCGGGAACTCCCAACTGCATGACAGATTCCCGATCCGGTGGGCGCAATTACCGCACAGTAGCCATCGGTTCCCAAGTTTGGATGGCCGAGAATCTGGACTACTTCATTCCAGACAATGCCGTACAGAACGCTTACAGCTACTGCTACGACAACAATCCGGTCAATTGCGCACTCCGTGGCAGGCTCTATAATTGGAAGGCCCTGTTTGATGGAGCTGTCGCGCCTGGCGAGAGGGGAATATGCCCAGCGGGCTGGCACCTCCCCACCGATCCAGAATGGACAACCCTGGAAATGACCGCGGGCCTAACGGCTGCGGACACTGCAATCTATGGTTTAAGGGGAGCTCATGCCTCCAACCTGCGTGCCCCGAGCCCCTTATGGGGACCAAGCTGGGAAACTCTACCCGCTGACAACTCCACGGGATTCTCCGCTATTCCCGGGGGCCTTGTAGACAAGTTTGGTGAATCAGGATTTTTGGAATTGGAGACCGGCGCAAACTTCTGGACATCCACTTCTGTGGATGCAACCATTTCTGGAGTTCCCCAACCCCAAGCGATCAAGCGGAAGATATCCCCAGATGATGCGGGACTGCGCAGGGATTTCCATCATCAGGTAAACGCCTACAATTTGAGATGCCTTAAGGACTAGGACGTAGTCAAGGCTTCTTCCAGCGCCCAAAGCGCACCGTTACGCCCGCCTGGGGACCTTGGATGATCGACATGTCTTCGGCACGGGTAATGCGCACACGGTAGCCCAAGTCCAGCTGGATGGGTCCTCGCTTTACGTAGCCGGCAAAAAGCAGATCATGGAATCCCTTGTCCTTTCCCGCCTGTTCCATGTCCCAATTGAAACGAAGTCCCCGGTATTTCTTCCGAAACTCCATGCCAAGCCGGGTAGATAGATAGGAATGAATTTCCTCCCCTTCCACCGTGGAAACCCCCACCAGACCCGTGATCCAAGGGTAACTTTTTCCCAGTTGCATACCAATACGGACTCTTTGAGTCCACATCTTATCGGGCTCGGCTATTCCCAGCCTTTCCTCATCCCAGGTTCCATCGGTGGCAAATACAAAGGAATGGAACCCCAACATAAATTCTCCTGTGTGTCCATAAAAATCTTCACCCCAATACCCCATCCCATAGCGGAACTGCATTTCCCAACCATCTAGGCCTCGGATCGTATCCGGTGAAGCACTCGCAGAGGATGTGGACGCATCGTAATCCGAATGGAAATTGTCCCGGTATTCCTTAGCGTGGTCGGGATAAGCGACATCATCATCATCATCCGGCGTTAAAATGGCTTCGAGGATGGAACAGAGGACACAGGAATCATCATCGTCATCCGAATCATTGGAACTGCCTCCGCTTGCGCTTCCCTCAAAATCACCCAAACGACCCGCCCAGGCGGAACCACCAAAAAGGAGTCCAAGAGTCAATAATGCTTTTATCATATTCATACAAACTCCATCAAGATATTTTCTACATCAAAACAACCTACGAAATAAAAAATGGGCCACCCTTTTACAGGTAGCCCATTTTGGAATAACAATTGCAACTTATTTGATCTGGGCGCCTTCGATGCGCATGGTGTAGAAAGAGCGCCACACGAAGACCATGGAGATCGCGACGAACGCGACAGCCATACTGGTCACCAAGGTGCCCTGGCCAGCGTGACGAAGACCAACAGCCATGGAAACAGCGAGCAAGCCAAACAGAGTGGTGAACTTGATGATCGGGTTCATCGCAACGGAGGAGGTATCCTTGAAGGGGTCGCCAACGGTGTCGCCAACGATGGAAGCTTCATGGAGCGGAGTATTCTTGGCGCGAAGCTCGGTCTCCACAACCTTCTTGGCATTGTCCCAGGCTCCACCGGCGTTGGCCATGAAGATCGCTTGGTACAGACCGGAGATTGCAATCGCGATCAGGTAGCCAATGAAGAAGTAGGCGTCGATGCAAGCAAATCCAAGGGTTCCGAAGAACACGGCAAGGAAGATGTTCCACATACCCTTCTGAGCGTAGATGGTGCAGATTTCCACGACCTTCTTGGAATCTTCCAGGGAAGCCTTGGTTGCGCCTTCGAGCTTGATGTTCTGCTTAATGTATTCAACAGCCTTGTAGGAACCAGCGACCACAGCCTGGATCGACGCGCCGGTGAACCAATAGATTACGGCACCGCCAGAAATAAGTCCGAGCAAGAAAGGAGCATGCGTGATGGAGAGCAAGGAAACATTTTCAGTGAGACCCTTGGTCAGTTCCATGATGATCGAGAAGATCATGGTGGTGGCACCCACCACGGCCGTACCAATCAGAACGGGCTTTGCAGTCGCCTTGAAAGTATTGCCAGCACCATCGTTCTCTTCCAGGAGCTCTTTACCAAGTTCGAAGTTGGCATCGAAGCCAAAGTCGCGCTTGATTTCAGCCTTGATGTTGGGAATCTCTTCGATGGTGGAGAGTTCGTATACGGATTGTGCGTTATCGGTAACTGGACCGTAGGAGTCCACAGCGATGGTCACAGGACCCATGCCGAGGAAGCCGAAGGCGACCAGACCGAAAGCAAACACGGCACCCATGGTGACCGCAATGGAGGCATTGTTTGGAGAAATCAGGGCACCAAGACCCAAGGTGGAAATTCCATAGGCGATGGCCATCAGTGCAACAATCATGAGACCGAGCCAGTAACCCGAGAAATTACCTGCAACCAGGCCGGAAAGAACATTCAAGGAGGCTCCGCCTTCGCGGGAAGAGGTCACCACTTCTTGGACATGCTTGGAATGAACGGAGGTAAACACCTTGACCAGCTCAGGAATGATCGCACCAGCAGCAGTACCGCAGGAGATGATCAGGGAAAGCTGCCACCAGAGATCCGTGTTTCCACCGAGTTCAGGAATCAGCAATTTGGACATTCCGAAAGTCATGGCCACGGAAACGACAGAAGTCAGAACAACAAGAGAAGTGAGGGGGATTTCGTAGTTGAACTTAGGCACATTGCCGTACTTGGGTTTGGCAAAGAGGTATTCGTTCAGGAAGAAGGAACCAACGGAAGTCACAACCATCATGACGCGCATGGCAAAAATCCAAACGAGCAGTTGAACCTGGACAGTAGGATTTTCGGCGATGGCCAGCATGATGAAGGTAATGAGAGCTACACCAGTCACACCGTAGGTTTCGAAACCGTCGGCAGTTGGACCAACCGAGTCACCAGCATTGTCACCGACGCAGTCAGCGATCACACCAGGATTACGGGCATCATCTTCTTTGATCTTGAAAACGATCTTCATCAGATCGGAACCGATGTCGGCGATCTTGGTGAAGATGCCGCCAGCGATACGCAGAGCGGAAGCACCGAGGGATTCACCGATGGCAAAGCCGATAAAGCAAGGACCCGCAAGTTCACCAGGAATGAACAGCATGATGCCGAGCATGATGAGAAGCTCGGTAGCGATCAGCAAAGTTCCGATGGACATACCGGCTTTAATAGGAATTGCATAGCAGTTGTAGCCCTTGCCCTTCAAGGCAGCAAAAGCAGTGCGAGAATTCGCGAAGGTATTGATTCGAATACCGAACCAAGCGACACCAAAGGATCCAGCAATACCCACGAGAGAGAATGCGAGAATGATGGCAACCTTGTAGGCTTCGAGGTGTTCCACGAATCCAAAGTAAGCGATCATAATTGCGCCAATGAAGAGCTCTAGGATCAGCAGGAACTTGCCCTGGGTGATCAGGTAGGTCTTACAAGTCTCATAGATCAGCTCCGACACTTCGAGCATGGATTTATGAACGGGCAACACCTTCATCTGCTTGTAGATGAACAGACCAAAGACCAGACCCAAAATGCAGATGGCGATGCCACCCATCAGAAGGTTATGGCCGGTCATTCCACCTAGAAAGGTAGCGATGGCGGGATTGTTGAGATCGGGCAATTTGAGGCTTGCTTCACCAGCCATTGCGGGGGTGGCCGCAAGAGTGGCGAGCAACGGCAAAGCCCAGCGCTTTTGATTCGTTGACATGGTTCGGGTTCTCCTTGAATTGGGGTGGGCCCAAACATAGAAAATCCGCTCAACAATTTTGTAGAAATCACCGAATTTGAGAGGTTTTTTGTTAGCCCGGCTAATCTTGTCATTTGTCTGTCATGGATTTGTCATGAGTCTGCTATTTACTTCGCATCCCAGGTCCACACACCATCCCAATTTCCGGGAGGGTGCCGCAAAAGCTCGGCACACCGGTCCCCAAGAACTTGACTGGGATTGGCCCGACCTGCCAATGGTTCCAGAGAGCAGGCAATTTGAAAGCCCTTCATCGCCCCTTCAAAGTCACCCTGGATGTAGGCCTCCAGACTCGCCCCATATTGGTCACAGAGAGGATTCTGGGAAATATTGGAAGGGCCAAGCACTTCAAATACTGCCTCAGGATTGGCCCGTCCTTTTACCCGGATCCGATCCAGGAGTCGCAACGAGACATCCTCGGGAGACAAAACTTTGCGGGTTTCGCTTCCGATCAGGATTTCGGCACCGTACTTCCCGGAAATGGACTCCAAACGAGCAGCCAGGTTCACCGTGTCGCCCATCATGGTGTAATGCATCCGCGTGGCGCACCCCATGTTGCCGACCACGAAACGCCCGGAATTCACCCCGATCCGCATGCGCATTTTGCGAATACCCTCGGGGACACCTGGCCGCGTTTCCCAATCACGTCGCAATGCATCTAAAGCCTTTTGCATGGCGACTGCGGCAAGCACTGCTTGACGCGCATGGTCAGCATTCGCCCGCGGAGCGCCCCAGAATGCCACGATGGCGTCGCCAATAAACTTGTCCACCGTGGCGCCATGATCCAAAAGGACATCGGTCATCTTTTCAAAATATTCGTTCAAAAGGGAGACCAATTGCTGGGGAGAAAGGATTTCCGAAAAACTGGAGAAGCCTTCGATGTCCGAAAATAGCGCGGAACCCAAAACGTCCATGCCACCCAACTGAGGGTGTTCCCGGTTTCGCGCCATGTCCTTGATAACATCCTGGGAGAGGTAGGTGCTAAATGTTTGCTCCAGATAGCGATGATCCATATCCCGTTCCCGGAAGGCCATCCAAAGACCACAACCGAGCAGCAACACCTGGGCCAGAAGGATTTCCAGAATGGGCCAATAAAACCCTTGACCATAGCCATAGAAGCTTGCCACAGGAACAAAAAGAATCAACACCAAATTAGCCAATAAGCCTCGCCGCACGGAAACCCAGGAATAGATTAGAATTCCGACACATACGAGAATCAATGAAAACCACAAAAGCTCACTACGTGCCCAAGGTCGCATCACCTTGCCTTGGAGCAATGCATCCGCGGCACGGGCATGCATCAAAACATTGGGGGTCTTCCCCATGCGCGAGAACCCTGAAATAGGCGTAGAACCAAGGTCCCCCAAGGACGGAGCACTCGCACCAATAAACACCACCCTCCCCTGTAATTGCAAGCGACCTATGGCCGGCACCTCTCCCCGGAAAAACGCAGCCTGGGCAGAGCGAAGATCGCTCAAATTGTATTCCGGAATGGAATCCCGAAAGCGGGGGTAAATATTTCCTTTGGAATCGACCGCCAAACATTTCGAATTCGTTTGGATGCAATTGCGCTCCGCAATCCAATTCCAGTTTGGATATTGACCCGCGGAATCCAAATTCAACAGTAAGGCACCCATGAGTCCCATACCTGGAACCAGATTCTCCCCGTCACGTTGAAACAAAGGCACATTCCGGTCAATCCCATCCTCCATGGCCTTCAAATTATTTGCGGCCAGCCGAGGCGAAACTTCGAGGAGCTCCGGATAGGGCAAAATGGCCCCGAACATTGGATCCAAATTGCCGACTGGCGCACCAAAATGGTAGCGAGCGGGAATCAAGGACGGCCGGGCCTGAGATAGACTGGGATCCACCAAACCGCCGAAGGTAATCACGGTATTGGGGAAATACCCTAACATGGCGCGGAATAATTCATCGCCCTTTCCACAGTCGCTCAAATTGTCGGTAAAAAGCAAATCAAATACGGCGGCCTGGGCTCCCATGGTATCCAGGTAATCCAAAAGGTCACCATAAATGTTTTTGTCGAGGGGCCATTCGAGATGCTGGTTTTCAAACAATCCCTCATCGACTTCGATCACAGCAACTTGCGCAGAAAGGTTACGCCCAATGTCCCGCTCTCCGTACGCCTGCACGGCCCAGACATCAAGTAGCTTCCATTCCAAGGAACTAATTCCAGGTACAGAAAAGAGGGCTACCGCAGCAACCCAGCAGGCAAGTCCCAAAACCGCGAAGCGCTTCCAAAGCCCTTTGCGGTAGTCCCACTGATCGGGCACCTCAGATTTCTTCATACCAATAAATCAGGTTGACGACTTGGGCGACCTGCTCCGGATCCGCTCCCCGAACCCCTCCGAAGGGAACGGTGTTGCGCGAGGCACTGCCGGTTCCGCCCTTGCCTGCTGTGGGAGATTTGGTGGCCACGGTATCGGCAGCCAGGACCCGTGAACGAATTAGCTCCCGAAGTTCGCGACGGTTGATTTGCTTAGGTGCAGATTTTTGGTGGCCATCGGCACCACGGATTCCACCTTTTAACCCAAGGTCAATTCCAAGAGCTGTTTCAAGCCCCTGATCGGAACTCATCTTGGCCCGGGCCGCTTTAAGGCTTGCAACAAAACGATCCAGGCCATTTTCATCTTGGGCCAGCAGGTATTCGCAAATGGCAATATTGACTTGCACTTCGGGCGCTTTGTCTGCAATGAGCTTCAATTTTGCCAACGCTTCCGGCTCGTTTCCCAGAAGCATTTGCGCCATGGCCTGATTATTCTGAAGCTTCCAGGAAGTGGCAGAACCGAGCCCAAAGGAATTTTCTGCCTCGGCGTACTGGGTAGCGTAGGCTTGCAAAATTCCCAGCTGATTTGCGGATTGTGGATCTTTGGACGCCACATTTTTCAAGGTTGCGATCCGGGCATTCAAGGAGGCCTTCCGAGAGGATTCAAGAGTGATCAACCCTTGTTGGACCGCTTTTGGAGAAACGGTCCAGGCAGCCTTTTCTGAAGCAGGCGCAGGGAACGGAGCCCAGGTTTTCCAAGCCTCGGAAAGCATCACCACTTCAATCGGTTGGTTTTGGGACACCGCTTTGGCGTACTCCGAAGAAGCAACAGCCCACGCATCCACAAAGGACCTGCCCATCAGGGTCGTCTCTACCGGAATCCACAGGGTCCCATTGTAGGGAACCAATGCAGCCCGATCACCACTCAGAGCGGGCCAGTTTTTGAGGGCTAGACCAGTATTCACCATGGAGAGCACATGATCCGGATAGGAAATAATGGCAATCTCCGAACCCAGCGATGCCACCAGACTTGCAAAAAGAACGGTCAGGTCATCACAGTCTCCGGTACGGCTGGTCACGGTCTCCCAAGCAAACTGAACCCGATCCAATGCGCGACTTCCGGGTGAACCAGCAGGGTCTTTGACATAGCGGATTCCCGCCGAGCCCATGGCTTCATATACCGCAGCGGCTTGCAATAAATCCACATTGAAATCGACCTTGGGAATCATCTTTGCGACTTGTCGCCCAAGCTCCATTACTGTGGGGTGGTCGTAGGTAACAAAGGAAGCCAAAGAGGGAGTCTCGGCCCAATCCATGGTATTGCGACCATAAACCTTGACAGGGGCATTGAGCGTGCGTTCTTGAGTTTTTCCGCCCACCTGAAAGGACACCTTGACTTGGCCAGAAATATCTTCGGTTTGTCGGATTTGATTCAGCTTTTTTGCATCCAGAACCAATACGAGTTTTAATGTCTTTTGATCACCCGGAAGCACGGAAGCGATTCTTTGCTCGGCTGCAAGACCCATGAGCTCGGGAATCATGACACTTACCTTCACCTGCTCGGCTCCGGTATTACGACACTCCATATCAACTTCTGCGAGAGGCCCGCTTCCATAACTGCGGGCCCGGGACGGGAATATTTCTTTAATGCGGAACGCAGTGATTTCCAAATCCGGTGGCACCAGATCAAAGGAAACTTCGCCGGCGGGTTTTGTTGCGGCGATCTGCATTCGATTGGCGCTCATCCCCTGGAGGAAGAATCCCGATTTTTGCCCTTCGATCAGTTCGCGAATTTGATGGATGCTCCCTACAATTTCGAGATCGTAAAAGGCATCGGCGCCATCCATGTAGCGGAGGTTCATCCCCTTGACGACCCCCGACGCCAAAAGTTTTTGCTCTAGGGCTCTGCGCAAATCGACCCCCGTTTTGAGAACTTCCAGAGTCACCGAAGTGGAATTATAGACCTCGTTTTGCCACGCTTCGAATACCTTCTGCACCAAGCTTTTGCTGAGGTCGATGCCCCCTTGCTCCAGCCCGAATTGTGTAGCCGAAAAAGCGTCCCGGGAATTCTTTTGCACCCGGTTGGTGGATGAAGCGATGATTTCTGCGTTATCGGTACGGACGACGCGGGCGTTGAATTGTACAGGTACGTTGTACATTTGCACACCATAAACCATACGCGGTTCCGCCTTGGCGGCAGAGACATTTCCCCGTAAAATCAGGTCGGCCCCAAAACGAAATCCGATTTTGGCCAGCTCTTCCGGAGTGCGCGCCTTGCCCGATTCCGCTTTGCGGATTTCGTCCAACTGTTCGGCCTCCACTACCTTGAAACCGTTGGCCAACAACGTCTCTTCAATCTTGAAGGTGGCCGTCTTTTCGAAGCTAGGCAGATTTTCGGTGCGCTCATCCAGCAACACCAGGATGCGTGGCTTGTTTTTTGAAGCATAGAGCAGTTTTTGTGCAATCAGATCATCGCGCAATTTGGACTGTGAAACCTCGGCTTCGACCTCAACCTCCCAGCTCCCTAGGACCTGTTTTTCTCGAAGGACCTTGAATTTGGAAACATAGCCCTGAGTCTTGGTAAGAATTTGATCCCGCACGACCATGAAGTTTTGGGTCAGGGTGGATGAGCCAAGTTCAATGCCAACTTCTTGCTGAACCACATTGCGCAAAGCGTCCTGCAAGGCCCCCTCACGGGAACCACCCACCCCACGGCCCTTGGCTCCGAAGGTTCCACTGGACAAGGCCACAATAGCGCCAAGAAAGACCATCTTTTGGAAAAACGACATCGACAACATCCATGGCAATTCGGAGGGATCCGATACTTTTATGATATTGAATATAGCTTAGTTCGAACATGGAAATTTGTGATTTGGATGCTTCACAGGGCAAACGCATTATTGCTCCGGCAATTATAGATATCAACAAATCGGAGTCATGCCCGGAACGGGCATCACCGTTCCTGCCTGCAATCCCTTGTGTATCATGCATCTGTGATCCTCCACACAGTGGATAGTGCTCCACTTGATATGCCTGTTCCGCTTCAGCGGTTACAGGCACATATCCACTGTGTGGAAATTGGCGAAGCCAAAAGTGGCCAAGCTTTGCATAGCTGCCAGTAACCGTAACTGGCAGCACAT
>CAIRAY010000062.1 GCA_903876665.1 uncultured Fibrobacterota bacterium | reverse complement strand
GGGATTCAATGGCTTTTTTATCGAAAGCAGTCACCAATGGCTCGGAACAATTGGTTCAGAACCAGAATTTGCATGGATATCGACAGATGGAACAGCACAATCAGTTCATTATCCAAAGGTAAGCGTTTGGGAAGTACTGTCTGGGATTGGCTATCAACGAGCTCTCTGGACGCATTTTTTGGTATTTGCGGATGCAGGAGTTCCCTTCTATGCAGGCCAGGGTGGCTATTTCTTGCGGTACAATAACGGTCAACTCGACAAAGATGGGGTTGAATTTCAATTCGGTGGTGGAATTGGTTTCTGCTTTTAGGGCACGGCAACTAATACGCCAACCTTCGTTGCCCCTTCGCTTCGGCTAACATGCTTTGGCTCGATTTTCTGATTGCGAACGAATAAAGAGTGGCGCTCTTAAAGCCAAAGCATTCTTGCGTGATCATTCCTACGCAGGGAATCTGGATTTTATACATTTGTTCACATGTCTGAAGCATGCCTTGCCCCCAAGAATCTCCAAGCCGACGCAGCAGAATTGTTGCACACCCTCATTTCGCGCACCGAACCTCTCAAGGTCAAGGATCGCTTAGCTATCCCGTCCCAGGCAATGCCTGAGCTCGATGCAGGGTATCGCGCACGAAGTCTAGATGAAGTGGCAATTGGCTTTAGCTCCGAAATGGCCCAGCTCGAAGCCATGCGTTGTCTACAGTGCAAAAAGCCTGCCTGCGTCGAAGGCTGCCCAGTCCATATTGATATTCCTGGTTTCATCGATCAGCTTGCCAAAGGCAATTTTCAGGCTGCCATCGACAAAATTAAGGAAACCTCCCTACTTCCTGCCATCTGTGGCCGTGTCTGCCCGCAAGAATCGCAGTGCCAAGAACATTGCGTCACCGGAAAGTCTCTAAAAAGCGTCGATAAAGCCGTGGGCATTGGTCGTCTAGAACGCTTCGCAGCCGATTGGGAGCGCAAAGAATCTACGGTCAAGGTTCCCGAAATCAAGCCCGCTACTGGAAAAAAAGTCGCCGTGATTGGCTCAGGTCCAGCTGGTCTTGTCGTTGCCGCCGATGTGCGCCGCGAAGGCCATGATGTCACGCTGTTCGAAGCGTTCCACAAGCTTGGTGGAGTGCTCCGCTACGGGATCCCTGAATTCCGTTTACCCAAAGAAATTGTGGATCAAGAGATCGCGACCCTTGCCAAAATGGGTGTCAAATTCGAAATCAATTTCGTTGTCGGTCGTACACGCAAAATCGTGGATATGATTGCCAAAGATGGCTACGAAGCCGTATTCGTTGGCACCGGTGCAGGCCTTCCTTTGTTCATGGGAATTGAGGGTGAAAATTTAGTCGGTGTCTTCGCTGCCAATGAATATTTAACACGTGCAAACCTAATGCGCGCCTATGACAAAACCAATGCGACCACACCTATTTGGCCAGGGAAAAAGGTCGCTGTGCTTGGTGGTGGTAATGTTGCCATGGACGCAGCCCGCATGGCTATGCGCATGGGTGCTGATTCAGTAAAGATTGTTTACCGTCGTTCCGGAGCCGAGCTCCCCGCCCGTGCCGAAGAGATCCATCATGCCAAAGAAGAAGGTATTGAATTTTGCTTCTTGCAGAATGCCAAACGCATTTTAGGAAATGAACAAGGTCGCGTACGTGCCTTGGAATGTGTGCGTTTTGAACTCGGTGAACCCGATGCCAGTGGCCGTCGTAGTCCTGTGCAAATCGTGAATTCCGAATTTGAGATGGATGTCGATACAGTCCTTGTCGCGATTGGCAATGGCTCTAATCCTCTTATTCCTCAGACCACTCCCGATC
>CAIRAY010000061.1 GCA_903876665.1 uncultured Fibrobacterota bacterium | reverse complement strand
TGTATACATCCTCCCCACCGAAGGTAGGGGAGCTGTATTTGTATTCCCCTCCCCGCCGAAGGCAGGGGATCCGAACCCATGTATACATCCTCCCCACCGAAGGTAGGGGAGCTGTATTTGTATTGCCCTCCCCCCGAGTCGGCTCAGTGTCTAGTAGATACGAGGCGTCGCGCGGTCGCCGCATAGTAACACTATGCAAGGCCAAGCGCAACGAAGTAGATGCTGGGCAATCAGCCGACGAAAAAAGCTCCTCGCGAACGAGGAGCTTTTTTCATAGCGAGTACGGGAGTCGAACCCGTGTTACCGACGTGAGAGGCCAGTGTCCTAGGCCACTAGACGAACTCGCCATTTTGGAAGGCAGAACTTAGTAAAATCACTCCGCGAAGTAAAGGTCCATGTTGTTTACGATCTGGGCACCGGCTTGAAGGTTCTTCATGTAGTCTCCGAACATCGAATAACCACCGTACATCCAGCTGGAAGAGACTTCCTGGGCCACGGCAGCCTGCAGAGCTGCGGGATCGGGATCGGTTTTGGAAATGATTTTTAATAGGACTGCGGCGCGACTTCCATCGAGAACCGAACCCCATTCACCAACCTTCTGGCTCGAGAGCGCTTTGTAAAGCGTTGGGGAGGCGTAACCGACTCCAGGGACAAAGCCCTCAAAACTTCCATTGTCAATTGCATCCAAAGTTACTTTTGCAATCGCATTTCGGTTAGCGCTGTCAATTTTGGCAACGGATTGAACCTCGGCAAGCTTGGACTGCAAATATTTGCCCGCCTCGGCAATGCGGGCCTTATTCATTAGGGCAGTTGTGATGTTTTGCTTGAACGGAACAATGTTGCGGGAACCAGCAGAGATGCTTTCTGACTTCACGAATACCGCAACAGCAGCTTTATTTTGCAGAACTGCAGAGGAAATTTCATCGCCCTTGCGCTTGGCTGTGTTCACGAAGGCATAGGAAGAAAGCCCTTGCATGAATCCCATGCCAGGCACTTCGTCACCTTTACCAAACCAATCCGTCACCTGGACCGAATATTTGAGTTCCTTGGCTACATCGGAGATGCTTTTTCCAGCGTCAACCCCTTCTTTTACGGACTTCAAAGCAAGGACAAGACTGTCCACAGTTTCAGTACTGGCGGTCACCTTGACCAGAATATGGCGAACCTTGACTTTGACAGAATCTTTGGTCCCGGTCTTTCCGAGAGCTTGAATCACATGCCAACCGAAGGCCGTGCGAAGAGGCTCGGTCACGATCTTCCCAGAATCCAGCGTTGTGGCCGCTTGGGCAAAAGCAGGGCCCCAAGCATTGATCTCAGCGACTTCTCCGCCCTTTTCCGAAGAAACCAAATCCTCGGAATTCATTTTAGCAAGCTCGGCAAAATCGGCGCCTTCCTTCAACTGATTCACAAGCATGCTCGCCCATTCATTGGCACTACGCTCGTCGCGGGCACTCGGCTGGATTGGGAGGGCCACATAACTCAGCTTGACCAAATCGCGGGTTACATAGAAACTATCTGGATTGGCTGTGAAATAGGCCTGAATGGCTGCGCTGTCTGGTGTCTGGGCTTGGAAGGAATCCACAGAAGCTTGGGCAACCCAAAGCTGGAAACGACTTTCGCGATGCGCTGCGGACCAAGTCGCTTCAAGGCTTGAAGGATGGTAGCCCGCTGTCACGAGGATCTGAAGTTGCTTTTGTGGAATCTTCTGGTTGCGAAGGTATTCACGGTACTGAACCAATTGAGGATCAGAAATCGATCCGGCAATGGCAGTATCGAGCCAAGCTTGGTATTTGGCTGGATCAAAGGTGGAATCGGTCTGGAAAATAGGAGCCTTCTGGACACCGGGAATGGGATCTTGAACCAAGTCCTGCCAGAGTTCCGCATCGGATCCGGACAAATCCAGATTCGCCACAACCTTGTTTAGGAGACGTTCCTGAATAAACTGATTGAGCAATTCCTGACGGAGTTGCGCGGTCTGTGCGTCAGTAAGGTTTGCTCCGGCCTGGGCCTGCATCACCTGCTGAAGCTTTTGCTGGAATTCGGTCTGCAGGATTACTTCGTCATTGACTTTGGCAATAGGCGGAGTTTTATCCGTTTGTAGCTGGGACATGTCCATGAACAGGAGTCCTGCCAAGATGAACACGATGAAAATGTAAATGACCCATTTGGCTTGTTGGCTGATCCAAGTTAACATACCGCTTTTGGCTCCGCGTTGGATAAAATTTCAGAAGTTGAAATGTAGAAAAAAAGTCGAAAAGAAGGAATTGGGGAAAAACAGCCTGAGAACCGGAGGAAAGAGGAACAGCCGGCAGCCACCCCGAGTCGCTTGTGAAAAGAGTAAAGTTGAAAATCCCCTGACTTTCCACTTTCCACTTGTATTCCCCTTCCCCAGATTCCCGCCTCCCGCTGGTCGCGAAAATGACCCGGGCTTTTGCCCCACAACCGAGGCCCCCAGCCGAGATGTCCAAATCACTTTGCATTTAATAGTGACCGTTCCGCTTTAGCGGACTACGGGAACTTATACACCCCTGTGTATAATAGTGACCGTTCCGCTTTAGCGGACTACGGGAACTTATACACCCCTGTGTATAATAGTGACC
>CAIRAY010000060.1 GCA_903876665.1 uncultured Fibrobacterota bacterium | reverse complement strand
CCTCAAAAAATGTTCCTGGCCAAACCCTCCTTGATGCATCGCAATAGCCCGTTGATAAAACAGGCGCATTTCACAAGCAAGCCCAAAAGTAGCCCCGTATCTCGTTTAAACACAACGACTTAAGCTCATTTTATCCAATCAAAAATAGTTTTCCTTCGAATTTGACGCCCTAAAATGTGAGGATTTAAGAAGACATTAATGTATTTTAATGTTTCCCCAACTTTTGAAGCTCAATCTATTGTGAACTTTGTAAAGATCCATATCCATCTAGAAAGGTCTTCTCGGGCCATTCGTCTTCGGTTACCCGAGCAGACGTTTCATGTCTTGCACTGGGCGAAACGCATTGTGCAGGTCGGTCTGGTCTTATTGATTTTACAGATTGGGACTCTCTTTACATATGACTATCTCATTGAATCTGCAGCAAAACAGCAATCCAAACTATTCCACCAATTGCAACTCTCCGAGAAAAAACTAGAGAGTCTGGATGCCCAGGTGCGTCAGTCCTACCATCAAGAGGACCTTGTGCATATGAAGTTTGGAGTGACGGCTCCTGATCCCGACGCAAGAATTCTCGGTGTTGGAGGCCAAGTTAACCCGGATTCGGCCTTTATTTTTGATATCTACCCAGTTCGAGGCCTTAAAGCCAAAATTCTCGCTAAAATGGACCACCTAAATAATCAAATTGGGCGTACCGAGTCGAGTTTTACAACTATTCGCAACTATATGGACCAACAGTTTGGATATCTCCGTCATTTACCTTCAATAAGCCCTGCCGGCGGACGCTACAGTTCCGGCTTTGGCATGAGGGTACACCCAGTGACAGGAGAACGCGAAAAAATGCATTACGGAATCGATATATCAAACGACCGTTGGACACCCATCTACGCTACAGCAGATGGAGTTGTGTCCCTATCCAAGTATCAAGAATTCTTTGGCAATTATATTGTTGTGAATCATGGCAATGGCTATGAAACAAAGTATGGCCATATGGAAAAGCCCATTGTAAAAGAAGGGCAAATCATCACTCGTAACCAGATTCTCGGTTATATGGGACGAACGGGCCGCACGACCGGCATTCACGTCCATTACGAGGTTTGGCACGGGGAAACCGCGCAGAATCCCATTAATTTCGTACTCTCCCCCGAATACGCGGTAGAGTAACTCATGCTGATACAATCCTTAATCAGAGGCGCCTTGGCGCTGGCTGCTTGTCCATGGCTTTCTGAAATTCACCCAGATTCAGACCCTCTTGAAGATAGTAAAGGGGAATTTGTAGAAATTATTCCGAGGCCGGCACATAATGCGGATAGTCTTTTTCTCGAACTGGATGGAAACATCATTTTCTCATGGCCGGCCGTAGACCTTCCGAGCCTCCCTGAGCGCTTGGTCCTCTGCCATACCGACTCGTTACGCATTATTCCCGATCATGCCGTTCCCTGTTTACCGCTCCATTCCACACTTCTGAACAGTAAACCCTCCCAGTGGATCATGCGTCAAGGATTCTGTCGCGACACTGCAAATATCGATATCCCGAAACCAGGTCGTTCATGGCAAAGAAGTGGCTATCCAGACACCATTGATTCTTGGATTCTTACCGAACCCAGCCCTGGTTTTGGAATCATTCTCGGTGAACAGGGAATTTTCGATATGGTTCCGCGCATTGATTCCTTAGATTGGAACGGAAGTCGCTGGACCTTGCAAGTTAGTGTTGACCGGGGTTCAAAGCCACAAAGACCCTCAGAGACATTGTTTCTTGCTTGGTGTCCTTTGAGTAAGAAACAGGAATGCACGCTTGATACGTTATTGCCTTTCGCTGGAAAATATGATGTGATCTACTCACCCGTCGTTGCTTTAGTACGACTCAATATTCGCGTGAATGG
>CAIRAY010000059.1 GCA_903876665.1 uncultured Fibrobacterota bacterium | reverse complement strand
CGTGTCTATTCGTGGTTTCTCGCATTCTGTATTTTCTATTTGCGCACTAGATACATGGGCCTTTTTTACCACTAATGAACACGAATGAACACTAATGGGATCTGTTTTCAATTCGTGTCTATTCGTGTCTATTCGTGGTTCATCTTGTATTGTATTTGTCTCAACTAGCACAAAGCGCAGGTATTCCAAGGGCACACCGTCGATGGCAGCTTTGGTGCGCAGTTCGTCTTCGCTCGTGGCCGTAGTCCAATCTTTTTCGGTCAGGCATTTTCCCGCCCACCAGGCGCCCAGGGCATTGTCGAGCAAAAAACTCACCATGTAGGGCTCAGTAAAGAGCTGTGTCACAGCAGGCAGCTCACGCGCACCGATCTTCACTTCGCTATCGTTTATATCGTCTTTGCGCTTGGCCTGCCAAAATTGATATAGCCAACCCAGGGAATCCGTGGCCTTAAATACTTCGGGGGCCAGGGCTGCCACCAGGGCTTCGAGCTTCTGCTCGTGTTCGGGCGGGAGCATTAGTTCAAATGCGGGGGAATCGGGCCTAAAGATTTGCGGAAGCATCTTGGCGGCTAGCTTGCCTGCTAGTTCCCACTGGGCATTGGCGGTGGGGTGCAAGCGCCATTCTGACTTGGTTTCGTTGTCCTCGCTGAGCTCCTTGCATTCCTCCAAGGTCACCGCCACGCCATCGTACATGAGCAATTGGTTCTCGGCCAAGAAGCGGGCAAAAAGCATGCGGTGCCAATGTTCGTAGGCAAGCTCTTCAACCTGGCGCTCTACCTCTTGGGTGCCATCGGCTTTGCGCACATCGCCCAACTGACGCCCATGGGTACGCAACCTGCGACGCAGTTCCTTTTCGGTTTCGCTCTGCTGCGCTGGGGCATTGGCATCGCCCACACCGAGTTGAACCAGAGAGGCGCGCACGCCATCTTCGGCCAAGGTGCGGGCTTGCTTGACTTTGCGTTCCAGGTCGGAGCGGAGTGATTTTTCGAGAGGGATCATGAGTGCTTTTCCAATTGAGCGAGGATGGCACGACCTTGCGGGGTCAGGCGGTATTTTTGCAAACGGCTAGTGGGTTTGTCTGGAATGGTCATTTCGAGCAGTCCCTCAATCAATAAAGGGTTAAGAACTTGGTTCCGGAACTTAGTGCGGTCTGCCCTTTGAGCGATTTGCATTAAATCACCGATTTGGGCATCTTCCCTACATTCTTCAAGGATTTTCACTTGGTGCGCACTTAGTGCCGACTTAGTGCCGACTTGGTGCCGACTTGGCGCTATTTGGGGAACACCCTTCTTGCGCCAAATGGTGAGAATCCACATGCCCATGTCCAACCGAATCTCAGGAGTCGGGAGCCCGGCATTTTGGCAACGCTCGTACATGTCGCGGATACCGGTACCCATTCGTTCGATATACTTGGTCAAGTACATGGGCTCTGCGATAAGTGGATTGGCAGGTACAGAATTGTGTGGCTTGCGGAGTTTTTCGATAGTGAAGTTCGCAGGCAAGGCACCTGGGTTCCACACCTCCAGTCGGTCTTTAAAAAGCATCACCTGCACACTGGCATTGCTAGTATAATCTCGATGCACCACGGCATTCACAATCGCCTCGGCCACCACTTCTTGGGGGATCTCGTAGGCGGTGGGTACTTGCACCCCTTGGGAGCGGTCGCCCGTCCACAGGTCGATTTTGGAGAGCACAAAGTCCTTGGCCGCATCGACCATCTCGAACACCGTGCCCTTGTACACCTGGTACGAGGGAATGGGTTTCTCCATGACAAAGCCATGGAAGTGGGCGCACTTGACTTCGGAGGTGATCAAGAAGCGTTGGGGCTTTTTTCCAAAGAGCAGTATGGCAGCATGGTTGGGCCTACCTTTCGACAGTAAATCCAAGTGGGCAAGCACATCTTCTGGTGGAGTGTCTTCGGACAGTGGAAAACTACGCCCTCGCCTTGCCATGCCTAAAAAGCGAGTCACCTTTTCCATATCCAAATCATCGAGTGTGGCATCGCGGGCGGCGGTGGCATCGAAGGGTGTAAAGCGCAAAATCTCACGCTCTTCCATAATTCGCACAAGGCTTGCATACACACTGGTGACCAGCTCTTCGGTAGAAACAAAACGCTTGCGGATCAAGTGAGCACCAGCTTCGGCAATCAAGGCTTGCATTTTCGGGTGACGCTTAGAGTCGTCCGCACCCTTTACATAAATGAGGCGCTGTTTCCCTAATTGCGTTGCATGTTGAAATTCACGATGGGTAGGAGAAACACCTTCGGAGTCTTCCCAACCATATTGGTTTGCAAAAATTCCAACATAGAGATCGCACTTGGCCACTTCATCCAAGTATTTGTGATCCGCACGCTGGTCACTGGCGGGCACATCTTCAAACAGGAACACCTCGCAAAACCTGCGCATAATCGCATCACCTTGCAAATAGGCTTGCAAGGCTAGGCGTTCTTCGGCGAGCTCCTTCTGGACGCTGCTGATGAAGATGCGCAGTGGATTCATACAGCAGACCTTTGAATACGAAGAATTGGAACCACTAATGAACACGAATGAACACTAATGGGAACAGGATTTAATTCGTGTCTATTCGTGTCTATTCGTGGTTCTATTGTATTTGCTTTTTGCGTACTAGATATAGGAGAAATGTTTACCACTAGTGAACACGAATGAACACTAATGGGAACAGGTTTTAATTCGTGTCTATTCGTGATTATTCGTTGTTCTATTGTATTAAATGTTCTCACAAGACTATCCGTTCCCATTCAAGCTTTGGGTGTTTGAAATTTAAGATAACCCCTACAGGTAGTCCTGTTATTTTAAGGTAGTTGATTACTTGACCTCTATCAATATTCGTGATACGCTCTATCGTTTTTGTTTCAATAACCACTTGATTAAAAGCAATCAAATCAGGTACATAAAGACCGACTTTTACATTCTTATAAACCACATCAAAAAGCCTTTGCTGTTCAAATGGAATTTTCCGCAAACCGAGTTCCACAGCCAGCGCATTCTCATATGGTTTTTCAAGAAGACCATGTCCAAGACCATTTAGCACATCCAATGCTGCACCAACAATCTGAAACACTTCCTCTTTCAGTATTAATTCGTGTCTATTCGTATCCATTCGTGGTTTCTTGTATTCTGTATTTGCAACACCACACATAGAAGAATTTGGAACCACTAATGAACACGAATGAACACTAATGGGAACAGGATTTAATTCGTGTCTATTCGTGTCCATTCGTGGTTTCATTGTATTTCCTTTTTGCGTACTAGATATAGGAGAACGGTTTACCACTAATGAACACGAATGAACACTAATGGGAACAGGATTTAATTCGTGTCTATTCGCGTCCATTCGTGGTTTCATTGTATTCTGTGTTTGCATTATGGCATCACAGGCCCTTGCTTTAACTTCAGAATCAAAGTTGCTTTAGCCTCTTGTAGCCAGGCATCAACATCGGCTTCGGTTTTGAGGGTACGGCTTGGCAATTTCACAGCTTGCACCTTGGGCTCTAGCAAGCGCGCCGCATCAAGCACCACCTTCTGATACCGACCAGGCAAGGCAACAATGCGATCGTGCAGATTGGTAAGGTTGGTGTTCTCCAAGGTATTGAGAATACCCTCTACGCTTGACACATCGAACACAGGCAGGGCACTCTGCACCAAGCCTTGCGGAGTGCGCACATCATTTTTCTGCTCAGGGTCTAGCTTCTTCCAGTTTTCATCGTTTTTAAGCTGTCCTTCGCCTTCTTCCCAAGCGGAATTCCACCCCTGTTGCACGGCATTGATCTGCTCACGCAACATCTGCGTCAAGGAAGCGACCAACAGACGCATGGGGTTGGGATCATCTAGGAGCAAGCGGCCATTTTCAATGTGGTTTACTTGAGTCGCCAATACTTCGGAATCTTCCAATCCATTTGCCTGGCGCATCAGGCGTTGGAGCATGACCCATTCAGGCATGCGCTCATTGATTTTTTGGGCGAGCTTACGCCAATCTTCGATCCATTGAAGGAATACATCGCTTTCGTTGAAAATCTGCAGCAACTGCTGGTTGCCGGTCATCTGACGCACATCGAGCAGGCGTTCTAATTTTGGTATCTGTGGCCGTGGGGCATCGCCACCGGCGCGGTTGGCCAAGTCGATCATGCGGGTCACAAAGTCACCGGCGACAATAGACTCCTGACCCGATGCGCAAGGCATATCCAAGGCCTGGTAGAGCTTGCGGATCTTGATCAGCTGAGGAGCCTTGATCTGGATCGATTCCACTTGGAACTTCGCTTTGCCGATGAACTTGCGTTCCAGAGTATGGTCTGCAGCCTTTCCATTCTCCCCAGTTGCCCGGATAGCCCCGGAAATCAGGAGAGCCCAAAGTCCACCATCCACCGCATCCCTCGACCAACCATAGGGAGCCGACTCAAAGGTATTGCGAATATCGGTTCCAGACTTGCCATTGGCAATGAAATTGAGAATCTCCTTGCACACTGGATTCTGAATGGCTTCGCCGGCATCGTTTACAGCCTTCAAGGAGTCGGGGGCTCCATCGCAGGCACGCTCATAAACCTTGGACCAACCCACATGGTCGGCCATGGTGAACTTGGGGTATAGCCGTGCAAGCGAACTCTGTGCTGCATCACGAATTGCATCTAACAGTTCGAATCCGGTGATCTCTGAACCGCCACCCTGGAATACGCGAGCGCCATTGAAGGCATCTTGAAGCAAATCATTCAGACTGGATTCTGCCTTTTGCCGGATGGTGTCGATGGAGCGGTATGCGTCTTCACTTTCGCCGCCACCCGTGGGTTGGCCTTTGCTTTCAATGGTGGCAATGGCAGCCTTGTAATCGATGATATTGCGACGCACATCATCAGGAGAACGCTTAGGCACAAAAACGAAAATCGTAGGAGAGCTGTTGCCCGCAGTGCGCGCCTCGGCCCGGACGGAATTTTCATCCGTGTCCCAGCCATTGCGAATCCAAGCATAGATCCTCTGGTTCGCGTCGCTAGGGAGTGCGGAGTCAAACATGGAATCCACCGACCGTGGCACCTTGGACAAGCCATGGCTCAAGGTTATTCGATGTACCACATCGCCAATCTTCTTGCGAATGCGGTCAAAACGCTCGGATTCAATACGATGCAGCTCATTGGACAGCTTATGTTGCTGACTGCGGAACTCATCGTTCCAAGCGGTACTTTCTTCGGTCTGAATGCGATATTCGTCACCGACCTTCATCACCAGTTCGCACTTGTCCAGCAGGGCTGGGAGCTTGTTACGCAATTGCCCCGAACCTTCCGCCAAGTCTTCCACCATCAAATCCGCCAAAGTATCGGCGGTGCAACGAATGGAAACTTCTTTATTGGACTGCACCAAGCGGTTGATCAAGAACACCAAGCCGCATGCCCGTGCCAGCAAAAGCTCATCTGGATTCTTGCTCTGGTACCATGACATGGTCTTTTCATAGACCTTGCGAGGAACCACGCGGGATTGCAGGAGCTTTTCCGCGGAATCGAAATACAGGTAGTCGGCACCGACTACATGGCCAAGTGGTTTGTCTGCATTGTTCTGGATCACCTTATGCACCATGCTCAGCTGATTGCGAAGCTGGCTATCGGTACCGGTCTGGTCGAGAACCCGCAAGGCGTTCTCCCAGAAGCGACGGCGCACAGGGAGGATTGGGTAGTCCTGGGTAAAGTTTGCCATATCGGATTGACGATGGGCAATCGATGAGCTCTGGAGCTGCCGTGAAATTTCACCCACATTCTTGACCATCACTTCTTCGATGGCGCCCTTGACTTCGGGCTTCTTGGCCAAAATGACCTGGCGGATCACAGCGTCCACATCGGAATCCGAAAGTTCGATGCGAACCGTAAAGCGGCCCTGGAGGCGCGCAAGGTTTGGTGTACCTGTGACCGCAGTCTGACCCGTGCAAATCATCAGGATTTTTACGCCCAAATTCTTGGTCACGGATTCAATCATTTCTTGTACCGCGATGGAGCGGTCGCTATCTTCACCAATGAATTGTTGCACCTCGTCGAGCACAAGTAAAGTCAAGGGGAGCTTGCCATCTTTACCCAAAGTTTCCTTGATGGACTTGAGCATGGCTTCGTTGCTTACATCGGAAACATTGGGGAACATTTCACGCAATGTTTCTGAACAACTTTTGATGGAGCTGAACAGATTTGGTTTGGTGGCGACCAAGGCTTCATGCAGACTATCTGCGACGAGGTAATTGTCTAGCTCTTCTTCCCAATTGTTTCCATGATTCTCTACATGGGCTTTGACAGCTTCAAAGATGCCGTCGTGCTTGAGCCACATGACAAAGCGAGCCAATGGATAACTTTCGGGCAGACCAACCGACTTGAAAAGGATGCGTAGCAAAGCCAGGCGTACGCTGCCACTTGCACCAGAACCCAAGGTGCCCGATGCGGCATGCAATCGGTTGTGGCGCTTTCCCTGGATGCTCAATTCCTTCAGATTGGTTTTGATTGCCTCGGGAAGGTTCGCAATGCCGCGAGCCGTGGCGCCATCTTCAAATGTGGTGTCCACCCAAAGGGCACGAAGCATCTTCACCAAATGGGATTTACCGGAACCATAGAATCCGCTGACCCATACACCAGGCTGTTGCTTGGCCGAGCTGCTGCCCAAATTGGCAAGGTAAGTTTCTAGAATATGTTTGATACCCTTTTCATACTGACCGTCGCAAACGAAGGTTTCCAGCTCGTAGCGGAGCACCGCCATGGCTTCGGTGGTGACATCATCATTGACATTGGCCACACCCTCATTGACCAACTTGCGCTGTAGCGGGTTTTTCGAGTAAATATCTTGATTCAGCATTGCGTCCCTTAGTCCTTTTCACATGTAATCGGTACGGCATGGTAGTTCCAGCCGTCATAACCATCGAGCAAGCGGTAGTTGTTGTTCTCATAACTACCCGGAAAGAAAACCACTAACCTGCCAGTTACCTTGGGCGCCAGGCGGTCCACGACATCTTTGACCTTGACGAAGCCAAACAAGGAGCCAACTCCTGTCAAGGCCACCACGGTATTGTCGTTTGCACCACGGCGTGACAGCTCATCTGCAAAAACTACTTCGATATGACTGACAAATTTTGGCAGGATTGTGCCGAGCAGCTCCGGATTCTCGAAATACTTGGTGGCATACTTCTGGGTATCCATCCATGTGGCAAAGGAATCAGTCAGGTCCACTTGAATCCAGCCATAGTCGAGCTTCTTGGTTTCTATTTCAAACTCGCCGAACTTGGCCTTGAGCCTGAGCTCTTCGGTTTCATCATACACGCAAAAAATCACCCGTTGGGCTGGTGCAATCAGATCGCGCCAAGGCACGGAGATATGGGTAACGAAGGCTTTCAGTAACCGGTCAATCTTACTCACGGAGCCACTCCAGTTCTTCAGGGCGAAGCATGTTGGGGAATGCCACTTCAATTACATTGCCAACCCGTTTGAGGGTTATCCAGCCACGCAGGGAGGCGGACTCGGCAAGCTCCAGGATCTTGCTAGAAGGGCAATCGAGGATCTTGGCAAAAGGGGTCGTCAAAAGGTTCTCGCCTCGTCCGCCATCGAGAAAGCCGATGAACAAAGCAAAGGCGGCAGCACCTGCGGTTTGTGCTGGAATCGACCTGAACTTGCGGACCTTTCCGGTGAGGTGTCCGGATTTGGTCCAGGATGAGTTCAGATTTTGCGCAGCAGATTTCAGCGTCGCGGGGCTGAAACGACCATGTTCCTGGTCATTTATCCATTGTTCCATGGTTGTGCGTGGGAGTTCATCCCGCTCATGCAGGGCAAGAATGGGTTCCGCCGAATTCCGGAGAATGGTGTCGCGCGTCATGGCACATAGAAGGGCTAGCATTGGCCTAGAGGCAGGGTCACGTGTCCAGAGGTAACGAAGGCCCCGAAAGATTGTGAGCTTGGAATCAAGTCCATAGATCTCCGTCATGTGGCGACAGGTCAGACCCCTGGTCTGTTCCGAGCGCTTGGCGAGGGCATTGTCCTCGATGATCGCTTTGCGGTATTCTGCATGGGTGGCATCCATGATTGGAACCACTTCCAGCAGGGTCGTTAGCTCATCTAGCATGATCGTGCGGGAACTGTGGGGGCTATTGCGCTCGTTGCGGAAGCCGAGGCGTTCCTTGGCCGTCTGCGTCATTTACCAGCCTTCCCACTGCGAACCCAGGCATCCACTTCAGACGCCTTGAACTTCCAGAGTTTGCCTAGCCTATGGGCGGGCAGTTCACTCTTTTCAATCCATTTGTAGACAGTATCGGTCGAGACTCCCAGGTAGGTAGAAATCTCCTCCATCGAGAGCCAACGATCAGCAAGTTCCGGTTTGGTCATAAAATCTCCAAAAGCTTTTGAGAAAATAACCGATTTGTGCCGGTTTGGTCAGGTCTACGGGGATATTTTTGGGGTTTTCTTATCGATTGGGGAAAAAGGTCAGCTCTTCGCCCTAAGGTAAACCACTTTTCCTTCCGACCCATGGATCGGCCGTTCCTCGTACTGGAACACATCCGTTTTAGCCTTCACCAGTTCCGAGAGCTTCTTGTAGCCATACAGCCTGGAATCAAAGTCCGGTTGAAGCTTAACTAAGAAGCTACCAAAGGTTCCAATATGTGCCCAACCCGAATCATCGAGCGCCTGCTCCAAAGCCTGTAGCACAAACTTCTTTGGAAACGGCCGAGTCGTGGGTTTGGCTTGTTTTGCAGGCTTTGCCGTTGTCATGGTATCCTTGGGACTGACCTTTTCCTGTGTCTCTGGCGTAACATCTGGCGCTGAGGCTGGTCTAAGTACCTCGGTAAAGATGAACTTATGGCAAGCCTTTCGGAAGGCGTCAGGTGTCTTCTCCTCCCCGAACCCGTAGACCATCAGGCCTTCCTCCCGAATCCGAAGCGCGAGTCCCGTAAAGTCACTGTCGCTAGAGACGATGCAGAAGCCATTAAAGCGCCGGGTGTAGAGCAAGTCCATAGCATCGATGATCATGGTGCTGTCTGTCGCATTCTTGCCCGTGGTGTAGGCGAACTGCTGGACGGGCTTGATCGCATGTTCCTGGAGGACGGCCTTCCAGCCCTTGCTATTAGTGGCCGTGAAGTCGCCATAGATTCGCTTGACCGTAGCTTCACCGTAGAGCGACACCTCAGCAAGGAGACCTTCGATCACCGAAGCTTGGGCGTTGTCCGCGTCAATGAGCACCGCCAACTTTTGTGTGGCGTCAAGGAATTCACTGCGGTTACCGTTTTTGGACTGAATCATTTCTTGACCTCCCTATATTCCCTCTGGAAAACTAAACAATCTAGGCTGTAACGCTCAAATCAGTCTTCGAATTAATTCTTGCCCCCATAAAACTTATACATGCATGGGTTGGGCTTCCTTGAATAATTTGGGCATCCCCAGAACTCGGATCCATTTTTTCCGTTTCGTTTCAGCACCTTGATCTCGCAGTTGGGGCATGTGTGGGTGATGTAGTCGATACCAGAAAGGAAGCGTTCCAAGGACTGCTGGCGATCTGTGGGCAGGTCGCTAATAAGATTCCAGAAGTCATTGCCACTGACCAGCTTCAAATTTTTGTTCTTTGCGAAATCAATTGCATCTTCGCTGAAATAGTTATTTGCCATGAGCATTCCGCGATTTACCTTCATGGATGCCATCACACCATATAGCTCCCTTACCGCATTTACCCCGACTACCTTTTTAGCTTTTGTCTTGCATTGTACGAGGGCGAATGGCAACGCTTCCTGCGCTTTGTAAAGCACAATGTCCACTCCTCCATCGGCTCCTGCGCCAGTCTTATCCGCACGAATGCCACGGCACTCGAAATATTTCTGGCACAGCAACTCAAACGAAAACTATTCCATAATCCGAATAGTTTCATATGCTAGGTGGACCTTGGGTGCTAGGGGTGCTGGGGGTGCTGGAGTTGGTACCGCAGCACTTTCGACTTTCTTTTTAAACTCGGCGTGCCAATTGACTTTTTCCGTTTTGGGAGCTGGGCTTCCCTGGTTATTTGGAGCAATCCCTGGAACCTGAGCTGCTGGCAGTTTTGGTTCAGGACGATCAGCGATTACCTGGTCCACCTTTGGTATGGACTTTCGATTCGCCTTGACTTTAGCGACCACCGCCGCAACAATGAGCCCTAGGGTGACAGCTGCGATGACCAATTTCCAGAATGCTACCGCGATAATAGCACCCAGGATGATAAGCACCAAAATGTCTTTTGTGGTCAGTGCTTTTGATTTTCTTTTTTTAGTCCGCCAATAGGGCATCTTCATTTACCTGGATACTGAAAGAATCTAAAACCGAGAAACATTATAGAATTTATCAGGTATTGGTTCATTTCGAGCGGGAAAGGGGGTTGACTGGCCACGACCTGTGGCCAGCCCTCCGGCTCCAACCCGTAATCGAACCCTCGACCCTAAGTGTGGGAAGTATTCCCGTGTCTACTGCGAACCCTTATGAAACCTAGCATCTCTCCAAACGCCCAAATCTTCGGGGGGTAAGGGGTGTAAACCATTACTATAGTTCGCTATCAAGAGTTGGCAGTGGTTCAGTCAGCCGTTGAACGGTTTGAACTGTTTGAGATGATATAGATATGCATATTATAGTTATGCATAATGTATATTTATAATATGACGAACTTCGAGTGGGATGACCGCAAGAATGCATCCAACCTAGCAAAGCACGGGGTGAGCTTTTATTCAGCTCAATTTGCATTTTCAGATTTGAAGCGCGTGATAATGAGAGACGATAAGCACAGCACTCGAGATGAGGTTCGTTACTTCTGTTTGGGCAAGGTAGACAATCAAGTGATGACAGTCCGATTCACCTACAGGGCTGGAAAGATCAGGATCATAGGCGCGGGCTATTGGCGCGCAGGAGAGAAAATCTATGACAAGTAAGCACAAGCACACTGAACCCGATGTTGAAGTCGGCGGGACGATTATCAAGGACTTCCTCCCGTCTCCAGATCAACTTGCTTTCCGCGAGGAGGCGGAGCCTCGCATAACCATCACGATGACCAAGTCCACCGTGGACTTCTTCAAGCGGGAGGCCACAAAGCGTGGTGCGAAGTACCAGACGATGATGCGCAAGCTTTTGGACAGCTACGCCCAAGCCCATTCCGTCAAGGCGCGCAAGGCCGTGGTCTGATTGATTCGCGATTCGCGAATTGCAAATGTCGTATGCCAATTGCATACGACTGTATGGTAAAAGCATACAGCCATTTTAACTCGATTGGGGTCAAGGTCAAGCACCTCTGAGGGATTCCCTGGCTTGACCCGTTCCTTGGCGCGTTTGATCACAAATATTGCTGATTCCAGCGCAGAATCGCTGTATTATGGTGTGTTTGCACAAAAATTTACAATCTTCTTTTGTGCCGAAAGTAGTCTGTTTCAAAAGCGGGAAAAGGGATTGACTGGCCACATCCTGTGGCCAGCCCTATGGGCTCTGGCAGAGCCAGAGTCCCCCTCCAGCATCCTGCTTTCGTGGTGACTGGCCACGTCGTGTGGCAAGCCCTATGGGCTCTGGCAGAGCCAGAGTCCCCCTCCAGCATCCTGCTTTCGTGGTGACTGGCCACGTCGTGTGGCAAGCCCTATGGGCTCTGGCAGAGCCAGAGTCCCCCTCCAGCAT
>CAIRAY010000058.1 GCA_903876665.1 uncultured Fibrobacterota bacterium | reverse complement strand
GTGTTTCTTCGGACGCGGTGCGGTGATGGCCGTTCCGGCCATGACAAGGCCATCATGTCATCCCCCGCACTCCACAAAGTGGACATGTGTCCGTAGCGGGCAAGCCCGAACGGACCCACCGAGGGATCACCGGTGCTGGTTGCAGGGTTTCTTCGGGCATGGTGCGATGATGGTCCTTCCGGCCATGACAAGGTGGTAGCAGTGATTTTCAGGAAGGGTGTACGGGCTGAGAGTTTCAATCGTCAAATAGATTATGAAATCTTATTTCGTATATCTACTGTCCAATAGAAACAGAAATGTTCTTTATTGCGGAATTACCAATGACTTGTCGAGGAGGATCGCAGAACATCAAGCTGGAATGAGCGCTTTCACAAAAAGATACTTAGTGCATCATCTTGTTTGGTGCGAAGAATTCTCGGATGTTTTTGCCGCAATTTCGGCAGAAAAGCGAATCAAATCCATGCGGAGAAGGGAAAAGTTTGGTTTGATTGAAAGCCGAAACCCAAAATGGGAGTTTTTGGAGCAACAGTAGGATCCTTCGGGCGTGGTGCGGTGATGGCCGTTCCGGCCATGACAAGGGAGGCCATGACAAGGGAGGCCATGACAGGGGAGGCCATGACAGGGGAGGCCATGACAGGGGAGGCCATGACAAGGGAGGCCATTGCGAATAAATAGCTTGACGCTTCAAACAGTCTTTGATACGTTCTGTCTATGTTCTCTGAGGAGAGAAAATGGAACTGGAAATTTACACCGACCATGAACGAGCGCTTAGGCGCCAAAACGATGTTCTTTCATCCCTGCTGAAAGTGCTCCCGATTGGCGTATTTATGGTCGAAGTTCCCTCGGGAAAGCCCTTAGTGGCTAACCAGGCTGCGCTTGAGCTTTTGGGTCGCGGGATTCTTCCCGACGCCACCCAGGAAAATATTAGTGCAGTGTACAAGGCCTTCAAGCAAAATACAAATTCTCCATACCCTGTCGATGAAATGCCCATTATCCGGGGAATGGGTGGAGAAGTCACCCACGTGGATGACATGGTCGTGGAGCGCTCCAACGGGACCCGGGTGCTTCTCGAAGTATTTGGTGCGCCCGTGTTGGACGAACAAGGGGCAATTTGGGCGAGCTTAGCCAGTTTCATTGACATCACCGAGCGCAAAAAAACGGAAGAAAATCTGGGAATTCATCAGATTGAACTGGAGATGCAGAATGAGGAGCTGCGGGTCGCGCACCAGGAGCTGGACAATGCCCGTCTTCGCTACTTTGATCTTTACAATTTGGCCCCGGTGGGTTACTGTTCGATCAATGAACAAGGCTTGATCCTGGAGCACAACCTCACGGCAACCATGTTGCTGGGAGAGGAAAAGAAAGGACTGGACCGGAAACCCATCACCCGGTTCATTGTCAAAGAAGATCAAGACATATTTTACTTGCATCGCAAAAAGATTATTGATACAGGGAGCATTCAATCGTGTGAGTTACGAATGCTGGTGGGTGGGGCTTCTGAAATTTGGGTGCGAATTCAATCGACGCTTGCACAGGCAAACAGTGGAATTCCCATATTTCATTTGGTCCTATCGGACATTACCGAACGAAAAAATGCCGAATTCGAAAGAATTTATGCGTTGGATGCATTAAAACAAAGCGAAGCGAGGTACTTGGCGATTATCGAAGAACAAGCTGAGCTCGTCTGCCGGTATCTTCCCGATGGAAGACTCTCTTTTGTGAACGAGGCCTATGTCCGCTACTTTGGCAAAAAGCGGGAAGAAATAATGAATTGTAACTACATCCCTAATATTCCCGCGTTCGATCTTCCCCTGATCCAGGAGAACCTGGGAGCCATCACCAAGGATTCACCCCTTGCGAAATTTGAACACCGGGTGATCATGCCCGACGGCAAAGTGCGCTGGCAGCATTGGCTTCATCGTGGAATTTATTCCCCCGAGGGTGTGCTAGTGGAATACCAAGCCGTGGGTCGTGATGTCACCGACAGCATCGAATCGGCCCAGGAGCGCTAGCACCTTTTGGCGGAACTTGCCCGCAAGAATGAGGAACTGGAACGATTTACCTACACCGTATCCCACGATTTGAAAGCCCCACTCCATACCATCCAGGGATTCGCCCAAGAGATCCAGGAAAGCATTGCCGAAAACGATTATTCCCATGTCAGTGACTATTTAAGTCGCATCCAAAATGGTGCGCGGCGCATGGGCGAAATGCTTCAGGATTTAATCAAGCTCGCCCGTTTGGGCCATGTGGCGAACGCCTTCGGCCCGATTTCTCTGAACAACACTCTAGCTGAAGTCCAGGATGCCGTTGCAGGCCTGTTGTCCACACACCATGTTGCTCTGGACGTTTCTCCAAGCCTCCCCACCATTCAAGGCTGCTCCATCCGGTTGCACGAGCTGTTCCAGAACCTGATCGAAAATGCCATCAAATTCCGCCTTCGGGACGGGTCTGCCCGGATCGAAGTCGGCGTCGAAGAGTCGCCAACAAAGTGGAGCGTGTTTGTAAAGGACAATGGCATTGGGGTTGCTCCCGCGCACCAAAAAACCATTTTTGGCTTGTTTCAAAAGTTAAACCCCAAGTCCGAGGGGTCCGGCATTGGTCTTTCCCTGGTCAGCCGCATTGCGCAAATGCACAAAGCCCAAGTAAACATTGAGTCTGCAGGTGAGGGAAGGGGTTGTACCTTTTGGCTTCACTTTCCTAAAGAAATTGTGCTATAATTCAGGCAAATCAAAATTTGTCATTCTAGGAATTTGTCTAAAGTTTGGTTGTTCGGTCATCTCGGACCTTCATGCCAACGGGCGCAGCTTGTCATCCCCCGAAAGGGGGAACACCGGCGCTGGTTGCAGTATTTGTTCGGGCCCGGTGCGGTGATGCTCCACACAGTGGATAGTGCTCCACTAACAACCAAAGGTTGAAGTGGCCACTCGGCCGTGCCGGGCATGACAAGATAGCCGGGCATGACAGATAGCCGGGCATGACAAGATAGCCGGGCATGACAGATAGCCGGGCATGACAGATAGCCGGGCATGACAAAAACAACAGGACAAATCAAGCGTGGAAAAGGGTGTTGCCATGGAATTCGCCAGTAAAAAAGTTATTCTCTTAGTGGAAGACGAGGCCATCATCGCGATGATGCAGAAGGCCTCTCTGGAAACCTACGGGTATGAGGTTATTTTGGCGAGCACGGGTGAAGCTGCCGTGCGGATGGCCAATAACGCGCCCACAATCGATTTAGTGCTCATGGATGTCGATTTAGGAATGGGCATCAACGGAACCACGGCCGCGAGGGCTATTCTCAAAACGCGAAACATTCCCGTGGTGTTTCTTTCTTCCCACACCGAACCCGAAATTGTGGGGCTGACGGAGGTAATCACCTCCTACGGCTACGTGGTTAAGAATTCCGGAATCACCGTTTTGGATGCCTCCATCAAAATGGCTTTTAAGCTTTTCGAAGCGAAACGATTTATTGAAGATGAAAAAGAGCATTTGAGGATGACACTGAATTCCATTGGTGACGGAGTTTTGGCAACCGACACCCAAGGAAGGGTTACCCGCATGAATCCCTGGGCAGAACAGCTGACTGGCTGGAAACTGGCTAACGCGCAAGGCAAGCCTCTCCAGGATGTATTTCGAATCATCAACGCCGAAACCCGGGCCCCCATTGAATTTTCAATTCCAAGTCTTTTGGAATTGGACAGGCCCGCTCGCCTGGAAAAGTCTACCATTCTCATTTCCCGGGAAGGTGCGGAATACCGTATCGCGGATTCGGTGGCTGCAATTCAAGGGACAGACGGAGCCGTCAACGGAGTGGTCCTGGTTTTCCGGGACGTTACCGAAGAGTGCAAAATTCAGGAGGACCTTCGGATTCATCAAATCGAGCTCGAGATGCAAAATGAGCAATTGCGCACGACCCAGAGGGAGCTTGAAACATCCCGCCAGCGCTATTTTGAAATGTACGATTTGGCTCCGGTGGGCTGTTGCACTTTGAGTGAAAATGGAATTGTGCTGGAAGCCAATCTCACTCTCGCCAATATGCTTTGTGTTCCACGCGGGGCATTGCTTCAGCACCCCGTTTCGAGTTTGATTTTTCCTGCGGATCAGGATATTTATTATCAGCATCGCAAGCTCCTTTTAGACAAATCCGAGGCCCAAATTTTTGGCTTGCGCCTAGCGGTAGCCAACGCTTCTCCTGTGAATTTGCAGATCCAGATGACCCAGGCCCAGGGTCCGGGTGGTGCGCCCATGATCCGCCTTGTAGTGATTCCCGCTCAAAATCAAGCCGTATAGTCTGCAGGGGTGATTTCGTCAGTACAGAAAGCCAAAGAGATAGAGAGGAATTTTTTTTTTGCCACTACTAATGAGCAAGTCGTCTTTGACTAGAAACCCACCAACAACGTCCTTGATTTGCTCAAAACCCTTTCCTTTTCCGTCAATCTCAAAAATATTTGCGTCCACAGTATAGTCGCCTTGCTTCCTGAATCATCGAAAGGAAAAAGCATTCCCTGATCGTTCCAATGCGACCACTATGGCCCAGCTCCGATAAAATGGAGTGATACATGTTGGGGTTATTCAGAAAAAATTTTAGCGGCATACCCCGCAGTCATGCCGGCTATCTATCATGCCCGGCATCTTGTCATGCCCAACATCTTGTCATGCCCGGTATCTTGTCATGCCCAGCATCTTGTCATGCCCGGCACGGGCATCACCGGTGCTGGGCGAAGCATTGGCAGGCGTGGTGCGGTGATGGCCAAGCTTTGCATAGCTGCCAGTAACCGTAACTGGCAGCACATCGGCCGTCTGCGCTGCATCAAAGAACACAAACCATTGACCTTGCGCGCTTTTAATGGTATAGTCTAGATGTCAGGACATCGGAGGGGGCATTCAAGTGAAATTGAATTTATTTCCATTGCAGTCGTTTCGGGCAAGGCTTACCCTATTTAGCCTAGCCATTTTTGTGGGCAGTATTTGGTCGCTGGCCTATTTTATCAGTACTACTTTGGGCAATGATACGGAGCGCCTGCTGGGTGAGACGCAGTTCTCCAAGGTTTCCATTGTTGCCGAAGATATCGACCAAAAATTGAATACCCGGTTTCAGGCACTGGAACGAACTGCCCAAAAAGTGACTGCAGCCCAGTTGAGTGACCCCAAGGCTTTGCAGGCGTCCCTGGAAGATCGCCCGGCTGTTGATGTGCTCTTCAATGGGGGATTTTATGTTGCCGACTTCAACGGAAAGGTGATTGCTGATTTTCCGCTATCCACGGGCCGTTTGGGTTTAAACTACTCCGGTCGCGATTACATCGAAAATGCGTTGAAGGGGATAAATAACGTCAGTAAACCGTTTTTTGGCGCAACCCTCGGGGCTCCCATCTTTGTGATGATCGTTCCCATTCGCGATGCCCAGGGCAAGGTCGTTGCTGCCTTGGCAGGGGTGATCAATCTGGGCAAGCCAAATTTTCTGAATAAAATTGCCACAGTTCGGGAAGGCAAGACTGGGGGGTATTTACTGGTCGCGCCCCAGTATCGGCTAGTAATCACCGCAACGGACAAAACTCGTATCATGGAGCCCTTGCCGGCCAAAGGCGTCCTTCCCCTGATCGACCGGTTTATCGAGGGCTACGAAGGCACTGGAGTGACCTTGAACCCTCGCGGAGTCGAGGTTTTGACTTCGGCAAAAAGAATCCCCACCGCGGGTTGGTATTTGGTGGCTTCACTGCCCACGGAGGAGGTCTATGCCCCTATTCGGGCCATGCAACGTCGTGTGCTGGTGATTTCCATTTTCTTGACTGTTTTTGCGGGGTTTTTGACCTGGTGGATGCTCCGGCGCCAGCTTGACCCGGTGCTCAAGATCGCGAAAATCCTTGCAACACTTTCGAATGCCACAGGACCTTTGCAGCCATTGCCCATTGTGCGTAAGGACGAAATCGGCGACCTGATCGGAGGGTTCAATCAGCTGATGGGGACGCTTGCAGAGAGCGAAGAGCGCTTCAAATTGTTGTTCACATCCATTGATCAAGGGATGGCGTTGCACGAAATCATTGTGGACGCGACGGGTAAACCGGTGGATTATGTGTTCATTGATATCAATGGGAGTTATACCCGTCTTCTTGGGGTGACGCGTGAAATGTGTATCGGTAAACGGATTACCGAAGTGATGCCCAAGGTGGAGCAATACTGGATTGACCTTTTCGGCAAAGTCGCTCTGACCGGAAAACCCAGCTACTACGAAAACTATTTGGAAACCACAGGCAAGTACTACTCAACCTATTCGTTTTCGCCCAAGAAGAATCAGTTTGCAGTGCTGGTGAATGATATTTCAGAGCGCAAGATTGCCGAGGAAAAAAAACGCATCAGCGAGATGAGGTATCGGGATTTACTTGCGAATCTTGAAACTGGAGTCGTGATCCATGCACCCGATACTTCCATCACGATGAATAATCCCCGAGCATCGGAATTGTTGGGGTTAAGCGATGATCAGTTGAAAGGCAAAGAAGCCATTGACCCGGCATGGACATTTTTAGATGAAGGCAAAAACCCTTTACCCCTGGAAATGTATCCGGTAAACAGGATTTTAAGCAGTAAGCAAGCCATCAAAAACAAACTATTGGGGATTTACCAGCCTGGGAAAACCGAATTGATATGGCTAATTGTAAATGGGTTTCCTAGTCTCAATAATGCTGGGGAAATATCTGAAATTGTAATCAGTTTTTTCGATGTCACTGAACGCGTCCTGGCGGAAAATGCGTTGCGCAAAATACAACAGGGGTTTGAATTTGCGGTGCAAGGAGCACAATTAGGCGTATGGGATTTGAATCCACAGACAGGTGCTGTCATTTATAGCAATTTATGGGCTCAAATGATGGGGTACAGCCCGGAAGAAGTCGAGCCAAATATCGACTTTTTCATGCAACATATTCATCCAGATGATTTAGCATCGGTAAAGGAACGATTGGCGGATCATCTTGAAGGACGCAAGTCCTCCTATGAATCGGAGCATCGGTTTCGGACCAAATCAGGGCGGTACTTGTGGGTTATGGACCGGGGAAAAATTGTAGAATCGGATCAGGAGGGCCACCCCATTCGGGTCACTGGAATTATTGCAGATATCACGAAGCTGAAGGACACCGAGAAGTTTCTATTGCTTACACGCTTGAGCGTAGAATCTGCATCGGATGCGTTTTATTGGATAAAGCCCGATGGACACTTCGTCAACGTGAATGAAGCGGCTTGTCGTATGCTCGGATATACTCGCGAGGAACTGCTTCAGTTGAGTGTTTCTGATTTGGATGAGAATTACCGTGGCGAATCCTGGAGCAACCATTATTCTCAAGTCAAGAGTTTTGGCTCGGTAAATATCGAAACGGTACACCGAGCCAAGAATGGCGAGCTGATTCCTGTGGAAATCGCTGCCAATTATATCCAGTTTGAAGGAGAAGAGTACAATTGCGCCTTTGTGCGTGATATATCCGATCGCAAATTGGCCGAAGAAAAGCTCCGCGAAAGCGAAAAAAAGCAAAGCGAAATTCTAGAACAACGCGTGCGAGATCGTACTATCCAGATGGAAGCTGCCAATAAGGAACTCGAAGCTTTTGCCTATTCGGTCTCCCATGACTTGCGCGCACCTCTGCGGGGCATCGATGGCTGGAGCCTTGCCCTGTCGGAAGATTATCGTGACAAACTCGATGAAAAGGCGATAAATTACCTCGACCGGGTTCGTAGTGAAACTCAGCGCATGGGACGACTCATTGATGACGTGCTCAAACTTTCCCTACTTTCCCGCGCCTGGATGAAACCTCAATCCCTGAACCTATCGGCGATGGCTCAGACCGTTACCGAACGATTGCAGGGGCTCTTCGCCACACGAGAGGTCCACGTCCAAATTCAGCCAGGACTTTCCGCGAATGGAGATTTCAGTCTGGTGGAAATTGGGTTAACCAACTTGTTTGAAAACGCCTTCAAATTCACGGAAGGCGTGCCCGTGGCCAAGGTGGAATTCGGACAAGAACCCGTCGATGGCGTTCTCGCATTTTTTGTCCGGGACAATGGCGCCGGTTTTGACATGGCCTATGCATCTAAATTATTTGGAGCATTCCAACGCATGCACACCCAGGCCGAATTCGCGGGTACTGGCATTGGTCTTGCTACCGTGCAACGGGTCATCAATCGCCATGGAGGGCGTGTCTGGGTGGACACCAAGCCCGGCATGGGGGCGACATTCTATTTTACCTTAGGGGGGGATTATGACATCCAAAGTAATTATGCTGGTGGAAGACAACCAAAGCGACATTGAACTGACCAAACGGGCATTCCTGAAACACCATATTTCTAACGAGCTGTTGATTGCACATGATGGCCAAGAGGCCTTGGATTACCTATTTGCAACGGACACATCACCAATGCCCGCGGTAGTTCTGCTGGATTTGAAACTCCCCCGAGTTGATGGGCTTGAGGTGCTACGGCGAATCCGGGATGACGAACGGACACGGCGCCTGCCAGTGGTCATTCTCACTTCTTCCAAAGAGGAGCCGGATGTTATCAAGAGCTATGATCTTGGGGTCAACAGCTACATCCGCAAGCCGGTAGACTTTGTTCAGTTTTCGAACGCCATTCAGACCCTTGGGTTGTACTGGCTTGTACTGAATGAATCACCACCGCAAAGGTCCAAGGGCCCTGAGGAGGAATCATGACTGATCCAACCCGCCTCCTTTTTGTGGAGGACTCGACATTTGATGTGGAGCTGATTGTGCGTCAGTTGTCCAAAGATGGTTTTGAAGTAGAATTTTCCCGGGTAGAAACTCCCGAGCAGATGAAAGTTGCTCTGACAGGGCAAAAATGGGATGGGATCATTGCGGATTTTCGGCTTCCCGGGTTTGATGCCCCTGCAGCGCTTTCCCTTTTGCAATCCACGGGTCAAGACTTGCCCTTTATTGTCGTCTCGGGGGCGATTGGCGAAGAGGCTGCCGTGGCTTTGATGAAGGCTGGAGCTCATGATTATTTGATGAAAAGTAGCCTTTTGCGTCTGGCTCCTGTGCTGAAGCGTGAAATTGCCGAAGCAAAAAAGAGGCATGAACACCTGTTTATGCAGGAGGAGCTCAGGATCCATCAGATTGAATTGGAAATGCAGAATGAGGAGCTACTCGCAGCCCACCAGGAATTAGATGATTCCCGGACACGGTATTTTGAACTTTACAACCTTGCGCCTGTGGGGTATTGCACCATAAGCGATGCTGGCCTAATCCTCGAGGCAAACCTTATGGCTTCCACGATGCTGGCAAAAAATAGGGAGGACTTAGTTCATCATCGTATCTCCCTGTTCATCCATAAGGAAGATCAAGATGTTTTTTATCACCATCGCAAAATGCTTTTGGAAACGACACTTCCCCAGTCCTTCGAGCTACGGATGGAAAATGGAAGTATGTTCCACTTGTGGGTCCGGATGATTGTGAGCCAGGCCTTGGGGTCAGAGGGCGATTGCGTTATTCGTTTAGTGTTTATTGATGTCACGGAACGGAAGCGAGCCGAGGCCATGCGCGAAGCCCTGATGGCAGAGCTTACGGCCAAAAATGAGGAGCTGGACCGGTTTACCTATACCGTTTCCCATGATCTTAAATCGCCACTTCACACGATTCAGGGATTTGCCCAGGAAATTAAAGAAAGCTTGGCAGAAAATGATCTAAAAAATATTGATGAGTTTTTGGAGCGCATTCAAAATGGTGCCAGACACATGGGCATGATGCTCGAAGATTTGATCAAGCTTGCCCGTCTAGGTCAGGAAGCAAACGTGTTTGAGTCGATCTCCCTGAATACCATTCTGCAAGAGGTCAAGGATGTTTTGATCGGGATAATCGCGACCAATAAAGTGGTGCTTGTGATCGAGGACAATTTACCAACCATCCAAGGATGCCCCACCCGGTTGCATGAGTTATTCCAGAATCTGATCGAAAATTCGATAAAATTCCGCTCTACTGAGGTCGTGTCCCGGATCGAAGTGGGTTGCATGGAAACAGCAAGTCAATGGAAAGTCTTTGTGAAAGACAATGGAATTGGAATTGCCCTTGCACAGCAGTCTCGCATTTTTGGTTTGTTTCATAAGCTGAATCCCAAATCCGAAGGGTCTGGGATTGGTTTGGCATTGGTGAGCCGTATTGCCCAAATGCACCATGCCCAAATCCGCCTTGAATCCCAAGGGGAAGGGAGAGGGTGTACTTTTTGGGTACATTTTCCTAAGGAAAGGCAGGATGGATAGGGTAGCAAACCGGTTTACACAGTTGCTTTTATCTTAACTACTGTCCAAAACAATTGGCAAAATGGCATTTTCATCCCCGACAACCGTGTCATCCCCCGAACTCCACAAAGTGGACATGTGTCCGTAACGGGCAAAGCCCTAAGTGGAGCACTATCCACTGTGTGGAGGGTCCAGGTTGTCATATTGCCCTAGATCCTCGCCTGCGCGAGGATGACGGTGAAGTGTGGCGAGGATGACGGTGAAGTGTTGCGAGGATGACGGTGAAGTGTGGCGAGGATGACGGTGATGGTCCTGGATCCTCACGGGGACCTTGCGAATTTGTAAATTACCCAGATGCCTTCTGTAACTGTCAGCATTGCCCTTGCAACCTTCAATGGGGAGCGCTTCTTGGAAGCGTTCCTGGAATCGGTGTGTGATCAGACCCGCGCGCCCGACCGCATTGTGGTGGTGGATGACGCATCTACCGACGGCACACTGGAAATTCTGGAGTATTTTGCGACCCAATTACCCTTGGAAATTTACCGTCGTGCATCCAATGGTGGACACCGGGTGGCCTTTTCCGAAGCGCTGGAACGGACCCGCGAGGACTTTGTGGTCTTCGCCGACCAGGATGATGTTTGGGAGGCAAATAAAATTGCGACATTATTGATGAATATTGGTGATGCCGACCTGGTCCATAGCGATGCTCGGGTGATTGACGAGGAAGGTCAATTGATCCATGAATCCTGGCATGGGTTTATGGGGCATCCCGTCCTGCACAGCACCGAAAAGTATTTGTTGGGGTGGAACAATGTCACCGGATGTACGGCCATGCTCCGAGGCAGTCTCCGCACCAAGGTCCTTCCCATTCCAGCGGGCGTTCCCGTGCACGATTGGTGGTTGGCCCTTTATGCTAGCCTGGGTCGGGGAATCCGCTATGTGGACATGCCCCTGATCCGCTATCGTCTTCACGGGGGCAATGCTGTGGGGGCGGGCAAAGTTCTTTCGCTCTCGGAAACCCTGCGCCAACAAATGGCCTGGTTTGGAGCTCTCGGTGAAAACCGCGAACGCTTAGGGCTGACAGTTGCGCAGGCCCTGCTGGTGGATCGCCTGGAACGGGTTTCTCGCCAGCGGCTGGTCCGCAAAATCTTGCCGGAATGGTTCCCCTGGGTTTGGGAAAATCGCACTTTACTTTTTGCCCCCAATGCGACTCCGCTACAACAATGCGGACGGGCGGTCATGACGGTGCTTGGGCTTCCCCTGCTTCGCTGGATCGGGAAAAAATGATACGGACTATCGCATTTTATTTGCCCCAGTTCCATCCTATTCCGGAGAACAACCGTTGGTGGGGTCCGGGTTTTACCGAGTGGCATAATGTGGCCCGCTCCCAAGCTTTGTTCCGTGGGCATCGGCAGCCACGGCAACCTGGGGAGCTCGGGTATTACGATCTGCGCAACGAGGACACCCGCCAGGAACAGGCGAAGCTTGCGCAGGAGCACGGGATCGACGCATTCTGCTACTACCACTACTGGTTCCATGGCAAGCGCTTGCTCGAGACCCCCTTGGAGCGTCTGCTTGCGAATCCGGCTATCGACTTTCCTTTTTGCCTGGCCTGGGCCAACGAGAACTGGACTCGCGCCTGGGATGGAAAAGACCGGGAAATGTTAATGCCCCAGGAGTATTCCTCGGCAGATCATGAAGCCCATATTCAATACCTGTGTACGGTTTTCCGGGATCCGCGTTACCTGCGCGTGGAGGGTTGTCCCCTCATGGTGGTTTACCGTCCCGCAAGTATTCCGGATTTAGGACAAATGGTGGAACTTTGGCAACGAGAAGCCCGCAAACAAGGGTTTGCTGGTTTACATCTGTGTGCGGTGAGGAGTATTTCGGCCAATCAGACCGAAGCAGAGCTCCAGGGTTTAGGTTTTGATAGTGTGATTGACTTTCAGCCCAACAATCACGATTTTCCGCCCCGCAACCCTTTAGGAAAGTTTGTGCGTCTTTTGCAAAGGACCTGGAATGGGTTTGCCAAATCCCGTCGACTTCCTCAATTGAATTCGGTGCTTCGCATTGATTACTGTGCCTTGCGCGACCGTGTTACCAGTAGGTACCAGCCCGGCATGCTTACCCGCTACCCCTGCGTCATTCCTAACTGGGATAATTCACCCCGCAAAAAAGAAGCCACCATTATCCAAAGCAAATCTCCCCGGGATTTTTCGGAGTGGGTGGCACGGGCTGTAAAGTTTGTACGCAATAATCCGGAAGACCGACAATTGGTTTTTGTGAATGCCTGGAACGAATGGGCTGAAAGCGCACACCTGGAGCCAGACCAAACCACGGGTCGCACCTATTTGGAGGCGTTC
This sequence comes from uncultured Fibrobacterota bacterium, assembly GCA_903876665.1. GTDB lineage: Bacteria > Fibrobacterota > Fibrobacteria > Fibrobacterales > Fibrobacteraceae > CAIRAY01. The sequence continues at coordinate 2,655 of CAIRAY010000058.1, read as the reverse complement.
CGGACTGGCAGGGCAGAGGGCGAATCCCAGTGAACGATTCCGTTTGTTGCGTTTTGGTGAATTTCCGGGCCGGGGCAGATACCGTGGCCTGCGTTAAAAGTCTGCTGGATTTAGAGCGGAGACCCGAGAGGATTGTTGTTGTCGATAATGGGTCTGGCGATGATTCCCTTTCGGTTCTGAGGGCCGGGTTGGGGAATAGAGACGGGGTTGAGATTCTGGAAAATGCAAGCAATTCCGGGTTTGCAGGGGGTTGCAATTGGGGAATGGCCCATGCCACATCGACTGGATTTATGGGCTGGTTCTGGCTTTTGAATAACGACACCCTGGCCGAGCCCCACGCTTTGCAGGAAATGCTGCTTGAGGCGGAAAGAAGCCAGGCGGACCTAGTGGGGTCTTTGATTGTGGATTTTCACGATCCAGCCAAAGTCATTGGGGGCGTTTGGCAAATGAGCCCCTGGACGGCTGCGGTGCGTCCGGTTCGGGGTGCCGCGGTGCTTGGGCCCCTTCAGTACATTGAAGGCTCTTCGCTTCTGATTTCGCCCGCTTGCTATGCAAAGCTTGGTGGCCTTCCCGAAGAATATTTTCTGTACTTTGAAGAAAGTGATTATTGTTTTCGGGCTCGTCGCGCGGGATTTCGACTGGTCCATGCCGCAAAGTCCATCATCCGTCACCAGGTGGGGCGAACCACCGGAAGCGGAAAACTCCCGGGCGAAGTTCCCCTTTTTGCAGATTGCCTGATGATCCGCAATCGTCTGGTTTTTGGTCGGAGCTGCCAGATTCCCGCGCTCACCCTGTGGTGTGGTTGGCTCTATTCGTTGTTGCTACGCCTTTGGCGCGGGCAATGGTCCCGGGTGAAAATCATCATTCGAATTTCTTGCAGTCCAAAAGCCTTTTGGACCTTCGTCGCCTTGCACCGGGGTTAGTCGGGGAGCAGGTCGTTCAGATGTTTTTGAATGCGCCCAGCGAAGGATGCTGGGCCAAAGTAATCCAATCTTTCCGGAGTCAGAGTTGAGAGGAGCTTGCCTTGGCTAAGAAGGGATTCCAACGCCACGACCCAGGAATCAAGATCGTCAGGGTCGTCAATCAGGGATGCCACACCAGGAAGGGTTTCTTTCATGGCCGAAGTGTTGGATGCAATGACAGGAGTTCCGCACCCCAGGGCTTCGAGGGGTGGGTAGCCAAAGCCCTCTAGGTAGGAGGGAAATACCAGGGCATCGGCCAGATTATAAAACTCGCGCAGAGATTCCAACGAAAGGCCATGCCGATGCTGGAGGTTTTGAATTTGACGTTCCGCAATAAACTCATTAATCCACTTGGATTGAACGCCAATGCGAATAAACTGCACATGGGGAAATTTTTGTGCCAAAAGAAGGAAAATGCGGATATTCTTGCGGGGTTCATCCAAGGAAATCTGCAGCACGGCCTTGCGCCCCGGATCCAATTGCCACTTCTGCTTGAGAGCCTCGGGAGTTGTGCACAAAGGATGAAAATCGGCTGGATCAATTTCGCAACCACAGACGGTTTGTGGACCGTGTATTTGAAATGCGGTCTTAGCCTGGGCTTGGGTCCAATGGGAATTGAAGAGGAATCCATCGACCCGGTCCGCGCCATGAATCCAAAAGCGATTGATCAGTTTGAACTTGAGGCTGTCGGGGTAAAGGGTTTCTGCAAAGGTGTCGTGGATCATCAAAGTCGTTTTGGCGTTTGGAGCCGCCTTGCGGATAGCCGGGAGCAGAAACCCTAGTTCGGGCCGGATCAACAGGACCCAATCGGGACGAACCTTTTTAAGGATCCGGGCAAGCTGCCAGGGGAACATCATGCGCCCCAGTTCCCGGGTGGGAGACCAGGCGGAATGTCCCGCCAAGTTTAGAGGATCCGGAAAGTCCTTTTTGCAAGAGAGCCAGACCATTTCTGCATCGTGCTCTGCCTGGGTAGCCCGCAAAATCGACAATGCGATTCGCCCGAAGCTTGTCTTGGGGCTCTTGTCGCAGAGGATGAGGATGCGTTTACGCATGGAGCCAATGTACAAAACCTTGTCCGGGGAGTTGACGCAGGGGCTTGATTTTCCTAATTGGTTCAAATGCGAATCAACGTTAAAGTTTGCGTCCGCTCCCGGCGAAGCCAGGTGGAAGGCCCCCTCGAGGATGGGTCCTACAAAGTCCACACCAACGCGCCTCCGGTCGATGGGGCTGCCAACGAGGCTGTGATTGAGCTTTTGGCCAAACATTTTGGCAAGTCCAAGTCTGCGGTACGGATTGTGCAAGGGCAAACCAGCACGCGCAAAGTCGCTGAAATACTAACCTCGCCGTGAATATTGGGGCATGAATCTGCCCGGCCATCTGGTCATCCACGGCACTCCACAAAGTGGACATGTGTCCGTAGCGAGCAAGCCCGAACGGACCCACCGAGGGATCACCGGTGCTGGTAGCAGTGTTTCTTCGGGCGCGGTGCGGTGATGGTCCACACAGTGGATAGTGCTCGACTTGATATGCCTGTTCCGCTTCAGCGGTTACAGGCACATATCCACTGTGTGGATGATATGCCGGTTTCGCCTCGGCGATTACCGGCACATATCCACTGTGTGGAAACAACCAAAGGTTGAAGTGGCCAAGCTTTGCATAGCTGCCAGTAACCGTAACTGGCAGCACATCGGCC
>CAIRAY010000057.1 GCA_903876665.1 uncultured Fibrobacterota bacterium | reverse complement strand
CGCAGCAGCCGTCACGGTGATCGCGCGGGTTCCAACGGTCAGTGTCCCCGTCGCATAGGTGATCGTATAGTTCGCGAGGCCGGTGCCCAAGGCAACGCTCGGCGTGATCGTGTAGGTATTCACGGCGGCAGTGGCCACCGCACCTGCACTGGATAGCGTCACGCCGGTCACCGCATCGCCAGACACCAATGTACCCGAAGTGATGGTGTAGCCCGTCGTGCCCAGGGCAAGCAGGTTACCGTAGGTCTTGGACTGGGCGCTTGCCGTGATGGTGATCGCCTTCGCGGTAATAGCAAAGGTGGATGGCGAACCGACGATGGCAAGACTGTAGTTACTGCCCGCAGAAAGAGTACCTAGTGCGAAGGCGTAAGTGCCTACCGTTTCTCCGGCCACACGGCTCATGGCACCAGTCAGATTTGTATTATCCCCCCATTTGCTATTGGTATATGTAAAACCAGGATCCACAGCTCCGTAGATTTTACTCTGCGCTGCAGCTGGGGTGATGGTGATCGCCTGAGTCGTTATGTTTGCCGTTGCGGTCGGAGCGCCAACTAGGGACAATGTGTATTTTGCCGCATCGGCTCCACCTAGCGAACTTCCCGTCAGACTAACGGTTTTTCCAGTACCGACATTCGCGTCAGCAAAAACAGCCGCGGCAGTAAGCGTGACCGTTCCACTTACAATTCCAACCAAGGACAGGCTATTCGCCGAAATGCTCGCAGTCGTTGCACCATCGTAAACTTTATTGCTTGCCGTGAACGAGCCCGTGATGGTGAGCTGCTTTGTGAGAACAAGAGTGACCTGGTTACTTGCCGCAGTAATTGTTCCCGAGTACCCAGCAGGCAAGGTTCCCACATCTAAAGTATTGTTGGTGAGAGCACCCGTATAGGTGGCGATGACATAGCTTCCCGGGGCGAATCCAGTCCCTGCGGTCACATTCAATGTTCCATCTAAAGTCAGCGCACCCGTAACAACAATTTGGTCACTTGCCGTCCCAATATCCATATTCAGTCCCGATGTGCTACCCAAGGTCAATGCACCCGTTCTCAAGGTTCCCGCACCTGCGTTACCCGGAGCAAGGATCGCACCATTGGGCACGGACACCGTTCCCGCCACCGTACCAGAGCCAGCAAGCGTAGCACCACTCGCCACCGAAACCGCGCTGCCACTTGCGAGCGAACCCGTTACATTCAAAGTACCCGCGCTGACCGTCGTGGTACCGGTGTAGGTATTGACCCCGCCAAGAGTCTGTGTTCCAGAGCCAGTCTTAACGATGTTCAAGGCATTGGCCCCATTGACTATGGGATAGTCAAAACTAGGGCTTCCAGAAGTGTTAATGGTCAGGGTGGATGTAGCAGACCCCGCATTGGTGATTTGACGAGTCAATGTTCCTGCCGCACCCGTAAGCAGGCCCGCGACCGTCTGAGAATAACCATTTAGATCAAACGATGAAGCATAGGCCCCCAATTGCCCAAGAGCAACGGTTGTCGTTGCAGGAAGCGCACTAGAAACCCCCAGTTTCAATGTTCCATGAACCACCTGTGTAGTCGTCCAATTGTTCCCCGTCGAGCCAATCGTCCAAGTTCCCACATCGGTCTTGATGAGCTTTGTTGTCGTGGTGGAAATGACGGAATTCAAAATACCCGTTCCTGTGCCGCGGAAATACATGCTAACCGCGTTACCCCCAATTGTCCCAGCTAAAGTCATCGTTCCTAGTGGCATGAATTCACAGATATTGTCCCCCGCGAGGGTGATGGCTCCATTCCAGGAGGTAGCACCCGATACATCCCCCAAAGTGGAACGCAAATCACCAGCCAAAGTCGAGTTCATAGTCAGCGCTTCGCCGGTCACGGTAACACTGGGCGACAGAGTCAAATCGGCACCGGCGGCAAGAACGGTCCCACCAGTGGTATTTCCTAGGCCCGTATTATGACCAACAACCAAAGTACCGGCAGAAATTGTGGTGACTCCAGAATAGGTGTTGGCCCCGGAAAGAGTTTGCGAACCAGAACCAATCTTGGTCACCGTCAGCGTACCTGCAGTATTTTTGATGACCCCAGAGGAGACGCTTGTCGCGTTATTGTCTCCAATTGTCAATGTTGGGGTTCCACTGATTCCATCAACACTTCCCGAACCACTGAGGCCATTGATGGTTTCGCTGAAGCCCCCCAAATTGAACGTACCCGAATTCACCACATTTCCAGCACTGGCTCCATTGGGGATTTGATTGGCAGCCCCCAAAACCAAAGTGCAATTGGCATGGGTTACTGTTGTTGCACCAGAATAACTGTTGGCCGTTCCCGCATTGCTGAGGGTTACGGAAAGCGCAGTACCGTCATAACTATCGAGCGTCAAGCCATTCGTTCCGGTAATCTGCCCTGAAAGAATGAACGAGGCCGTAAGAGGTGTGTGGAAAAGGGCATCAGCCAAATTGGCACTGATGGCCCCAGACAAGGTAGTTCCCAGGACATCGCCTCGAATTCCCGGTCTGTCCGTGCCCAGGTCGGTGTTAAAAATAATGGCATTTTTCAAGGTATTGTTTGCGTATGTATCAAATACAATCCCAGCCTTGTCGGTGGCATTTTCTCCAATCGTAATCGCACCTGTGCCAAAAGGGCTACTGGTGATGGCGCCCGGATTACCGACTGTCGTTATCGCTGAAGAAATCCGCAAACGGGTTCCACCGACCGCGTTATGCGCCAAAATCAATCCACCCGAAAAGGTATTGGCGTTGGTCAGCGTGAATATGGGCAGAATAGAATTGTTATTGCTTACCCGAACGGACACATCCCTCGTTGCACCGTCCTTCACAAGACTTGCTATGGTGTTTGCCATGGCGGATATATTCAAGGTAGTTATCCCAGCCACTGCAGAATTATCGATAATGGTGGCAGTATTCACGCTACTTGCGACATTCGAAATTGTGTTGTTGTATCCATTAAGATCAAGGATTGCTGTGCCGGACATATTCAACGCGGTACCCGGTAACGCACTCGTGTTCCCCAGCTTCAAAGTTCCACCCGTAACAAATGTCGCTCCGGTGTAGGTATTCGTTCCGGCAAGGGTAGTTGTATAAGGCGTTGCCCCATTCGACTCATCAATCGTCAATGCACCCGTTCCGCTGATCACCCCATTGATCACCATGTTGTTCGAAGACGTACCCCCCATGCCCACCTCGCTATTGCCATTAAGTGTAATGGCTCCATTGAGGGTTACCAAGCCCGACCCACCATCATGGCAAATCGCAGGATAACTGGCGTTACCACTACTTCCGTTCAATACGAAATTATTAGCGAGGGTCAAGGCAGAGGGAGCCCAGATCATGGCATAAGCTCCAGCATTGACGGTAACCGTACCCGTACCAAACCCCGTTGCGGTGTAGGTTCGAGCATTTCCCGCATTAATGGTTGTACCTCCGGAATAAGTGTTTGCGCCTTGTAAAATCAAATTGTTCGCGCCATTTTGAATGACCACACCCGTTCCGCTGATCACTCCGGCGAAGGTAATCGCACTGCTTCGATTAAAAATTAGTGTTCCATTATTAACAATATCTCCCGAGATAGATCCCGTTGTGCTCCCATTGCCAATTTGAAGCGTTGCACCCGCATCAATCGTAACCCCACTCACCGAGGCATTAGCACCTGTCAATATTAAGGTACCCGCATTAACGGTAACGCTTCCAATAAGGGTATTGGTTCCGCTTAGAGTTTGTGTGCCAGAACCTTGTTTGACTAGGTTGATTGATCCAAGTCCAGCCAAAATGGTTCCTGAAAAATCACCCGTGCCACCATTGACGCCCATATATAGGGTTCGCGAACCGCCGGCAATATTCATGTCGATGGTTCCCGCACCCGTCAGCTCATCTACATATACCGGGTTTCCATCCCAAATATCAAAGGTGGCACCCGAAGCAATGTTTAAGCCAGCCTTATTATTGGTCCAGTACCCACCCTGCCAACCCCCATTGCGTACAGAGCCTGCCTGAATATCAATCAAACCATCGGTCATATTCAGGTATGTTTTGAAGGTGTTTGCGGCCTGCTCGCCCAATGTGAGTGAGCCAGTTCCCGTTTTCTTAAGTGTACCCGTGCCACTGAACACCGTACCCGCCACATCGCTAGAGCCCAAGCGAATGTTGGATAGATTTGCATTAAGCTCCAAGGTCGCCCCTGTGGCAATACTGAAGCTCGCGGTAGATGAGCCATTGGCGAGGGCGTCGGCATCCACCAATTTCAAAGTACCCGCACTCACCGTTGTGGCGCCTTGGTAGGTCAGATTGTTCCCACCACTCAAAGTGAATATTCCCGCCCCGGTCTTGGTCAGATTCAGGGAATTCTCATTAGTACCCGCACCACCCACTGCACCCGCAAAGGTGTAGTCTGCGGAATTATTGACAGTAAGCGTACTCTTTGTAGCATTGCCACCCAGCACCGAGAAAGTACCCGTACCCGCGACATCGGAAAGACCGGTGATCGTCTGGACCGCTGCGCCACTTCCATTGCCCAAGATGAGTTTACCCTCGAGCCCGGTCACCGAAGCTGCACCCATTGTAACTGCGGTTGTGGAAGGAAGCCTGTTTGTGCCCACACCCAACTGCAGCGTAGTCTTCATGTTACTCGAAAGAGCAGTGGCAATACCCGTTGAACCCGTATAGGTATTGGCGCCCGTCAAAACCAAAGTACCCGTGCCTGCAGCCGTATTTTGACCCCGCAGGGCCAAGCTCACTGCGTTGCTGATGACACCGGAGAATGTCTTGGATGTACTCGCAGCCATATCCAAACTCAAGGAAGCGGCTCCTGCGCTGGTAATTAGGCCAGAGCCCTCGATATTGCCAATTGCATCGCCAAAAGAATTCAGATTTAATGAGGCATTCGCTGCATTCAAGTTAATATTGGACGTGTTGGACATTTTGTTGGAGGCGCCAAACTTCAATGTCGCTCCGGTCCCTACGGTGACACTCGTCGCAATGCCGTCCGCGGAAACACCGCTACCAACGGTAAGGGTACCCCCATTCACCGCAATCGCAGAACCGGAATAGGCCGCCCCCAAAGTCAGCTCACCCGCACCGGCCTTGGTATATGCCGTACTCAAAGTGCTATTGATGGTGGCTGTCTTGCCTGTGGCCACGGTGATGCTCTTGCTTGCACCCATGGTGAGCGTGCCAGCCCCCAGTGTATAGCCGCTGTTATTGAAAGTGATGTCGTTGACACTTTGGGTCCCATTCAGCGAGATGGCATATGTTCCATCCGAACCCGCATAAGTTGCACTGTTTCCCGCACCTGGCCAAGCCCCAAGGACGGTTCCGCTATTGGACCAATAGCTATCCGTTCCCCATGTGCCCGCGCCAGCCTGGGTGCCAGCCGTGGTGGAGATGTCCCAGGTTGGATCCACAATGGGAGGGTTGGCATCGGTCCACTGGGACCAGTCGAACACACCAATTGCGTTATAGGTACTCGCATTTCCATACCCAACTTTTCCAGTTGGATTGCTTGTACTGGTGAATGATCCAATCTTGGTTGCGGTAGAATCGTATACATCAATGGTCGAACCCGTGATCACAAACTTCATGTAGAATGTCGAACTGGGGAGGTTATAGGTTGAAATTGACGATGTGATCGTCGTCATACTGTTCACATGGAAATTGATGCGTGATTGTCCTGGTGTGCTATGTTCTAAATAACTGATGTAATAATAGCTGGATGAATTCGTGTAGCGAAGAATTATTCCGCTCCAATCCTGGTAAAGTTGTGCATCAATTCGAACTTCAAAAGTTCCATCATTAGAACAGGCATAGTTGTTGATTAAAAAACCGTCTACAGCCTGATTAATATCTGCCTTTACAGTCGTACCTGATTGGGTCCAAGTGTGTGTAACTTGGGACCAATTAGTGAGCGCAGTGGTATGGTCATCCGTGTAACCCGCCCCAAACGCACTCCCCGCGCCTAACACCAAAAACAGCATCAGGCACGCGCGCATAAACGCACACGCCAACAGGTTCTGCTGTTGAGGCTTCTTATCCATACAATGTTTAGTATATACTCAACAGACCCTGCTAGTCTGTAATCCACCGTGACAATAATTGACCCATTCGAAACTTAAACCAAAACTTCGCAAAAAAGCTAAACCCTTCGGTCTGGCACCCTCTCATTCTGAGGGAAATTCGCCAATTTGTGTTTACAGTTTGTTCGCTATTTTGGAGTATCCCAAAAGTATCCCAAGCCTAAAATTGGGATGCGGGCGGCCAGCGAGGGTTCTTTGATGACATATCGATCGAATAAAAATCTTTTTCATATCGTTTATCATCAATTTCAAGCAGACGAAGCAAGTAGCGAGTGATCCATTTGGAAAGCTTAAGGACCACGAGTTTTCGACGCAAGCGCCCTTGCTGATCACGGTTCAAAATATCGGGCAGGGAGCTGGTGGTCATGATCTCGTCAATGAAGGGCGAATTCAATTTTTCGCGGGCTTCCGGAGAGGTGTAAAAATGCGTAACCCCAAAGCACACGCGGTTGGGGTTTCCCTTCTTCAAATGTTCGCAGCACTGCACGATGGTAGAACCCGTGCGAACCATGTCGTCCAGCACAATCACATCACGACCCTTAATATAGTCCATATCCACTTCGGAAAGCGGGCTAATGGTCATGCGGACTTCGCGCTCACCACTACGGACTTTGTCCATCACCATGCGCTTGCAGTTCGGAAGTCCTAGGGAGTCCCAGACCTGGTTCGCAAATGGCGTTGCGCCCTTGTCCGGCGCCACCAAAACCAAGTTGTCTCCGTCCTTGCCGGTCTGCACGAAATTCGAAGTGCGAATATAATGCGAATAAATGTCCGTGGGAATCAGATTATGGAAGTCACCATTAAAAATTTCGCGGAACAGGTCCTGCACCTTGACCGAATGATTGTGCACGGTGATCACAGTATCGACACCAGAAGTCTTTAACAGCTGCGCATAGAGCAAGGCAGAAAACGCCTGCCCATCAAACTTTTTCATGTCATGGATGTCGCGGTTGGCTTCCTTGGGTCCATGGCGGAATGCGCCACGATCCTGCGCGGAATAAAACAGATCGGGCTCGATCAGAACTACCCGTTCTGCGCCGTTTTCCTTGGCCGCACGGGCCAGAATACAGTTGCGCATGGCCAAATTGTTGCGCTCGCGACCTTGGCTTGAGGTGGAGCAAATGACGACGGTGCGCCCCTTCAGTCGGGTCCCAATATTTTCCAGATCGTCCGGATCCGAAATATAGCGTGGACAGAACTCGGAATTCGCATAGGTCTTCAGGGACACCAAGTCCGAAATTTCCTCGCGGACGCCAAGATACTGCGCCATGTCGATGGCGAAGGGATTGTCCGAATAGTTTCCAGTGAGCAGAATCCGTTCCATTTGCAATACCCTTTAATGTGGCTTTTTACCAGTCATCCCCGCGCAGACGGGGATCCTGGTTCAGTATGACAGTCTATCTGCGCGAGGGATACATTCCCGTTAATCAGTCCAGGACGATGGGCACCCGAGGAGCCTTCCAAATGTCCTTATTGTACTCCGCAATGGTACGATCCGAGCTGAACTTGCCCATGCGGGCCACGTTCAAAATCGCCATCTTGGCCCACTTCTTTTTGTCCATGTAGGTCTTTGCCACCAATTCCTGAGCATCCACGAAGCTACGGAAATCAGCAAGCAGCATGTACTGATCGTTGTTCAGAAGATTATCGACAATGGGCATAAACATTTCGGGAGATTCAGGACTAAAGAACCCAGACGCAATCAAGTCAAGAACACGCTTGATATCCGCATCTGCAGCACAGTATTCCGCAGGCTTGTATCCCTTATTCTGCAAGGCGAGAACCTGATCAACGGTCATGCCAAAAATAAACATGTTGTCTGCACCCGCTTCTTCGAGCATTTCCACATTGGCTCCATCAAGAGTACCAATGGTGAGGGCTCCATTGAGGGCAAACTTCATGTTGCCCGTGCCCGAAGCCTCGGTACCCGCAGTGGAAATCTGCTCGGAAAGGTCTGCAGCGGGAATGATGCGTTCGGCGTAGGACACCCGGTAGTTTTCGAGGTAGACCAGCTGGAGCTTGCCTTCCACGGCAGGATCGTTGTTGATCATGCCACCGACGGAATTGGCGAGGCGAATGATCTGCTTGGCCATCCAATAACCCGGGGCAGCCTTTCCACCGATCAAAATGGTGCGAGGAACAGTCTTGTAGCCTTCTTTGATTTTGATGTACAGGTGGATAGCGTGCAAAATATTCAGCAACTGCCGCTTGTATTCGTGCATGCGCTTGACTTGCACGTCGAAGAGCGTGTCTGGGTTAATGGTGATATCTTGATTCTTTTTAATGAATTCAGCCAGGCGCACTTTGTTCTGGTGCTTGACCGCCATAAATTCCTTTTGGAATGTGGCATCCGAAGCCAGCTTCTCGAGCTTTTTCAGCTCGTCCAAATTGCGGATCCAGCCTTCGCCAATCTTGGAAGAAATCAAGGCGGACATGGCGGGATTGGACTTGCGCACCCAGCGACGGGGAGTTACTCCGTTGGTCTTGTTGTTGAACTTCTCGGGCCAAAGCGCGAAGAAGTCCGCGAACAGGTAGCTCTTCAGCAGATCGGTGTGCAAGGCAGCAACACCATTCACCGAATGGGAACCAACGATGGAGAGGATGGCCATGCGGACGCACTTCTCGGGGCCTTCCTGGATGATGGACATACGACCCAGACGATCGTGATCGCCGGGCCACTTCATAGAAACTTGGCGCAGGAAGCGGGAGTTGATCTCGTAGATGATTCCGATATGGCGTGGCAACAATCGTTCGAAAAGGGAGACAGACCACTTTTCGAGGGCCTCGGGCATCAGAGTGTGGTTGGTGTAGGCAAATACCTTCTGGCAAATGCTCCAGGCACGGTCCCAAGTCTGATTCTCTTCATCGACCAGGATGCGCATCATTTCCGGAATCGAAATGGCTGGGTGAGTGTCATTCAGCTGAATGGCAACCTTGTCTTCAAAACCATCGAAAGAATCGTGGGTCTTTTTGTAGCGACGGATGATGTCTTGCAAGGAGGCGGAGCAGAGGAAAAATTGCTGTTTGAGGCGGAGCTCCTTTCCGTTCATGGACGAGTCGTTCGGATACAGAACCTTCGAGATGGTCTCGGAGAGTTGCATGTCCGAAACCGCCGACATGTAATCGCCCGAATTGAAATAGCTAAGTCCAAAATCATCGGCGCTCTTTGCGGACCAAAGGCGCAGGTTGTTCACCGTGTTGTTGCGGAACCCGGGAACTGGGGTATCGTAGGGAAGCGCAATCACCACGTCGTCAGAAGCCCAACGGTGACGCTGGACGCCCTTTTCATCGTGCCAGGAATGAACCTGTCCATAAAACGGTACACGCAGGGAATTGCCTGGACGGGCAATTTCCCAAGGATTGGGAAGACGGAGCCAGTTGTCGGGATGCTCTTCTTGGGCACCGTTGCGGATGCGCTGATTGAACATGCCGTATTCGTAGCGAATACCCATTCCAGTGGCAGCCAATTCCATGGTGGCCATGGAGTCCAGGAAGCAGGCGGCCAGGCGGCCCAAACCACCGTTTCCAAGACCAGCATCCACTTCCTGTTCGCGGAGTTCTTCGAGATTCATCCCAAGCATTTCGAGGGCTTCGGAAACGGCACCCTCTACATCTAAATTCAAGACGGCATTGCCCAAGGAGCGGCCGATGAGGAATTCCAATGAAAGATAATAGACACGCTTGACATCTTTATCGTAGTAGGTCTGTTGCGTCTTGATCCAGCGGTCAATCAGGCGGTCGCGCACAGCGTAGGCGGTGGCCAAAAACTTTTCGTGGTCGGTAACGGTGAGGCCGTCCCGAGCAAGGGTATGATGGATGTGGTCGGTAAAGGCCTTCTTGAATGCTTCGGCCGAGTTGTCGAGAATATCCATGTTCTGGTCGATCTTGGTATTCGCTGGAATCTTCTTGGTAGCCATAGATGCAATCCGCCATTTTAGGTTTAGATATTTGAAATATAGCGAAATAACCCAATAATAGGGCTAATTCAATTCTGTCAATGTGAGAGCGTTACTGGACGGATTCTACGGTGGCGCAAAGCGCTACCAGACTCGAATCGTAGTACTGGATGGTGCGAGTGATGTCGGTCAGATTCATGGGACAATCGCCGGCGCGCCCCGATGGACACTCGGTTTCCACGCTGGAAGCCACAATGTCGGGTCGAGAAATTCCAATGTCCAGGGTCGCATAAAAATCGATCTCGTTGGTAGCGCGAATCCGCGACGACCGACAGGAAGCGGAATCCACCGCCTCGGCGGCCTCATAGCAAAGAATCACCTTGCCATCAGCCTTGATGACGCAGGCATCCCGAACTTCAGGAACCGATTCGGAACACCCCAGGAGCGCAAGGACTCCCAATAAAAGGATCGTGGCGATCTTCATTCGCATTAGGGCTGAGGACAAAGGAACACGTTCAGGCCCGCCTGATAGAAGCGCAGGTCCACACTCCCCAATACGGAATCGGTTTGGGAGCAGTTCGCGACATCGCCAGCAGGGCAACCCGTCGTGGCTCCGACGCTTAGCCCAGGAAATGCACCCGCCATAGGACTCTGTTTAAAGGCGTTCAACAAGGAGTCGCAAGAAGCCTGAGTCACAACTCTTCCACTCGTGACTTGACCGCATAACATGTTTTTGCTGCTCGCCGTCACTAAACAGGCATCGTATGAAACTTGCGCCACTTTGTCGGATCCGCAAGCGACAAACAATAGGGACAACAGTATGGTTAATAGGACAATCAACATCTTCATAATGGCCTCTTATTTCTTTTTCGTTGGGGTAGGCTTCTCTGGAGCCTTGACCGGTGCAACAGGCTTAGGGTCGGCCTTGGGGCTAAGCGCCTTTTGGTAGGCCTTGGTATCCTTCAGCATTTTGACCGCTTCCATCATCTGGTTGTCCGACTTGAGCATAATTGCAATGCGGGCTTCTTCGCCATACACAGCTCCCAACAGCTCCCGTTTGATGGCATCCATGATGTAGGCTTTGGAGGCATCGAACTGGGCTTCGCGGTTCTTTTGCAAAGTCGCCTTGAGGCTGGCAAGGCCGTCCTGGACGCTCAGGTCCGAGATGGTTGCAGAGCTGTCGCCCAAAAACTTCTGCTCGCGCAAAACGATTTCTTGAATAATGTCCGCTGTGGCCTGGGCATTGGTTTTAACCTTTTGGAACGAAGTATCCTTGAGGCAAAAATCCTTAAACGCCAGGTAAAGACTGTCTGGAACGACAAGCGCCGTATCAATCTTGATTTTTGACTTTTCGAGAATTGGCCGATATTTAATGGCAAATTTGAAGAACAGGCTCATGCGTTCCTGGGCCTGCACGATCCAGGGCATGGGCTTTTGGTCGGAAACAATGTCCGGAGTAATTCCGCCGCCACCGTAGACCTTGCGGCCACCAGCGGTAAAGTACACCTGGGAATCCTTGACTGCGGAATCCGGTGCCGCAACCATGTCATCACCATCCGCCTCATCCTGTTGCAAGGCAAGTCCTTTGATTCCGTTTTCGGGCTTGTTGATGCAACGGCCCATGGGCAAATAATAGAACGCGGTGGTCAGCTTCAAGGCGTGGCCTGCATTGTCCAAGGGGAATATGGTCTGCACGGATCCCTTGCCAAAGCTCGTCTTTCCGATCACCACGCCGCGATCCCAATCCTGGATGGCTCCCGCAACGATTTCCGAAGCAGAGGCTGAACCTTCGTTGACCAGAACCACTAAGGGGAATTCAGCACCGAGCATGCCATTTTTGCTCGAGACACTTTCGGTCTTTTGCGTTCTGCCACGGGTCGAAACAATAACGTTGCCTTCTTTCAAGAACAGTTCTGCCACTTCAATGGCCTGGTTGAGCAAGCCACCAGGATTGTAGCGCAAATCAAGCACGAGTTTCTTCATGCCTTTGCTCTTCAGGTCCTTGACCGCCGCTTCCAGTTCTGAACCGGTCTTCTGGGAAAATGCTGCCAGCTTGATGTAGCCGATATCTCCATCGACAAAACCCGAATAGGGAACGGCGTGCACCACAATGCGTGCGCGGGTGATGGTAAAGTCTATCGGCTCGGCCGCGCCTTCGCGGGCGATGGTGATCGTCACATCGGTTCCGATTTTGCCCCGCAATTTATCCACGGCTTTGTCTAAGGCAAGGCCCATGGTGGACTTTCCTTCGATTTTGATGATGCGGTCTCCGGCCTGCAAGCCCATATTGAATGCGGGCGTTCCCTGCAAAGGAGAAATCACCGTCAAATAATTTTCGCGGGTGGCGATGGTGATCCCAATGCCTCCAAACTCGCCCTCGGTGGAAACCTTCAAATCGTCATAGTCCTTGGGACTAAAAACGGCGGTGTGGGGATCGAGGATGTTGCGAATCCCATCGATGGCTGCTTCAGTCAGTTCCGCAGGATTGACGTCTTCCACGTACTTGCGGTTGATCTCGGAAAGCACCTTGTTAAACCGGGATACTTCCTCGTAGAAATCACCCGTTGCCTTGGCGTCAGCGAAGGGGCCCCAGCAAGCTGTGGTCAAAAGGACGAGTAAATGCCAGGGACGAAATATTGGAGAATTTTGGCGCATAGGACTTCCGTTGTTTGAAAACTAAATAAGGGTGAGAACTTTGTCCATGATTTCTTTGTGGACTACCATGGGGCTTTTGGTGCCATCGAGCAAGGTCATGCGGTGGGGATTGGCTGCCGCTAAATCTTGGTATCCCAGGCGCACCCGTTCAAAAAAATCTTGCTTTTCCTGTTCCATGCGGTCAAGTTCCCGGGCATCCTTTTCGGCTCTCTGCCGAAACACCTCGACGGGAATATCGAGAATAAAGGTATGAGCAGGCCAGCAATCGCCAACGGCAATCTCGCAAAGCGCCCGGATCATGGATTGATCCAGGTTTCGACCGTAACCTTGGTAGGCAATGGTAGACCAGGCAAAACGATCGGCCAGGACCATTTTCCCCTCGGCCAGAGCGGGCTCCACCACCTCGTGCAGGAGCTGGGCACGGGCCGCGCTATAAAGTAGCAACTCCGTTTTGGGCGACATTTTGGTGTGCACGGGGGACAGGATCAGGTTGCGAATTTTCTCGGAAATATCGGTGCCTCCGGGCTCACGGATGCGCACGGCACCAATGCCCCGACGGCCAAGCTCTTCGAGCAATAAATTGAGCTGGCTGGACTTGCCCGAACCATCCATGCCTTCCAGGCAAAGGAACACGCCTTTTTTACTCAAGGTCACGCCTCATTCTCGCCATGGCACTTCTTGTACTTTTTGCCCGAACCACACCAGCAAGGGTCGTTACGACCCGGTGTTGGACCCGTACGTACCGGAACCTTTGCAGCCACGGGCTTGCGCTGGGGCGCCGAGCCAGGAAGGGGACCACCCTGGCGAGGAGCTTCCGGAGCCCCTTTGATTTCGGAGGTGTTTTCCACCAAGTTGCGTGGCTTCGGAATTTGGGGAGGCGGAGGAGTTACCGGAGAACCAACCTCAACCCGAATATTGAGCATGCGCGTTGCGGTCATGGTAGCTATGCTTTCCATGCACTTTTCAAAAAGGTCGTAGCCCTCTTTCTTGTAGACCATAAGCGGGTCTTTTTGCGCATAGCCATGGAAGCGGATTGCTTCCCGCAAATAATCCATGGACAGAAGATGGTCGCGCCAGTGCTGATCAATGGTAAGCAATAGCACACGACGTTCCAATTGGCGAATGTCATCTTCAGGAATAATCGATTCCATCTGGGCGTACTTGGCATTGCATACTTCAAGCACCTGGTCCAGAACCATCTCCGGAGTCAGTGTCTCCACCTTTGAGGTGTCGGCCGAATACTCGATTCCCAAGCTACGATGAAGCTCACCGGACAAACCCTGCAGATCCCAGGTTTCGGAGTAAGTCCCTGGAATGACAAACTGACTCACCTTGATATCAATGGCATCGGCGATACGATTGATGATTTCTTCGCGCACAACCTTACCAAAAAGAATCGCGCGACGAAGCCCATACACCACTTTGCGCTGTTCATTCATGACATTGTCATAGTCCAGCAAGTGCTTACGGGATTCAAAATTCTGACCTTCAATACGACGCTGGGCAGTACGGATAGCGCGAGTCAACAATCCAGCTTCAATGGCCTCGTCGTCCTTGTAGCCAAAACGCTCCATGCGGGCGCGTAAGGCTGGGCCACCAAAGATGCGGAGCAAATCGTCATCGAGGGAAAGGAAGTAGCGCGAACCACCAGGATCGCCCTGACGACCCGAACGACCGCGTAGCTGATTGTCAATACGGCGTGATTCATGGCGTTCGGTGCCCAGCACAAACAAACCGCCAACCTCAATCACTCCAGGTCCGAGGGCAATATCGGTACCACGGCCAGCCATGTTGGTGGAAATGGTGATGCGTCCGGAGTGACCTGCAAATTGGATAATTTCAGCTTCGCGACCATGGTTCTTGGCGTTCAGCACTTCATGTGGGAGGCCTTCTCGCACCAGCATCTTGGCCAGGCGTTCCGACTTCTCCACAGAAACCGTGCCCACGAGAACGGGTTGGCCCTTGCCATGGCGCTCTTTCAATTCTTCGACAATGGCTTTCCATTTCAAATCTTCGGTACGGTAAACACGATCGTCTGCATCTTCGCGGATGCAGGGCTTGTGGGTCGGAATCACCCACACCGGCATGTTGTAAATCTTGATAAATTCTGTCGCTTCCGTTTCGGCGGTACCCGTCATGCCGGAAAGCTTGTTGTACATACGGAATAGATTTTGGAAAGTAATGGTCGCCAGTGTCTGGTTTTCCCGGCGGATCGCCACACCCTCTTTCGCTTCCAAGGCCTGATGAAGACCTTCGGAGTAGCGACGGCCTTCCATGAGGCGACCGGTATTTTCATCGACGATCACCACTTCGCCTTCCTTCACGATGTAGTCCACATCCTTATTGTAGGCGACATGGGCACGCAAAGCCTGCATGGTGAAATGAACCCATTCCGCATGTTCTCCATACAGATTGGTCAATCCCAGCAACTTTTCAATATGCACCACACCAGTGTCGGTGAGCTGAATATTTTTGGACTTCTCGTCGTAAGTGAAGTCGGTGTCACGCTTCAGGTTCGCAAGGATGGCATTGGCGCGTTGGTATTTGTCGGTAGAATCTTCCGCAGGACTGGAAATGATTAGAGGAGTACGGGCCTCATCAATCAAAATGGAGTCCACTTCGTCCACGATGCAGAAATTCAATTGACGCTGAACCACATCCTCAAATTCGGTGGCCATGTTGTCACGGAGATAATCAAAACCAAACTCGTTGTTGGTTCCATAAGTGACATCGGCGGCATAATTAGTGCGACGTTGATCATTGCTGAGTCCATGGACGATCACGCCCACAGTGAGACCCAAGTAGGAGTATGCACGACCCATGTTGGCCGCATCACGGCTGGCCAAGTAGTCGTTGACAGTGATGACATGCACGCCCTTGCCGGACAGCGCATTCAAGTAAACCGGACAGGCCGCAGCCAAGGTTTTTCCTTCACCGGTGGCCATTTCTGCGATGGCTCCCTCATGCAGAACGAGTCCACCGATCAACTGGACATCGAAGGGCATCATGCGGAAGGGACGAACGGATTCAGGATAGAGCTCGCGAACCTTGGCGTAAAAGGCTGCGGGCAAATGCACCTGATAGAAGGGCTTGCCGGCTTCGAGTTCCGCCTTGGCCTGGGCGAAAACCTCAGCAAGGGTTGCCCCGAGACGGGATGGATCAAAATTGTGCTGGCCGTCGAATACATTGAACACGCCCAAACGACGGTCGCAGGCTTCTTGGCAAACCGCAAAGGCTTCGACCTTGATTTCATCTAGAGTGGCACCAGCTGCCAGGCGCTCCTTGAATTCGGCGCTTTTGCGGGAGAGATCCCCATCGTCCAATTTTTCGAGTTCAAGCCGGTGGGCGTTGATGGCCTCGACGATGGGACGGAGGGTTTTTACTTTGCGATCATGGGGCGAGCCAAAGATTTTATGCAGGAGCTTGGTAAACATCATGGTAGGACCGGTTCCAGTTGGAGGTTCTGTATTGTCACTTGGATCAACCTCCCTTCTGGAAAGAGGAATCCCGCTTTTTGCAGAACCTGCAGTTCAATTTCGGGAATTTTAGTTTTCCCTGAGCCCGAAAAATAGAAAATATTGGCCGTCACCGCCTTAATGGCATCCTCAAAGGGTTCGGCCTTGGCCCGAAGGCCTCCAATTGAGGAATAAAGCATCAATTCGCACCGGAATTGCACATTCTTCCCTTGCAAACGGCCAGAGATGTCACGGATTAGCACCGAATCCAGCGCCTTGGGCCTGGCAGGCATGCTTTGGACCACCACGCGCTCCTTCATTTCTGGCTTGCCCTTTCCGTGAACAGCGGGTTTTTCGGATGACTGCTTTTCCGGTGGCGCCACTTCATGGGTGGCCGGTTTTTCCCCTTCGAGTTGTTCCGCCATCTTTCCTTTTACTGTGTCCGTCGCGGGAGGCAAAAATTCCGCATCCATATTGGGCATGCCAATTTCTGGAGGCATTTCTGGAGGCAACTCGGTTTTAATTTCCTCTTTGTGGGTCCACTTTTGGGTCCATTTTTGAACGATGTGCTGGGCTTGAGGCAGCCAATGGGACCGCGTCCACCAACCCCCTCCCCCACAAAGGGCAAGAAACAGAAGGACCCATGGCCATACCTTTCGGCGGCGTCGAGGTGCGACACTAGGAAGGAACCGGCCCTTGGGTCCCTTTGCTTCTTCCACCGCCGAATTACTCTCGGCAGTTTCGGGAATGGCCTCCCCAGGCAAATCCCGAGGTGAGGACTTTACAATCGGAGTTTCCTTTTCAATGTCGCCGAGCAAAGAATTCAATGCGGCATCAATGTCATTGCCCGATTGGGGCTCATTTGCATTTTCTTCTTCGCTCATCGGATTACCATCAGCTTGCTTTTTTTCAGAATCTTGTTTCCCTGGCCTATGGTATACATATAAACTCCCGAAGCCACGGACAAGCCATGGTTGTTGCAGAGGAACCACTCGAACAAGGGGGGACGGGTATTGTCGTCGTTGATATCGTAGCGGTAACTATTCTTTTTACGCACCGTGCTGAATACAAGGTTTCCATCGACCGTATAAATGCGAATGTCGATATCCTTTTCAAGAGTCACTCCCTTGATCTGATGTAGGTTTTTGAAGGTTATGGAGCCCTTTTGGCGGTGTTCGGCTATGGACGCCTTGAACGGATTAGGGAAGGTGTAAAAGTCAGTCTGACCCACCACAAAGCGGAATTGATAATAATCTACGGTATCCACAATTGGCCAATTGGTGAGGCCATTGGAATCTCCGTCCAGCGTATGCCCCCTAGAGCTGGCTAGGTTCGGAGCGATCCGAACTTCTACCGAATCACCCGAAAGGAATTTATAGCGAGGGCGAACCACCAGCATGCTATCGCCACGCTCCAGTCGAAGATAGCGGAAGTCAATGCGAATACGACTGGAATAGCGTGAGCGCAATTGTACCGAGACATTGGAGTCCCCATCCAGCGTGACCAAATCCAAAGCGGTCACCGTATCGGCACCTAGAATCATTTTACTGACCAGTGGCTTGGAAAATAGAATTTGGATGGACGCATCGGGATCATATAGACTCAGATCCTTGGGCCATGTTTCCAGGACACGAAGGGTTGAGGTATCCGTTGGAACCAAAAAGGTCGTATCCAAGGAACCGGGAATCAGTGCCAGGTGATCCTTACGCAAGTCCAATTGATTTCCTGATTTATCCACAATAGCGTTAGAGATATTTATCCCCAGCTGATCGGAGCGCAAGAAATACCGGGGCGGTGGCATGGTGAGGAAGTGGTCGCTCTGCGTGCGGTAGAGGGGTGTAAATATCAGGGTATCCACTAGGTTTTTCTGGGTTCCAGTCCGAGGAACCTGACGATATTCGAATACCTTTGGATAAGCGCTCTCAATGGGGGTGATTCCGGCTACGCCACGGGTTGCGCTATCCAGACGGGAGTATATTTTGATCGATGATGTCATATTCGCCGTGCTAACCGGTTCCGAGAATACAAAAACTAGGGACGAATTCACGGGGAAAAACTTGGTCAAAGGAACAAGGGATGAGGCCGGAGAATTCAGAATGCTCGGCATACTCAGGAGTTTTACTGAAGGCAAGTCGTCCCAGCGCACCACAAAGGGCACCTTGATTACCGGAGAAAGAAAATCACTGGTAGTAATATAAAGCGTATCACGAATCACCTGATCTCCGGTCATAGCCGAAACATCTACGGAAAAAAGAATGGGAACTTGATCATTCGCCGCAACCCGGAGTGGCGTGGTAAGACGGGACTCATTCGTCCGGTCCTGCACTAGAGCCTGTCCAGTTTTGAGGATTTGGTAATCCAGCCAAGCCCCGTCATCCTTGCCGGTGCGAACCGAAAGCAAATTCAAATCCAACATACCAATATTTCGGATTCCCAGTTGTTGAGTGGCCTTCACCTTTTTGGATCCCAACACAAAACGCAGGGAATCCACCAGGTAAGTTGTCGAAACTTCCCAGCCCCCCAGGGTATCCACCCGCGGGAACACAACATTGACCGTATCCGCAGAAACGGCGCCGGTCCGGTCGGTCTGTGCAATGCGGACTTTTGCCAACTGAAATCCGGAATTCGCCGGGAATGAATACACCACCGTATCCTTAATCGTGCTCGTATCGACCGCCCACAAAGCCTTGTTCACCGGGTCCTGAAGCATGATTTCCCATAGAACCGATGAAGAATCTCCGTTGTTCTTGTCCGGGTCATGCCCGTGATAAACCATACGCACAGGGACTCCGGGAGTCACCGTCAAATATTTGGGAGAATCCCCGAAACGCCAGCGACCCACCAAAGTATCCAGATAGGTCGTTCCTTGAAAAAATCCTACAGCGGAAACCGAATCCAGCTTTGGCCAATGGTTTGGAATAAACACTAGGCTCCGGATAATGGTCGTATCTGGATCACGCACCGTCAAGGTTAGAGTATCGGGCACAAGCTCCAGCGAATCGCTCCCTAGCACAACGGAAGGATCCCGATCGTACAAATCCCAGGGAATGCGAATGCGGGCCGTATCGGGAACGTGCACCAAGATCGAATCTTTGCGCAAACTACCCGTCACCCCGCGAATAGTCCAATTCACCATCACCGTGGAATCGTTGGCATCATTGAGGGCAAGCTTGACCAAGGCAGAATCATTCATTTGCACACGCACTTTTTTTCCATCAGTGGCGACAGAATCCAAGGCGGCTCCGGTGCCACTTTTCCAGAGGATGCGCATAGAATCCGTTGGTACGAGATCCAGATACTGGAACAACACGTTTTGGGCGGGGCTTAACCACTGGCCATCATCTGCGGTGAGAGAAATCTGCAAGGTATCGGCAACCAGATTCTGGGGTGGAATCAGCAGAGTCCCACTATAGGTGGCTTCATCGGCTTTGGCTAGGCTTAGAAGATCCTTGGTAAAATCAAAAGTCTGGGCAACCCCAGCGCGTGGGCTTACCCGTATGGTGCGCGCATGGACACCCACGGAAGCCGGATTGTCCAGATCATAGGCAGCCAGATACAGCCAAACGGAATCCCGGCGGTTCACCACAGGGTAGCGGGTACTTGCTGAGAAGGATTGCAAAGGACTGCTAGAATTTCCGATGCGGATGTTAATGATCGAAGGGCGACGGGGTTGCAGATTCCAAAATAGACTTGCAGAATCAATCATTGGAGTTACAAAACTATCTACCCGAGTCAAATTGATCTGGTACTGAAAATTCCCAAGAGCCTCATAAACCCCACTCCCGGGAGGAGAAATTTTGCCTCCATTTTTATAGATATCCACCATCCCATTTGCAATGGAAGTCCCATGCAAAATGGCACTGGAAAACTTGACCGAATCTCCCGAAACCAGAGGAATAACAACGGCAGGCTCACGCAGATCAAAAACCTTTGAACGCCAAGAAGCCGAATCATAATACACTTTGCGGTTTTGAAACCCCACAATTCGGGCATCTCGCTCATCATTGAACCCGACAACGGTAGCCCCTGCAGTATCAATGGCAACAGAGACGCGGCCCTGCAAAGCTAAATGTTTGACATGCGCAAATCGGAATGCATCCGAAACCCCCATGGCGGCAGGGAACCCCGATCTCAGAATTGCGTCGGTATAGGTGATACGAGGATAACTCAGCACCATCGAATCGGAGGTCAATAATCCATTTCGCTTGAAGCGCACAATCTCGGGCTTTTTGCCTCCGACGGTATCCCGGAAAAAGGAAACGGCCAAATACTTCTCGTTCACATCCAAATCAGGGAAGCGACAACGTGATCCTGGCAAGCTTACCAGGGTTTCCCCAGAAATCACGGGAGACCCGCTACTGATATCGACCGTGCGAAAATAGATGGCATACCCTCGGGCATAGGTCACCATGAATATGTTATTCTGAATACTTTTGATATTAAAATTACGATATAGACTATCTGTAATCGTTATGCCTGTATCCAAGGAAACCGGGAACGTGGTTAAAGCTCCTAATTTGGATGTGCTACCGGAATTGAAATTATTGCTATAAGCTTGTAAAAACAAGGTCTGCCCGGTATAGTTGGTCCAACCGGCCAACACCCGCTTGGATGAGTCCGCAGCTACTCCCACATGGTAAAGTCCAATATAGCTGGGAACTCCTCCTGCAGAAGAAACGGACTGACTATCTATTGCATAGATTTGAGTGGCTTGTGTGCGCTCCCAACGGACATAGACTTTGGTGCTGTTATTCAAGGTGGTTTGTGTACGGGATGGGCCATGAATGCTGACCACATCGTCCATATTATCGTCTAACGCAGTAAAGGCAACCCGCAAATAGTTGTAGGGCACAAACACGGGACCTTTAAGGATGGCTCCGCTGGGCCAGGTCATAAAATGAAAAAACGCCCCCCCAACCGGAGAAGGGTCCTTCCAAGAAGCATAGGCTGCCGGGCCTGATTTTAAAGTGTCATTACTCCATTGGGCAATCCATCCGGAGCCCCTCGCTTCAAAATGATTGAATACCGGAACTGGGTTGGGCGTTTCTCCGGCTAGTGCATAAATATTGGCATAGGGGTTTGATTTATAGTCAAAATTATTGATGCCTGCAATCCGCATATTGGAGAGAGAATGACCCGGCAAATCCACATTCCATATCAACTGCTTGTTGGCCGATGGCCTGATCGTTGTGGCTTGTTGCCAGTAATGCAGATAAAACGCCTGAAAGGTTCCCGTGGCTGTAGTCGCCACCAGGGGATTCGCACCAAAATCATCCAGACTGCCGCTTTCTGTGTAGGCTTGATTCAAAATGGTGTCCAGACTTTGCAAAAAGAGGATTACCTTGGTGCCGACCTGGAGTCCTTGGGAAAATGAAGGATCCACTTGCACAGTATCACTGGTAGCTCCGCCAAAGTCCCCCACCACATCACCCGTGCGTGAGCCGGCATTTACGCCGACCACAAGCGCCATGATTAATAGCGCCATCTTCCAGTATTTAGTCATGGCTAGCCTGCAGGCGAATAAACTGGGTAGAGCCAAAATCGTCGAGCAACTTGGTTTCCTTCACATTGGAAATTTTACGAAACTCTTCCTGCTGGTGGTCGCGGAGAATTTCTAATGCCTTGGTATCCCGACTTTTGGCCACCAGTACCTTCCGGGCTGCCTCCACTTCCACCTTTTGTTCCTCAACCTTCTTTGCCTTGAGAACAATGGCGTATTTCAGGAATTCCAAGTAGGCAATAGTCCTCATGATCAATTCTCCCGGACCCATGGAAGGGCGGGCTTTTTCCTGCTCCGCGTATTCCTGTTGGAGCTGGGTGAGCTCACCCTCCAGCTTTACCTGAAGCGCAAGGGCATGCGAAAGCGCGATCTGCGCTTGCTCTTGCAAGTGCTCCCGGTGCATAAGCACCGTTTGCAGGGTAAAGCGGAACTTTTTAGCCATTCTCATTGTAGAATGCAAAATCCGGGCCAAATAATCTAGGGAAATCTGCGAAATTTCGAAGATTTATCCACGGTTGGAATATATAGGACCCGAATAGGGTCGGCAATTTTTGCCCTAATGGCCTTAGCCACCCCCCGCCCCTGCATTTTCGAACCACAACTAGAAGCGAAGCAAATTCCAGTACCACGCGATGATCCGGTCGCCCCAGAGGAACTTGAGGCAACCGCGGGAGGGGCATGCGCGCAGTCCGCCCCAGGGCGGACCAAGGTTCCGGTGTAGCGGTCGGCGTAGCCGGAGCGACGAATCTGCGTGTGCCGCACCCGACTGAAAGCCGGGACTCTGAGAAGAAATGGTG
>CAIRAY010000056.1 GCA_903876665.1 uncultured Fibrobacterota bacterium | reverse complement strand
TCGCCTATTCCGCCGAACCTGGAACACCACTAAGAAGCCCGAGTGCCTCCTATGGCACTTGCAAGTCTATGCGTACTTTCACAATGCCGTCCTTATCAAAGCCTAGGCAAAGGACCAACAGGGTAATAGGCCAGTTTAAAAGAGACATCATTACTGTCAAAAATAATTGGCAAAAGGCATTTTCATGCCATCCCCGGCTATCCTTGTCATCCCTGGCCCTGTGCTCCGTAGGTGCGCACAAATCTCCTGCGGGTTTCCTTTCAGAGGCTGAATACGGGTATCTTTGACCTATGAGCGCACAAGTCCAGTTGCTTCTGCTGGTCTGCCTGGCAATGGTGGGTTGCAATTCTTCAGGGCCAAGCCATTCCCTGGCCGAGCCCGTGTGCGTGGCTACGAATGGAGAATCTCCGGATTTCCTAGGTAGCCTGGGTTGTCCGGAGGACTGGACTTTGCTTTCGGGGGCTTCCATGAATGCGGCTCATGGGCTGGCAAGTACGGTGAAAATCGTCTACAAAATCCAATCCGATTCGTTGTTTTATGTGAACAGCACCCGGTTTCCGCTACACATTGACTTCGCGGTGGGCGTGCTGAACATTTCCCGGGCGAGTGCTCCCCAATGGAATACCATCGAATACCAGGAAGGCCCCGTTCGCCATTATGTGCTGGGAAACCTGACTTACTATGCTGGCCCAGGACTCTGGGCCTTCACTCTTTTTCCGGGCGACAACCTCGCTGCGGAACGGCTAAAAATGGTTTTCCAGAAAATGGCGAGCACAGTCTGGTTTGGTGAAAACCTGGCCTACCTGCCCGCGAACGAAGCTTGCGTTCAACGAGCCCGGGAAGCCGGAATCCCCACCGTTTCCGCTGACGAGATTTTCCAGGGTCAAAGCTTTCAAGCCATGAACCCGGGTATCGCTTATGGAACCTTGGTCCGGGCCGGGCACGACACTGTGGCAACCGGAACCTTCACGCATCGCGACATCGTGGTCACCGACGGGATACCCAATGACCTCCCCGTGGTGGCGGGTATCATCACCTCCGAATTTCAAACGCCACTCAGCCATATCAATGTTCTCAGCACCAACCGGGGCACACCCAACATGGGCCTGCGCAACGCATGGGAAGACTCCACCCTGCACTCTTGGGAAGGAAAATTAGTGCGCCTCGAAGTCACTTTAAATGGCTACACACTCACCCCAACCACACCGGAAGAAGCTCAAAAATTTTGGGAAGAAAATGGACCCAAGGTTGCTCCCTCCATCGCTCTGGATACCTTGCCTGGACTCGTTCCCCTGGCCGAACTGGGCTTGGGACAATTGGCGCGCGTGGGGGCCAAGGCTGCAAACTTCGGAGAGCTGGCAGTCCTCGCCAAAATTTCTGCAGCGACATGGAAGGTGCCAGAAGGCGGGTTCGCGATTCCCTTTGCGGCGTATCTTCATCACATGCAAAGCAACGGGCTTGACCAGATACTCGACAGCCTTCTTCAGGACAGCCTTTTCAGGAGTAACGCAAGCTTTAGGCGCATGGCTCTGGAAGACTTGCAAGCCAGAATTACCAATGCTCCGGTGGATACTGCCTTACTGGAACAGGTCCGAACTTCGATACGGGAAAATGGCCAGTTCACTCGCATGCGCTTCCGCTCAAGCACCAATGCCGAAGACTTAAAAGAATTCAATGGTGCCGGACTATATTCTTCCTTCACGGGAGATCTTTCTGACCCAGCGAAACCCATTGAAAACGCCATGCGCCAAGTGTGGGCAAGCCTGTGGAACTTTCGCGCTTTCGAAGAGCGTGAATACTATCGGATTGATCCGCATCGCGTGGCCATGGGGATCTTGGTGCATCGAGGATTTCCGGACGAGGGCGTAAATGGCGTGGTACTTACACACAACATTTATGATCCTGAATATTTTGGTTATGTGATCAACATGCAAATCGGAGAAACTTCGGTGGTTGATCCTCCACCCGGCATTACCACGGAGCAATTAATATACTACCCCTTTGATTCCTCAATGGTGGGAGAACCCAGCATCGAAACCATAACCCGAAGTTCCTTGAATCAGGGGCGTCCCATTATGTCCGGGGAGGAGCTTGTACACCTGGGAAACGCGCTTTCCAATATTCAGTGGAGATTCCTGAGTCTATTCAAAATTCCACCGGAAGAGTGGAAAACCTTTGGCATGGATGTTGAATTCAAGCTGGACGGAGCTTCACGGACGCTTTACCTCAAACAAGCTAGACCGTTGTAATCACGGTATTGCCCCCAGTAGATTTTCCGGTTTGCAGAAGTTGCTCCGCATCGCCAATGGATTCGCCAGGATTATTAGGATCCAGTCGACAGACGCCGATAGTGACCGTAAAAGGAACGGGGGGATTTCCTAGTTGGAGAGCGTTGATGGATTGGCGTACCGTTTCGCCAAGCTTGGCCGCGATTTCGCGGGTCATGCCTGGAAGTACCGCCAGGAACTCATCCCCAGCGACCCGCCCAACCCGGTCCATGAGCCGTAACTCGCGTTGCAGGCATTGCGCTACTTCACCCAGAGCCTCGTCGCCCAAACGGGTTCCACCGCGCTCGTTCAAGATTCGTAGATGATCGACATCCAAAAGCAACAATGCCACAGGCATGGACTCGCGAAGGGACTTTTCTGCCTGCTTATCCAAAAATTCAAAGATATCCTTTCGATTGGGTAGCCGGGTTAGCTGATCTGTACGGGACAGTTCTTCGATACGCTTTTTACTGTCCTGCAACTGGGCGGCCATTGCATTGAAGCTACCTGCAATGGAGGCCATTTCATCATCTCCCCGCGTTTCAATCCGTCCATGCAAATCACCCGATTGTCGAATGGCGCGGATGCGGTTCTGCAATAGCTCTAGTGGCTCGAGGAGGATCCGTCGAATGCCAAATAGAACCAACATCATCACAGCAAGAATGGCGCCCCAGGTGAGGCCGAGTGTCATGTATACCGCTTGTTTGCCTTCCTGGATAATCGCAGGTGTGCGAACCACTTCCAGAAAGCCCCCACGACCTCCATCGAGCAAGGGAATCGGAACCCGGATCTTGACTCGTTCGTCAATGGCCACATGGATCTGGTTCGATAGGACCATGACCGCAGGGGAATGATTGATCTCTAGTGGCAAGTTTGTTTTCTGGCCAAGGTTTGCCAAAAAGACATTGTCAACGCGCTGGGCAATCCAAAATGTTCCGGCTGGATCGGAGCCGCCTCCAGTTGGAAGAATCGGGCACAAAGCCATCGCATACAACTGTCCAGATAGCTCTATGTAACCCTGTTTCATGTCCGCAAAGGCGGAAACGGACTCATGCTCCATGCGCAGGACGCTCTGCACGGGGATTTTTTCGGCAAACTCCACGAGGTTGATGCTGTCGCCGGTGCGACGGTTGCGGGTACTTGCCCAGAAAATCTGTCCCTCTTTGTCCAAAACCACCACGAGGTCGTATCCCATTTCCCGGAGGATCGATGGAGTGAAATTGATATCCAGATAATCCGGTTTACGGCCTTGAACCCACTCGTAGGTGTCGTTCCAGAGTGCATATTCCCAAGTAACACGGGCCATGGCATCCGTAGCTCCGGACCAGGCCTCCTGAATGCGGACTGCATCTTGCTCCGCGAGGCGTTTTTCCAATTCATGGAAGGGGTGTTTGAGGACATTCTGGAATATTGCCACCAGCGCTACGCTTACGAGAACCGTTGCCCCCAAAGTAAGCAGGGTTGTTCGGCTCTGGGCTCGACGGACCAAAGAGATTGTTCGATTTGCCATTCTCAAATGGTACCATGCTTTGCCAACCATTTCCAGTTCTTTTCCTATCTTTCACCCCAATTCCCATCTATTTCAAGGAGCCCTTATGCAGGTTCAGAATAATTCCGTAGTCAGCATCCATTACACCCTGACCGACGCACAAGGTGCCGTTCTGGATTCCTCCATTGACCACACCCCATTGGCTTACATCCAGGGAATGGGGCATATTGTCCCCGGTCTTGAAAAAGCTATGGATGGGAAAAAGGCGGGTGATAAATTCAAGGTTTCCGTTCCTGCGGAAGAGGGCTACGGAGTGCGTGACGAAGAGTTGATAGACCGCGTTCCCAAAGAGGCCTTCGAAGGCGTTCCCCAAGTGGAGCCTGGCATGGAGTTTTACGCCGACGGTCCCAACGGCCCTGTGATGATTACCGTCAAAGCCCTTGATGGGGATTTTGTTTTGGTTGACGGAAACCATCCTCTTGCAGGCAAGGAGCTCCATTTCGACATTGAAGTTACCGAAGTGCGGGAAGCGACTGCTGAAGAGAGCGAGCATGGCCATGTGCATGGAGAGGGTGGCCACCACCACTGATCCATGACGTGAGGACGCGCCGTTCGCTACGTTGCCCTCGTTCTTGCATAGCTGTACTATGCGGCGAACTCAGGACGCCTTGCGCCCAGCACATCCTGCCGCCATGGATGTCGTCGCAATTCGCTCCCATTTTCCCTGGCCTCTGCGAGGCTTTGGGAAAATGGGAGGGGAATGTGGATGGCTCGTCCCTGGCATCTGCGATGCGTCGGGACTCGGCTTTTGGGGGAACTGAGGGAAGGCGGGCTTTTGGCGCTGGCCTGGCCTCTGCGAGGCTTTGGGGGAAACGGGGGAAGGCTTGCGGTTTGAAATGCCCGTTTGACACCGTCCCGTCATCCCTGCGTGGGCGGGGATCTAGGATATTCGGGATTGGAGATGAATGGCCCACATCTCGTCACTCGCATCTGCGATGCCTGGTTTGAATGGGTGAACATCTTGAAATTGTCTGTCAGCAGAATGTGGAGGTTACCTGCAGGCTTTTTAGCCCTGTCAGGTACACCTTATTCTGCTGCAGCCCACTAAGCGTATTATTCCCATTATGTATACTTTGGTCTATCATGAAAACATCTAGTCCGCTTTCGGAATCCCAGTTTTTGGCGCCCCTACAATTGGAAAGTGGGATTGGTGAATTGTTGTCGCTGGATATCGATGAATCCCATCACGCCGTGAAGGTGTTTCGGCACCGGGTGGGGGATCGTTTGCGCCTTGGAAATGGGGCAGGCATCCAAGGGGTTGGTGTGGTTATTGAGGCCAATTCAGAACGTTGCGTGGTCCAGGTAGAGGATGTTTTTTCTCTTCAAACTTGTCCGCGAATCCATTTGGCCATTGCGGCCCTTAAGGATAACGACTTAGAAGAAGTTATGGAGTCCTGCGGTCAATTGCCTCTGGCATCGCTGACACTTTTGCGCACGGACCATTCCCAGGAACCCCGGGATTCGGATCTGAAGCGCACCATTCGTCGACTGGAGCTGAAGAGCATGGTGGCCTTCAAACAAAGCCTAAAACCATGGCTCACCTCCGTTCATGGACCGGTGCCATTCTCCTCCTGGATCTTTCAAAATTCAAGTCAGATTCTTCTGTGTGACATGGAGGGCTCCGTCACATTGCCTCACTCGAATTTGCAGGATCCCACAACGCCTCCCTTGACTTTGTTGATCGGCCCTGAGGGTGGCTTCAGCGATGCTGAAATGACTGCAGCCCGAGCCAAGAATGCCTTGTTGCTTCGACTAGGTTCCACCCGTCTTCGGGCAAAAACCTGCCCTGCAATTGCCTTGGGCGCTTTGATTGGGATGGGCTGCCGGTTTTAGTGGTTGAATTCACGGGCGTTACGGGGTATAATGGGCTGAGGAACCCTGACTATGATGGAAACGTTTTCCCGTCCCAACTCTCAAGACAAACCCACAGTCGTCGCCATCGATGATGATTCTTTCGGTCTGACGATTCTTTCGGAGCTTTTGACGAGCGATGGGTATTCCGTTATTCCAGGAAGCAATGCAAAAGACCTCTGGAGCATCCTTTCTAATTTGACTCCCCATGTCATTTTACTGGATGTTACCTTGCCCGACGAAGATGGGTTTTCCATTTGTCGAAAACTGCGTAGCGATACGCGCTTTGCCTATACGGTGATCATGTTTATCACTTCCAAGGATTCTCAGACCGACATCCTTGAAGGATTCCAGGCGGGGGGGCATGACTACATCACCAAGCCATTTTTACGGGAGATTCTGACTGCGCGGCTCGGGACCCATGTGCGCTTTCAGCAAGCCGTGCTCAAACTAAAAAACGACAATGACCGCATGCAAATGGAATTAAAACTTGCCGGCGTTCTTCAGCGGACCGTGATGACCATGAAACCATGGGATCGCTCGAACTATCTCGTTCGAACGGTCTATTGCCCTACTTCGGAAGTGGGTGGTGATTTCTTCGATATTCTAGAGGATTCCAATGGGGATCTTTGGGTTTACATCGGCGATGTCGCGGGACATGGTGTGGGTGCGGCTTTGATCGCTTCCGCTTTACACGGGATATTGCATGAGATCATCCCCTCCATGGGGCGCCTGGGGCCTGCCGAAATTTGCAACGGACTGCATGCCCAGTTTCTCCGCCTGATCCCGAGCAAGGAACACTACGCCACATTCTTTATCGCCCAAATCAAATCCGATGGATCCTCCCTGCGTGCCATGTCGTGCGGGCATCCGCGTCCGTTCATTTTATCGCCTCAGGGTTCAGATTACTCGCAAACTCTCGAAGAAAATGGCGGAGTCCCTATTGGATTTGCCATGGCCGGAACCGCGCCATATTCCGAGGCGGACGAGGTTTCCTTAGAACTCCTGGACGGATCCGCTTTGTTGCTTTTTACCGATGGCATTACCGAGGCACGACACGCCCTGTCCGGGGAGCAATGCCCCCGCGAAGAGCTAGTTGAATATGCAAGTCAGGCTCTATTTTCGGATATGCCCGACCCGGCATTCCTTTTGGATAAACTAGGCGCCAAAGAATACCAAACCGGAAAAGATGATTGTAGCGCTGTGGCTCTACGCTTTTTGGGCAAGGATATTTGTCGTCAATCCTGGACGATTCCTTGCACACTGGAGCCGATTGGCCTCTGGGGGGCGCAAGTCGAGGCGTTTCTCACCCAAAGCGGATGGAATGAGAATGACGCTTTTCGGGTTCGGTTGGTCGCCGTAGAGCATGCCACTAACGTAGTTAAGCATGGACGCTCTGAGCATGGAGCGACCATGGATGCCCTTCTCTTGATTTTCCCCCAGTCGGCTCGCCTGTACGTGGAAGACGCCGGGCAATTATGGGATCCACCGGGGGCCCGCATTCGGCTCGAGGACGTCCCCCTCGACAATGAAGGCGGAAGGGGCTTGGGAATCATCGACACCCTTTGTGCCAGTATCAGTCGCGGTCGGCGAGGGACGCTCAATACTGCGGCATTCGTTATTGTACAGGAATCCGGGAGTCTTCATGGATGACTATTCCTACACGGTGCGCAGACAATTGATTCAAGACCTCAATATCCCGTTGAACAAATCGGACCTGCGCTGGTTTACTGCTCGGCAACGCATGAAGGTCCTTTTTTGGGAGTGGACCATTCAAGGGACCTTGCTTGTCAAGAGATTGCTTGACATTGTCGTATCTGCCATGGCGCTGATTGCCTTGTTGCCCTTGTTTATGCTTGTGGCGATTGCCATTTATCGGGAAGACGGCCGCCCCTTTATTTTTGTGCAGAATCGTGTGGGTTTGAACGGCAGACTATTCCGTTTCTACAAATTCAGGTCCATGTTCAAAGATGCCGAAAAACGAAAAACCGAACTCAAAGGGGCGAATGAGTCCGCAGACGGAGTTACCTTCAAAATGAAGCAAGATCCGCGCGTAACCAAATCGGGTCGCTTTATCCGGCGGTTTTCCATTGACGAGACCTTGCAGTTTTACAATGTCCTGCGTGGGGATATTTCTTTGGTGGGTCCACGGCCACCTGTCCCTAAAGAAGTCGAGCAATACACACTGGAACAACGCAAAAGGCTCCATGTCAAACCAGGACTGACCTGCATTTGGCAGATTAGCGGTCGTTCGGACATCCCTTTCAAGCAACAGGTCCAGCTAGACTTGACATACATCCGCAACAGGGGACTACTGCAAGATATAATCATTATTTTGAAAACGATTCCGGCTGTCCTTTTGGGACGCGGAGCCTATTAAACGGAGTGAACCATGAGTGAGATATTCAAAAGAGAAGGCAAAATCGTAGTGGTTTCCATGAAAAACGATTTGACCGCTTCAACAGGATCATTATTTCGGGAAACGATCCTCAATTATGATGGGGCCAATCCAGGCATCCAGGAATGGATTCTAGACATGGAAGGCGTTGATTTTCTGGATAGCTCGGGTCTTGGAGTGTTGGTTGCGTTGCTTAAGCGCATCGCTGAGAAGGGGGGCGACATCAAGCTTGCCAACCTTCGGAAAAAGGTGCGGACCGTTTTTGAAATCACGCGGGCTTTCAGGATTTTCCATGCCTATGAATCGGTAGAGGAAGCCGTCAAGGCAATTCCCTAACGCAGGTATTTATGGCTGGCAGAGCAGTATTCCTCCTGGACTCGCCTCACCCCATCCCCGTTCTGGGAATGGGCGCGCCTTGGGCGATGCTTTCCATCTGCGGCCGTCCCTTGATCGAGTATTGGATTGAATTTGCCCTTCGGCTCGGGGTGGACCAGTGCCTAGTCGTTGCTGGCGATGGCGGCGAAAAAGTCACATCCTTTTTGGAAGATGGGGCGCGCTATGGTATTCAGGTTAGCTACGCATTTCCAGGTAGCGTGGATACATCTAAACTCAATGAATCGCCCCAGGGGGTTTTCCTGCTTTTGCAAGGCCCCCTGTTTCCATTCCTCGATGCCGTGCTGAACCCCATTGCACCGGGGGACAGGTCCTTCAAGTTCCAGAGCTCCCAAGCCTCCCTGGAAATTACTCAGGGCGACCGAGGCAAAGCCGTCCATGAAGATATTCGGACTCTGGGAATCCAGCCTCTTCAGCTGGACTCCGTCAAAGATTTTTACGCAATATCCATGCGCCTTCTCGACAGTAGACTCCGTGGATACCTGACCCCTGGCTATTCCCTTTCTGCGGACGGATCCTTTATCGGCATGGATACAATTACCCCGGCCTCCTGCAAGCTCATGGGGCCCTTGGTAATTGGAAACCGTTGCCGATTCGGCGTCATGACCAATATCGGGCCCTCCGCGATTATTGGAAACCATGTGGTCGTAGATACCAAGACGGAGATTTCCCGCTCCATCATCCTGGACTCCACCTATATTGGCCGTAGCCTCGATATCATTGGAAAAGTGGTGGCTGGAAATAAAATTATTGATCCGGAGGATGGTGAAATTCTGGAGCTCTCGGAAGCCTGGATTGTCGAAGATCTGCGAGAAAAGAGCAGCTCCGACATACTGTTGCACTCCTTCGGGCGTCTGGCTGCGTTTTTTCTCCTATTGCTCCTAACACCACTTTACTGGATCCTAGGCAAGCCTCTGGCAATGCTTGGGCAATTTCGCATGGAGCCTGCCAGGATCTTGAATCGATCCGGCAAGCTTATTTCCTATCTGCAGGTGACGGGTTCGGGAATGAGCTACCGCATATTCAGCGCACTTCTTTTCGACCTTCGGCCATTTCTGGTTCTTGCCGTTCAGGGCCACATTGGGCTTTGTGGTTGTGATCCT
The DNA here is from genome assembly GCA_903876665.1 of uncultured Fibrobacterota bacterium. GTDB lineage: Bacteria > Fibrobacterota > Fibrobacteria > Fibrobacterales > Fibrobacteraceae > CAIRAY01. The sequence goes on along the minus strand of CAIRAY010000056.1, from coordinate 27,678 downwards.
GTTTCTGGGGAGGCCGTTTCTCCCCAACAGGACCTTAGCGACTACTACCCAGGAGCTTTCACCTATGGCTTGGCTCGTGGCATACAAACTGCCGAGCCCGAACTTGCTGAAATGGACCGACATTTTTACGCAGGTTCAAGATCCTTGTTGGAAGATCTGCGCATTTTGACACGGTGCATTAAGTTCCGACTTTTTGGAATAAAATCCTTATGACAGCAGAACTCCATATTATCGTTCTGAACTTCAGGACTCCGGCCTATACGGTCGCCTGCCTTAAATCCCTTGAATCCGAAATGCCTAGCGTGCCGGGCACTATGGTTCATCTCATCGACAATGGATCGGGGGATGATTCAGTGCCGGTAATCGAAGGGGAAATCGCCCAACATGCCTGGTCTGATTGGCTTCGGTTTATTCCCCTGCCCAAAAATTTGGGCTTCGCTGGCGGGAACAATGTTCTTATGCGCGAAATTCTTGGCATGGCAGACGCGCCCGAATTTGTCTTGTTACTCAATAGCGATACCGTGGTGCACCCAGGTTGCCTCAAATCATGCCTTGCAGCTATGAAGAACAACCCCGAGGTGGGCGCAATGAGTTGCCTGCTACGCAACGGCGATGGGTCCGTCCAGAATGAGGCTCGGCGTTTTCCACGACCGGACCGAGAAACCGTGCGCGCAATCGGCCTCCCATGGCTTGCGCCGAAGCTATTTTCCTGGGCTAATCTTGATGACTCTTCCTGGGATCGCGCTACGACCATACGGAATGTCGAATGGATTGGCGGTGCTTTTCTGCTCGTCCGCACTGCGGTGCTACGGCAGGTCGGAGTTCTTTCTGACGAATTTTTCTTCTATGGAGAAGATATTGAGTTTTGTTATCGCATTCATCTGGGTGGCTGGAAGATCCAGCATAACCCTTGTGGCTCCATTACCCACTATGGCGGTGCATCCTCCGGTGAGACCCACATTCGCAACCATGCTAGGGACCTTCTCACCTGGAATGCCCGTTTCTTAGTCCAGAAGCTCTGTTACGGAAAAGTAGCTTCCATATGGATGCGAATTGTCTATATAAAGATTTTCGGTTTGCGAACGCTCTGGCTCTTTTTGAGCGGACAACGCAATACGCCTAAGTATAAAAGCATCCAAGGAGGATTCCGTATGCTCTTAGGCTCCCTTACCCGGAAGGTTTTATGAACATCCTTTTTGCATTACCCGGCTTGCATCTTGTACCTCGTGGCGCCGAGTCTGCCTTTGAAAATTTGGCACAAACACTGGCTCTGCGCGGGCATTCTGTAACTATGGTAGGCTCCGGTAAACCTAAACAACAAACCGCATACCACTTTATGCACGCTCCCTCCATTGCGCGCGAACGTTTACGCAAGCTTCCCTGTTTCCCTCCTGTGCGCTCCGACTACCGCTGGGAAGAACTCTCCTTTGCGCCAGGGCTATTCTGGACCGTATTCGGTCGCCCCTTTGATATCAGTATCACCTGTAGCTATCCCTTTGTGCATTGGAGCCTGCAATTGGCGCTTCGCAAAACGGCCAACATATTTGTCACCGAAAATGGGGACTGGCCCGCACGCCGAACCAACCTGGAATACAAATTCTTTTCCTGCAATGGCCTGGTGTGCACCAATCCCGAATACGGCGAGCGTCACCGCGAGCGCTATCCGACGGTGGTCATTCCCAATGGCATCCATCCCCATATATTTACGCCGGGGCCTGCCACCCGGGAGCGCTTTGGCATCCCCGCAACGAAAAAGGTGTTGCTGATTGTAAGCGCGCTCATCCCCTCTAAGCGCGTAGCCGATGGGTTGCGCATTGCCGCCCTGCTGGATGATGTCCATGTCGTGGTCGCCGGCGATGGGCCTTTGCGCTCCGAAATCGAGCAGCTCGCAGCCGAGATCCTTCCTAACCGCTTCACCCGCCTGACCTGCCAAGCCACGGAAATGCCCGACCTCTACCGCAGTGCCGACGCCTTGTTGCACATGAGTCGCGAAGAGGCTTTCGGCAACATTTATATCGAAGCCCTCTCCTGTGGCCTTCCAGTCATTGCTCATGACTACCCCACTTCGCGTTGGATTCTTGGGGAACAAGGTTTTTTCGGCTCCGGCGACAACCTGCAAGCCATGGCCGCACAAGTCCGCGCGGCACTCGATGCTCCTACTACGGACGCAAATGCCCGTCACGAAGCGGTGGCAACCCGATTCTCCTGGGACGCAGTGGCCAAGCAATATGAGGCATTCTTCTCCCAACTCTTGCGAGGCAAGGCATGAACTCGTCTTTGTCCGATGTCGGCGTCGTGATCATTGGGCGCAACGAAGGGGAGCGCTTTGAGCGCTGCCTCGCTTCGCTTGCCGGAAAAGCCGCGGCCATGGTCTATGTGGACTCAAACTCTACGGATGGCAGTCCCGAAAAGGCTCGCGTTGCGGGCGCACAGGTCGTTTCCCTCGACACCTCCATACCCTTCAGCATGGGAAGGGCCCGCAATGAAGGCGTGGAGGCGCTTCTGAAGCTCGGCTCCTTCAAGCACATTCAATTTGTCGATGGCGACTGTGGAGTCGATGCGGGTTGGATGGCAAGGGCACAGGATTTTTTAAACAGCAACCCAGGCTATGCAGCGGTGTGTGGCCGTAGGAAGGAGAGGTTTCCGGAGCATTCTATTTACAACCGCATTTGCGACTTTGAATGGAATACTCCCATTGGCGATGCCGATTCCTGTGGCGGTGATGTTTTATTTGGCATGGAAGATTTCCGTAGTGTCGGTGGCTTTGATGCCCAGCTCATTGCGGGTGAGGAGCCCGAGCTTTGTTTCCGCATCCGTAAGCATGGAAAAAAGATACGCCGCATCGATTTCCCCATGACTTACCACGATGCCAATATTCTGCATTTCGGACAATGGTGGAAACGCCTAATTCGAGGCGGTTACGGAGCTGTTGCCTCTTGGCAACGTTGCGGGGGCAACCGGCGTGCCCCCTTCGCTTCGCAAATCCGCAGCGCCTATCTTTGGGGTGCGGTATGGCCTTTTCTTTGTGCGTTTACTTTTGTGGTGGCTGTTATTTCTTCTAAACCTTATGCATGGCCTATGCTTGGGGTTTTTCTGCTCGCCGGAGTCATTCAAACCTTACGCATTGCACGGCAATCCATGCGCCGCGGGCTCGACGGCAAGACATCCCTTCTGCGGGCGCTATTGCTTTTTCAAGGAAAAATGGCCCAGTGGATAGGCATTATGCGCTACACCAAGGACCGCCTGCAAGGCCAACAAGGAAAAATCATCGAGTATAAAACAGCGGGGACTCCATGAAGGTCGATCCCCTTTTCAAAGCGGACCTGGCGCGCTATCCTGCGCGCACCTTCCTTCGCGAGCAATCGATCTGGGCAATCTGGGTGTACCGTTTCGGACGCCGCAATGATCTTTTTCAGAGAGGCTTTGCCCACTATTGGCGTAACCGCCTATACTGGTTCCTTTTCCGCATCGTCGAAACCCTCACCGGCATAAGCATTCCCAAAGAGGCCGACATTGGTCCGGGCTTGCGCATTTTTCACTTTGGTAATATTTTTCTGCACCCCCAGACTCGCATAGGGGTCAATTGCACATTGCGCCAAGGGGTGACCATCGGAAACCGCAGGGAACAAGGTCCCGTTCCTCGCTTAGGCGACTCTATCGAAGTGGGCGCCTACGCACAAATTCTCGGCGACATCACCATTGGAGACCATGCTAAAATCGGGGCCATGAGCCTTGTACTTAGAGATGTGCCTGCAGGCGCAACAGCCGTGGGCAATCCCGCAAGGATTATTTCTCCGGGGGCTCCCCAATGACCAGCACCATTTGTTATGTGGGCTCCAATCTTCCCAAGCGCTCCGAAACCTTTGTCTACCGCGAACTTTTTGGATTAAGGGATGCAGGGCTATCTGTGCTTGCAGCCACGGTACACCCCCCTGAGCGATCCCTCGGCGAAACTCGTCTCGACAAACTCGCCGATGAGGCTATCCCCGTCTATGGAAGTGGCTTCAGGCAGCTGATTCTGGATGCAACGCGCGCTTGTATGCGTTCGCCCTATCGAGCCATCGTCACCGCCGCACAATCCTTGCACGATGCAATCTCGGAATGCCTGCGGACGGGCCCTAGGGCTGCCGGCAAGATTCTCATTCAAAGCATTGCTGGGCTTGCCCTTGCAGAGCGCCTGCATGGCCGGGGCGTGACCCACCTGCATGCGCACATGGCTCATGTTCCCACAACCATCGCCATGTTTGCCGCTTCTATGCTCTCTTGCAGTTTCAGCTTTACCGGACATGCCGCAGATCTTTTCCGGGACCGAAGCCTTCTCCCCGAAAAATTGCGCAGGGCCCGCTTCGTATCCTGTATCAGCAATTGGCACCGGCAGTTCTACCAAGAAATCTGCGCGCGCCCTGATTGTGACTATCCCGTTATTCGTTGTGGTGTACCCTTAGGAGAAACCTCATCGCCAAATGCACCGGATCCACAAGGAGTTTTTCGCATTCTTTCTTTGGGTCGCATGGTTCACAAAAAAGGCTTTGACCTTTTGATCCAGGCCAGCGAATTGTTAAGCAAGCGTGGCTTAGGGGTTCGTTTGACCATTGCCGGTGATGGCCCCGAATGGGAAGCCTTGCGCACATTGGCAAAAACCACGACGATTGCAAAAGACATTCATTTCGCCGGCCCCGTGGACAACAAAGCTGTGCCTGCCCTGCTGGCGGAGTCGGATTGTTTTGTGCTCGCCTGCCGGACCGCAATCGACGGGGATCGCGACGGCATTCCCGTGGTGCTTATGGAGGCCATGGCCGCTGGTGTTCCCATCATTTCCGGGGACTTGCCTTCGATCCGCGAATTGATCCAGGACGGCGTAAACGGAAAGCTGGTTCTTGCGGAAGATGTTGCCGCCATTGCAAGCGCCATGGAGGCGATTGCCAAGGATGCGGCCTATTCCCAGGCACTGGCCCAAACAGCCCGAACAACGGTAGAGAGCGAATTTTCTATTTCTGTAAATACACAGCGCCTGTCTTCGATCTATCAAGGAATGGAATCATGACAACTCCTGGCAGAAAATATGTTTTGATTACTCCGTGCAGAGACGAAGCACAATACGCCCGGCGGTGTCTGGACTGTGTGGTAAACCAGACCGAACCTCCTGCGCTCTGGGTGATTGTCGATGATGGCTCTACAGATGCCACGCCAGCCATTCTCGCGGAATATGCGGCACGCATCCCCTACATACGCATCGTGCGCCGCGAAAATCGTGGGCATCGGGCCGTAGGCCCTGGTGTAATCGACGCCTTTTATGCAGGCATGGAAACCATAAGCCCAAATGATTTTGACTTTCTATGCAAATTCGATTTGGATCTCGACATTCCCAAGGCCTACTTTGCCTTGCTCATGAATGCCATGGAAAGGGATCCTTTCATTGGCACGCTCAGCGGAAAGCCCTACTTCATTGATCCTTCCTCAGGCGTCCTCAAAAGCGAAAAATGCGGAGACGAGACTAGCGTCGGCATGACCAAATTCTACCGCACCCAATGCTTTCAGGAAATTGGTGGATTCGTGCGCGAAGTCATGTGGGATGGCATTGATTGCCACCGTTGCCGCATGACGGGCTGGATTGCAGAAAGCAGAGACACTCAAGAATTGCGCTTTATTCATCTGCGACCCATGGGCGCAAGCCAAAAAGGCATTTTTACCGGGCGCATGCGGCATGGTTTTGGGCAATACTTTATGGGGACCGGCTTGGTCTATATGACCGCGAGTGCCATATTCCGTATGTCGGTTCCGCCCTTGGTGATTGGTGGCCTAGCCATGTGGTGGGGCTATGTCAAAAGTATGCTCAGTGGCGCACCTCGATACAACGACCTGGAGTTCCGTGCCTTTTTGCGGCGGTTCCAGTGGCAGAGCCTCTTTTTTGGAAAACACCGCACCACATCCAAACTCAACCTTGCCGTGCGCAAAAGAATTCGGGAGTGACATGCGAGTAGTTTTTGCAATCCTCTTGGCTATGGCCTCGCTTCTGGTGGTTGCCTGCGCACCCAGCATGGGGAAGGGGGCTTATGTCGCCAAAGACGGAGGCTCCATGTCCCGCGACGGTGAGGCCCCCAAAGGGGCGTTCCAAAGGTGGAGCGATGGCTCCGTGAAAGCAGACCAGGTCGGAAACGTATTGCCACCGGCTCCCCTAGACACCAATCCCCCTTACCTCATCGGCCCTGGCGACCGCTTTGGCGTGACTACACAGGGACGGCCGGACGCTAGCGTGGGCGATGTGATTGTTTCACCCGACGGTTCGGTTTCGATGCCCTTGGTCGGGGTTCTGGTTGTCAAAGGACTCACCGTACAAGCCTTGACGGATTCCATCTCAGGTCGTCTCAAAGCTCTTTATGAAAATCCCCAAGTGGCCGTCCTCATGAAGGAATACGCCAACAACCGGGTTTTTGTATTTGGTCGCGTGCAAAACCCTGGCGTGGTCAACTTCCAGGGCAAACCCACTTTCCTTGAAGCCATTGCAAGGTCCGGGGGCTTATCTGGAGTGGACAAGGCAAGTCAGGATATGCCCTCCCGTTGCCTCGTCAACCGTGGAAATTCCGAGCTCTACCGCATTGATCTCAAAGCCTTACTCGAAGACGGGGACCTCCGTTACAACATCGTAATGCAAAACAACGATGTGATTTTTATTCCACAGAACACCGACCAGCTGGTCTATGTACTAGGAGAAGTGACCACCCCGGGAACCGTGGTTATGGGTGGAGGAATGTCTTTGTTCGAAGCCCTCATGAAGGCCGGCGGTCCTGGACGGGATGCCGAGAATACGGTATATGTCATTCGACAGGCGAGCCTCGACACCGGGTTCGTGGAAACGCTAAACCTCTCCGATCTTTTGGCGCGCGCCGATTTCCGAGCCAATGTGAGATTGGCGCCCGGCGACATTGTATATGTTCCCCAAACGGGATTCAGCAAATTCTCTTACAACGTAACGAAACTATTGCCCATTCTTGAAACCCTATTCCTAGGATCAACGCTTTCATCACGGGCTGGCGCCACCACGCTGGTTCAGCAGGCCTTCCTCAGCCCATCCGGGGGGAACTAATCCACCATGATTGATCGCAGACAGCAAACGGGAAGTGCTACCCGGACCCCAGCCAAGCGCCCCTTTGATGCGAAGAGTTTTTTTGCACGCCGAACCCGCCTCATCCTTATCTGCTCCGCGATTCTATTTGGTTTCAATTTTCCGGTTCAACTTTACCTCAGCCGCCCAGAATTCGCGGCCGAGGGGTCATTCATTATTGATCCATCACGTCAATATCTCCTCAGTGGCGCCGAACGGGACAATGTGCCCGGAAACGCGGGCGACTATGTCCGAACCCTCGCAATCCGCGTGAAGGACTGGACGGTTCTCGATACCGCCCTTCAGCGAATTAAACCAGAAGACTTGCCCGAGTTTTTGGAGGGAACCCGCAACCATTCTAGTCAGCTGATTGCTTTGGCGCTTAAGCTTTCGGCCACTGAAATTCCCCGCACCTTTTTACTCAATGTCCGGATCACCGGCACGAAGCCTCATGGGCTTGCGCCCACCTTGGATACCATCATGGAATCCTTCCTGGATATCTTGAACAAGGAAAAGGAAGTTCGGGTGCAATTGCGCAACAAATACCTGCTGGATGAAAGACGCGATGTGACAGATCGATTGGCGCGTCTGCAGAGCCAAATCGACTCGGGTGGCGAATCCCAAAGACGCAAACTCTACGTTGAGGACGGCTATACCAGTCATCTTTCGAATATTGACTGGACTCAGCGTCTTTACGTACAAACTTATGCAAGCCTGGCTCAGGAGGAGGGGCTTGTGCAAAAGGCCGAGGCGCAGCTCAGGGAATTCCAGAAGCTTAGCATTAAGCCACTGGCCGAAGGCAAAGTCCAGGACTTGGTCGCAATTACCCGGCTGGAGCAATGGACTCTCGAACAAGTCAATCAGCTGAAGCAATCGATTGAAGGTTATGCAGAAAATAACCCGAGCAAAAAACTCGTCCTGGAGCGCATCCAATCCATGGAGAACTTTTTAGATTCCTACCGGACCACGGCAGGAGAAAACGCGCTAAAAATTCTTATGGACTCCCGCACCTACGAGCTTCAAGCCGAAGTCATCCGTAGCCGGACCACGCTTGATGCCTACCGCATCGAATTGCAACGCATGGCACAAATGCGTGATTCTGCCGTGGAGCAAGCCGAGGTGGTGGCTGCGGCCATAGCCAATTCCCGGGTGGACTTTCAGACCGTACAGCAACTCCGCAACCGCATCGAAGCTCTGGATAGCCGCATCGATGATTTGGCCATGGAATCCAAGTCCCCGCTCCCCGTGTCGATCACGCGGCATCCCATTCCCCCAAGTCGCCCAGTCAAGAGCCGGGGAATTTTGGCATTGCCCATTTCCCTGGCCCTCTCCTTCCTTCCCATATTATTGCTCGTCTACATCTTTGATCGTTTTGACCGGCGAATCCGCAGTCAGTTTGACATTGAAGCCGCCATAGGTGGAAACTGCCCCGACCCAATCCCCAAGCTGGAAGGAAAGACATTGCCCAGCGGAATTCTAGATGATGAGGGCAATCCTGCGGCCATGGCCGTTCGCGAACTCGCCGCCCGCATCAATATGGAACGGGAAATGCATGGCTCCAAAATCTTTGTTTTTGGTGGTTGCGGAAAGGGGGTCGGGACAAGCTCCTTGACTTGGCTCACCGCCCTTGCGCTCTCTGAAAGTGGATATAAGACCGCAGTGTTTGAAATGAACATTGACCGACCGGGCCTACGAAACCTGTACGGATTGAAAAATTCCCGTAGCAGCGTGGATTTTCTTTCGCGTCAACACCCGGAGCTTCCTCCCGCTCTAGCAGGGGTAACCGAGGCCTTTTTGGCCCCAACGGTTGTTGCCAAAGAACATCACGATCTTTCCGGTCTTGCAGAATTGCTCCAGGAAGCGCGCCATGTCTATGATGCCTTTTTCATTGATGCGGGTGATTTTGTAGGGGATGACCGCTCTAAGTTTGCGCTGATTCATGCCGACACCGTGATCATTGTTGCGCAAGAAGATGCCAGTGCATATAAAGACCTTCAAACGATCCTGGGAAACCTTGCGCGAGTAGCTGTCAAGGCATATACTGCGGTCCTGACCATGTCCTCGAATAGCAGCGGACCTCGGGAAATGAAAGACTTTGAGCGGCTCTGGAGTCACGTCACCCGGCTGCATCGCAGGGTAGTTGGGGTTTTGCGACGCAAAAACAAGGAAATCCAATGAAGACATGTCTGATCAATATTGCGATTGGAGAGAAGTACATCCAAATGTACGATCAATGGGTCCGCGCCCGCATGCAGCGGTACTGCGACAAGCATGGCTACGATTTAAAACTCATCACCACGCCCATTCGGGATTTGCCCGGTAAACAATTCACCTGGCAGAAACTTTGTGTATTCGATTTGCCTTGGCTTAGGGAATATGACCAGGTCATTTTTGTGGACAGTGATATTTTGGTCGCCAAGGGCGCACCCGCCATGCCTGTTGTCAAGCCCGGAAAAATCGGCTGTGTACACGACAAGTTGCCTTATCAAATCAACAGTGGCTTGCTCATTTTTTCGCCCACTGATGCGATTCGTGATGTCTTTGAAGAGGCTCTGTTGGATGGGGATCCTTTTTGGGACCAGAAGGCTCTGACGCGTTCCGTTCTTTACCGCAAAATGGAAGAGCCCGTGGACCCGCGTTTCAACCGGCAATTCTATTACCGGAGCTGGTCCGTATTCGAATCCCTTTTCTGCAGGCAATGGTTCTATCACGCCTGCCACGGCAAGTCCAAGATCCCCCTGATCAGCGCCTGGCTGAAGCTGCAGTTCAGGTAAACGGCCCTACCACTTCGCCCTTCCGCGGACCATGTCTGCAGTCACGAACAACGCGACCAGCGCTGAAAAGGTTGCGCGCACGAACGCTGCAGCAAAATTTCGGGGCAAAGCATTAAGAGGACTATTGCGGAGCTGGCGAAACGGCACCACAACAAAAGAAAACGGCACATGCAAGGCATGGAACCAATCTTTCTGGGTCATCTCTTTCACCCACTCGGGGTTCAATTCATTCTGTTCTTTCACGATCTGGAAAAGAGTTTCCCCCAGGGAAATGCGCTTGCGAAGATAACCAAATAGAACCGCATTGGCGGCAGTCCCGTACATGATGCGACGCTCGTGGGTAAAAAGCTCGAGTGGCTTGGTGAATGCATCAAAAAAGTGGAAGGTACCCTCTGCGCGGATGACGCGGGCCTCGTTTTCGCTCTGGGTAAAATTGTCGGTGGTGATACTTGCCCGCAAAAATCCATCTTCAACCATGAGCCCAATAGGAAGCAAAATACCCCGGAGCACATCGGCTTTGGCGCAATATAGTTGGCCACAAATTTTGGCCGCTCCACGATTGGCTAGCGATCCCGCAGAGGAGGAAAGCTTCGCGACGGCAGTTTGCCGGGAGAACCTTTTGAGCGGAAGATCCACACATACTGCAGCTTCGGGATCCTGGACCAAGGTCTCCACCATACGCCGGAGGCAGTCTGCGCGGTCAAAAAGAATATCAGCATCAATCAACACCAGAATTTGCGCGTCCGGGGGAGCGAACTTATGGACAAAGTCATTCCAGGCCGCGCTTTTACCGGGTCGGGGAATATCAATGACATGCAAAGAAAATTCTTCTTGCGCCTTGAAGTGCCGGGAACAGGAATCTTTTGCCACGGCTGCGGTACGGTTCGACGAGCCATTGACAATACAGAAAAAATCCAACGCAAAACCCTTGTGGAACAGATCCTGGGTAGCTAGCGAGGCAAGGCTTGCATCGATGCCATGTTCTTCGTTGTGGGCCAACATCCCAATTGAAATTCGCATGCCGGTTTCTCCCAAGGCATTGTGATCTGGAGGAATAATTGATATTGTACTCTAAAAAGGGATCATATTCAATCATGTCCATCTTTGTGCCCATTGCTCTTTTTGGCTGGCTTGGCGTTGCCTTGGCCCTGTTTAAGTACCTGACTCCGCACCGCGCGGCCATTGCAGGCTTCCTGTTGTCCTGGATGTTTCTCCCTTGGTACACCTATAATTTTGTCGGAATTCCCGACTACAACAAGACCTCGGCCATTGGGGTCGGAATTATGCTTGGCTTATGGATCTTTGACCGTGCAAGCCTAGTCCGCCTAAAATTCCATTGGGTTGATATTCCCATGGCCCTTTGGTGTTGCACCCCTTTGGGTTCCTCGCTTTCCAATGGACTGGGGGTCTACGATGGGCTTTCCGCAATTCTGGGCCGCCTGGTCTTCTGGGGGGTTCCATACCTGATTGGCCGTGTCTATTTTTCCGAGCCAGCAAAAATGCGTGACTTGATGATTGGAATATTTATCGCCGGGCTCATTTACATGCCCCTGTGCGTTTTCGAAATCATCATGAGTCCTCAATTGCACAAGATGGTCTATGGATTCCATGCTAATGCCACCTTTGGACAGAACAAGCGCCTAGGGGGTTGGCGCCCCGTGGTATTTATGCAACACGGGATTATGCTGGGCACCTGGATGGCAACCGCCTGCATCTCTGCCATACGCATCCTTCGCCTGCGCGAAAAAAAGTGGCTTCCCAACGGATACCTGCCCTGGTTTTGGTTATCCACCTTACTCCTGATCATCGTAACCATCCTCTGCAAAGCCACCGGAGCCCTGGTTCTTCTCTTGCTCGGAATCCTGCTTTTGGAGACAGCTACCCTCCTAAGGAATAAAATTCCTCTATATATCCTGATTGTGGTTCCCATCCTCTATTGCGCTCTTCGCGCCACGGGAACCCTGCCTGCGGAAACCGTTATTGAATGGACCAACACCATATCGACCGACACCGAGCGCGTGGGATCCGTCGCATTCCGACTGGATAACGAAGCCATTCTCGTCGACAAGGCCATGGAACAACCCCTCCTGGGATGGGGGGGCTGGAGACGATCCTTTGTACGGGATGCCGAAGGGGCGATCCTATCTGTGCCTGACGGCCTCTGGGTTATCGCCATTGGCGAAAATGGCATTTTTGGACTCGTGGTTTTAGGTGCCGTTTTTCTTCTGCCCCAGTTCTTCATGCTTGGATTTTGGAAGCCCCAAAAATGGGGGAGTGGAGATGCCGGCTTTGTGTTGCTTGCCTCGGTATTGCTGGGTCTGTTTACGCTGGACTGCCTCATGAACGACATGTTCAATCCCTTGCTTGTGGCCGTTGCGGGTGGCCTCTCCGGGATGCGGGCACTTCAGAACTACGATTCCCCGGGTCCGCGGCAATTGGTTGCCGAACCAAAAACGGTTCGTCCCCGACTGATCTGAATACTCCTTGCAAAATCGCCCCTATTTATGGACAATGAAGCCATGGCCCCCGCCCCTTTGCATGCGTCGGAAAAGACTTTGGCGATTCAAGGTGCCTTTTGGACTTTCATCGGGTATGGGGGATCTCAGGCTCTTCGACTTGTTTCCAATCTCATTTTAGCGCGCCTACTCTTTCCTTCGGCCTTTGGCACCATGGCCCTCGTCAATGTCTTTTTAATGGGCCTGCAGATGATTTCCGACATCGGACTTGGGCCTGGCATCATTCGTAGCCCACGGGGCAACGACGACACCTTCCTCCGCACCGCCTGGTCCATGCAAGTCATTCGGGGAGGTGTGCTTTTTCTGATGTGCTGTGGCATGGCCTATCCCGTGTCCCTGTTGTATTCGGCCTCGAATCCCGGCGCCTCCCAGCTTCTGCTCATGCTCCCTGTGGCCGGCCTTACCGCGGTAATTGGAGGATTTTCCTCCACATCGCTGTATACCCTGAACAAAGTCATGAATTTTCGGGCCTTGGCGGTTATGGAGCTTCTTCCGCAATTGGCCTCCATTGTGGTCATGGTCCTTTGGGCGCTGGTAAACCCCTCTGCCTGGGCCCTTCTGGCTGGAGGAATCGCTTACAGCCTTTTGCGTTGCGCCTTGAGCCACCGCGCCAATCGTCCCCGCACGGACGGATTTGGCTGGGATGCTTCCGCATACCAGGAGCTGAGTGGCTTTGGACGCTGGATCATGGCGAGCACCTTGCTGTCGTTCCTTGCAAGCCAGTTCGATAAGCTTCTGCTCGGAAAGCTCCTCACCCTTACGGAGCTTGGCTTGTACACCATTGCGCTTTCTTTCTCCCATGTGGCTATCCATATAGCAAACCGGCTCTCCGTGTCCGTGCTCTACCCGCTGTTCGCCAAGCGCATCGACAACCCCCAGCGTATGACGGAGCTCTGCCTCAAGGGGCGCAAGGTGGTCCTGCTGGCAGGAGGCGCAGTATGTGCGGCCTTCTGCATCGGCTCAGACGCCTTCTTTTCCCTTCTCTATCCGCACAACTATTCGGGTAGTATTGATATTGCACGGTGGACCTGTCTGACAATTTGGAGTACCATTCTCAATGTGACGGTGGACCGCGTTCCTCTTGCGCTGGGGCAATCCAAGGCGCTCTTTCAAACCAAGGTGGTCAATCTGCTTCTTTTGGCCGCCCTCTCCATTGCCGGTTACAAGTTCCTGGGCCTGCCTGGATTCATCTCCGGCATGGCCCTCGCAAACTTGGTGACCGCCTTCCATGTGAACCTGCTCTATCCCTTCAATCGCCTTGCCATAGCCGTGCAATCCATGGAATTCAGTCTTCTTTTTGGCCTTTGGTCCCTGGTTGCGGTTGCCATGGTCTGGTACATGGGGCAAATTTTTGGGGACTCTGTACGCATCGGTTTCTCCCTGGTTTTGAGCATGGCAACGATGTCGGTCATGATCCCAACCCTCCTCGGTTTACGGGGAAAGCGAGCGGTCCATGAAGCCATTTGAATTCCGGAATTTGGCACGGGCAGTGCTTCAACACGAGATTCCCTTTGAGGTCCTCAAAGCCCGTGCCTCGGGAACCAGCGTGATACGCGTAAGCCTACAAAATCAATCCTACATTTTGAAGTACTGGCAACGCAAGCCAATGGCCTCACTGCTCCGCAGAATTTCACGCACGGGATGCGGAATCAAGGAATGGAAGGCCCTGTGTGGCATGCAGAAGATCGGGGTTGAAGCCCCAAAACCTCTTTACCACGAATTTGTTGGCAACACAGAAGTGCTCTTTATGGAAGACCTGGGTGCCTGTCTCGATGTGATCGAAGTTCTGAAGGCCTATGTCCTTTCGGGAAATATCCAGGAATTCACTCGCTTGGAAGACGGCATCATTGGAATTGCGGGAAAAATGATCCGCAATGGCTGGCTGGACCCAGATTGTCGATTGCCCAACTTCGCTTTGACTCCAGGCAACCAGTTGGTGCGTCTGGATTTTGAATTGGCCTATCGCGTTCACACATCCGCAATGCTTCGCCAGGACTGTGCCGTGATGATTGGCACTCTGGTGGCTACACACTTATTTGCCATGCAACCTCAAACAATGCGATCTCTTCCTTTTGCCGAGCGCCTGCTCCAAAGTGTAGCCATTCCTCCTGGGATAGCCCACGCCAGCGACCGCATCGTTGAACAGATTATTGCCAAACAAAAGCGATTGTCTGGGATTGACACCAAAATTCCATTTCGATTGGGAGATATTTTATGTCCAAAGTGTTGAGCGCACCTGCAGTACTCATGGGAATACCCTTTCATCGGGTTTCATTTGACGAAGCCCTAGCCTGGGCAAGTTCCAAACTGGAGAGCGATCGTCCCGGCTATATTGCGACTGCCAATCTAGATTTTTTATTTCTGGCATGGCAAGATCCCGAGCTGCAGAGAATCCTGATTGATGCGGACCTGGTGATTGCGGATGGAGCACCCATCGTCTGGATTTCCTCCCTCTTTGGATCACGGCTTCCCGCCCGTGTGGCCGGAAGCGACCTTGCCCCGACCTTGATCGGAGTCTGCAGGGACAAGAAACGCTCGGCCTTCCTGCTTGGCGGGGCTTCGGGTGTTGCGGATAAGGCGGCGAAGGTCCTCTGCGGGCGGTTTCCGGGCCTGCGCATTGCGGGCACATTCTCTCCCCCCAATTCTCCGGTGATCGAAATGAACCATGAGGAGATCCTGGAGCAAATACACACAAGTTCTCCTGATTTGCTCCTCGTTGCCTTTGGCGCACCCAAACAGGAGAAATGGATCAACATGCATTTTAGAACCTGGAAGGTTCCCTTGGCCATTGGAATCGGAGGGACCCTAGACTTTTTGGCCGGGACCCAAATCCGGGCTCCCAAGGTTTTTCAGAAAATCGGCATGGAATGGTTCTGGAGAATGATGACCAACCCGCGTCGCCTATTTGGCCGGTATGCGGACGATCTGCTCTTCCTGATTTCTTCCCTGACCCGCATGCTTTCCATTCGTCTTTTCAGTAGCACCAAAACGATTGCGCCAGCGTTGCACGAGGCTGACCGGACCGTCATCAAAAGTTTTGGCGCGGTCATTTTCGACCGCTCCATTTTTGCGGGAAAATCCGAAGAAGACCAGTCCATGACGAGGGCTGCCGAATCCACCTTCATCGTAGTGGATTGCACCGGAGTGTCCTGGATGTCCAGCACCGAGCTGGGAGTGTTGCTCAGCGCATCCACGCATGCGCGAAGGCATGGGCACAGGCTTTGGCTCTACGGCGTCTCGCCCCGCCTAGAAAAGCTTTTGATTCTGTGTCGGCTAGGCGAGTACCTGCCCATCGCGGAGGACCCCGGCGAGCTGACGGCCCAAATACGCGCAGCCGTGGAAGACCACGATGAAGGAAAGGCTGTCCTGGATGCCCATGGGTGCTTGTTGATCACCTTGCCCCATGAGCTCACCGCAGTCACGGCGCAGTCTTTCAAGGAAAAGATTGAAAACACCACCCGGCAATCCTTTGTTTCTTGCGTGATTGATGCTTCTCCGACTCGATTTATCGATAGTGCTGGACTCGGATTCTTGGTTGCACTCCGTAAATCCGCACAAACTCACAACGCCAGTTTTTCTGTTTCTGGATTTCATGGCCCAGTACTCAAAACCATCCATGCAGCGCGTATGGATGCCATTCTCGCCTAGGAGGATCTCATAATGGAATCAGTAACCAACCCTTTTGACCCTTTTCATAGTCCTGGCGCGAGACAAGTACTTGTGGTGGATGATGATCCCTACAGCTTGATGTCCGTGACCGAAGTCCTGGAATCTGCGGGGTATTATGTGGTCCAGGCCAGTCGTGTTTCAGAAGCCACTGAGCGTATTTCCACGGTCGCTCCCGATCTGATTGTGTTGGATGTAAATCTGCCCGATGTCGATGGCTATACCTTCTGCCGTCAGCTCAAAGCGGACACACGATTCAGTCACATTCCTGTGCTGTTCATGACTTCCCGCGATGAGGTGGAAGACTGCGTGGAAGGCTTTGCGGCCGGGGGCGAGGACTATGTCACCAAGCCTTTCCGTCGGGATGAACTCATTGCGCGCGTTAAAACCCACATTCGCCTCCACGATGCCCTCCAAGCCATGGACCGATTGCGGGCGCTCGCCTTTGATGCCAACCCGCTGACCCATTTGCCCGGAAACACTTCGATCGAGGCGAGCATCCAGGAAGCCATTGACAAGGGCGAAGAAAAAATGGTTCTCTATGCCGACCTCGATAACTTCAAGGCGTTCAATGATCGTTATGGATTTGACCGGGGCGACCGGTTGCTTCGCTATACCGCGGACTCCCTCCTTCAATGCATCACTACGGCTGGATCTGGATTTGTGGGTAATGTGGGAGGAGATGACTTTGTGGCCATTGTAGATTTATCGCAGGCGGACGAAATCGGCGCGGCAATTCTTGCAACTTTCGATAAGGGGATTTCCTCCTTTTACGATAGCGAAGATGTTGTCAAGGGTGGCATCTTCACCGTCAACCGCAAAGGGGAATCCGAATTCTTTCCCCTTGCCGCCATTAGCCTCGCAGGCGTTCCGCTAAAAAAGGACCGGTTTTTCAGAACCGCCGAGGTGTCCCGTGTCTGTGCGAAGATAAAGAAACTTGCCAAAAAAATTACGGGGAGCAGCTATGTCGTGGATCAGCGGGAAAATTGAGCTTATTTGTCTAATGGCAATGTTCGGGTTGTTTTTTGGATGTTCCAAAAAATCCAAGGTATTCACAGCCAAACCCATAGCGTACTCAATCAATAAGGATTACCTGCAAATCAGTAGCTACACGGCGTCTCTTGCTGGTAGTGTTTCCAAATTGTATCCACTGCCATTAGATACAGCAAACACTCCTCACTTTGGGAAGTACTCTATTTCCGAGGATGGCGCCCTGTATCGAAGCGATACCCCCGACAGCTCCTCGGCGCTTTGGGTTTCTGGAATCGTGCCCTATACGGACACGGTGGTATCATTGGTCTATGCGTCTGAATCCTTGGACTCCATTTTTAAGCGGATACAAATACAGTCGCCCGGGGTGGTTCAGGTGTATTACAATGATCGTCATAGCCTGAATCGCATTTATCCCCCCTTTGATGTGCTTAGCCAATATTCGCCCAAGATGGATATCCCCAGTTTCAATTTTTATTACCTCGCCGACCTGGAGCACAATCCATCTAAATCCGTGGTGTGGGTCAAGGAGCCTTATGTGGACCCCGCCGGAAGAGGGTGGATGGTTTCGAGCATTGCTCCGGTGTATTTTGAAAACAGCCTGGAAGGTGTTGTTGGTTTGGATGTAACGGTCTCCGCCATTACGGAGCGATATTTGCAGAGTGATAGCCAAAGTTGCGCCATCATCACGCAGACCGGAGTAGTCGCGGCGGCGGATGAAAAGGCGATCAGCTATTTGGAAATGCCAAGTATTCAAGGCCATAGATACCTGGATGTCGTCAAGCAGGACACCTACAAACAGGAAGAATTCAGCGTGGTCAGCAGCCACTCTCAGGAAGTCCGGGATCTTTGGACGATTGCAAAGGTAGCCCAGGATACCTTGTTCACCCATATTCTCGGATTTCAGGTATTCAATGTCGAAATAGCCCAAATACCGCCCTTGCAATGGACTGTCCTCTGTCTTTCTCCCCAATGACCCAGGTGGGTTTTCATGCGTAGTTTTCTTGCCCGCCACCATTTGCCCATACGTCTTGTCGTATTCATTTTGGCGTTTTCCGCTCTTACCTTTTTTGGAATCCGCTTCACCAATGACATCGTCCAGGCCGAAAACCTGAGTTTAAAGAAGGAAGCCCTTTCCATCGCCCGTTCGGCCAGTCGAAATGTGGAACACTCCTTCCTTAGCTTTCAGGAAGACTTGACCTATTCCAGTCCACGATTGTCCTTGGATGCCTACTTAGCCAACCCTCACCAATCTAAGGCCGTTTCCATTCCTGTGCGTAGGTTCTTTATTTTGCATCGGGCCATTTTGAATGGAATAGAGGCAAAGGATGGCCTTGGGCGCAAATGTCTTCTCCTGCGTGACTCCGTAGACTATTTTCAGGCAGTTCCGGATTTCGAGAACAATTCCCAGACGCTGATTTCCGTGGACTCAGCCTTTCCTCTCCTGAGTATTTCTTCTCCTCCAACCCAGAATCCCCAAGTAACCGCCTGGTTGAGCTACCGGAATCTATTTGCCCAGGAGTTTGAACAAATTTCATTTCATAATCAAAACGTTCTTCTGTGGGTTGTGGATGGCAAGGGAAATATCGCCATCCGTCCACCTGGCGTTCCAGACAGCTACAAATTCTCGTTGGAAGTAAAAGATCTATTCCGGCAAATGAGCCATGAGAGGCTTGAGGGAACAGTAACTCATCGTGGTGAGCTCTCCAGCCAAAACACATTTATCACCGCATACTACCCCGTGCAAATTCAGGGTTTTTCTGGACTGGTTCTGGCCTCTTTTGACCGAAAACAAAGGCTGGGGGCTTTGGAACGTTCCTCCAAATGGCTTTCCATTTCCTTTTTAATGGCCCTTGCGCTTCTGTTCGCTCTGTTTTGGA
Source organism: uncultured Fibrobacterota bacterium (assembly GCA_903876665.1). Taxonomy (GTDB): domain Bacteria; phylum Fibrobacterota; class Fibrobacteria; order Fibrobacterales; family Fibrobacteraceae; genus CAIRAY01. The sequence goes on along the minus strand of CAIRAY010000056.1, from coordinate 8,750 downwards.
GTGTGATCTACGCCATTCGAAAGTCCGAGCGGAAGCTTCTTGCAAGCGAATCGCGCATCCGCAAGGCCCTGGAAGGTACGGGAGATGGGGTGTGGGATTGGGATCTGATCCAGAATACCGTGTATTTTTCTCCTGGTTGGAAACAAATGCTCGGCTACCGGGATCACGAGATTTCCAATCAATTGTTCGAGTGGGAAAGCCGCGTTCATCCAGATGACCTCATCACGACCACACAGGCTCTGAATGACCACCTGAACGGAATGTCGTCCAATTATGCCAATGAACATCGAATGATGCACAAGGACGGGCAATGGCGCTGGATTTTGGATCGAGGCGTAATTGCAGAGAAACTATCCGATGGCACGCCAACTCGCATGGTGGGGACCCACGTCGATATCACGGACAGAGTCAATGCGGGCTTTGAGCTCTCGCGCGCAAGGGAGGCGGCTGAATCTGCCAATACGGCAAAAAGAGCGTTTTTGGCCAACATGTCCCATGAGATTCGCACTCCCCTCAATGCAGTCATCGGCCTGACCGAACTTCTTGTGCAGACCCAACTCTCTACGAAGCAATTGCACTTGGCCGATACTATCCAGATTGCCGGGCGCTCCCTGCTCTCGGTCATTAGTGACATTCTCGACTTCTCCAAAATTGAAGCGGGAAAGCTGAATCTTTTTGTGGCTCCCATGGATATTTGGAAACTGGTTGAAGAGGTAGAACATCTTTTTCATTACACCGCTGAACATAAAGGACTCCTGTTTAAGTTCAGGATCGAGCCCTCTGTGCCTCGGTGGATCACGGGAGACCCTGACCGCATCAAGCAAATTTTCGGCAATCTAATCGGTAATGCACTTAAATTCACGGAGCAGGGATCGGTCACGGCCTCGCTTCATGCAAAGGCGCTTGCCTCTGGTCAGCTTGAATTGGCACTCATGGTTCAGGACACCGGCATTGGGATCAATGAAGCAGAACAGCAAAAGTTATTCCAAAAATTCACCCAACTGAATGAGTCCAGCACCCGCACCCGGGGTGGCACCGGACTGGGGCTTGCCATTGCGCAAGAACTAACTAGTCTGATGAATGGAAGGATTGACGTCCAGAGCACCTTGGGCGTGGGTTCCTGTTTTACGGTTCGGATCCAAGTCGGCGATCAGCCCGCAGAGCAGCCCGCCACTTTTGGTTCAGGTTATTGCCTCTGGACTCTCTTCCGGCCAGATGCCTTTTTAGACCTAAAGGAGTTTCTCGTTTTGTGGGGATTTAAACTCACTGAAGATCCCACAGGCCAGCACCTAAATGGGATATTAATGGATAGTGATGAAAGGAATCGTCTTTCACCTGCCTACAGGGAAGGTGAAACACCTCTTTTCGTTTTTGGAAAGGGTTTTGATATGTTGGATCAAATTTCCGCTATTTCCAATCCCGGGAGAATTCAGAAGTGGGAGAATCCCTTCCGCCTGACCGAGATCGAAACGAGCCTGCGACGATTGGTCCGTGGCGACCTTCTCCAAACCAATTTACCGGTAAAGAAAAAACACCTAACCTTTAATTCCCACATTTTGATCGTTGAAGACAATGCCTTCAACTGTTTCGTGGCAACCGCCATGCTCACGGAGCTTGGGTGTAAGTCATCGACGGCAGGCAACGGGAGCATAGCCCTGGAGATGCTGAAGGATCAAGTCTATGACCTGATTCTGATGGACCTGCAAATGCCTGTGATGGATGGCATCGAAGCCACCCAAATCATTCGTAAATTCCCCGCCCCTCTTGGCAATATTCCCATTATCGCCGTGACCGCAAACGCCCAGGAGTCTGACCGGATTAATTGCCTAGCCTCTGGAATGAACGACTATATGGCCAAGCCTATTGGAATGGCAACTTTGCAGCAAGGCCTAGAACGCTTCCTGACCCCCATAAATAGTTCCGTTGCAAAAGCGGTTCAGGAAACATCGAAAGAGCCTGTCAAATTATCCTTGGTGTGGAAGAAGGCCCAGCTCGATCAAATCGTGGGCACCAATACGTCGCTATATATGAAGTTCATAGAATCATTCCTCCACAGTGCCACACAAAGTTTCAATGAATTGGATGGAGCCATTCAAATGGAGGATCTTGTGAGCGCTGAGCGCGCAGCCCATACCCTGAAAGGCCAGGCTGCCAATATCGGGGGAGAAAGAATGCGGGTTCTGGCATTGGAACTCGAAACCAATTTCCGCCAGAAAAAAGACCTGAACTGCAGGGAAATGGTGCAGGCACTTCGAGCCTCATTCCAGGAGTTGGCCCAGGAATTCAAAAATCAAGGATTTTAGCAAGCTCGGTCCTTAACCAATTCCTAACACAGGCAGGTTAGATTGGTTTCATGAACCAGAACATCCTCATTGTTGAAGACGACACCGACATCCTGGAGCTCCTCCGTTTTTCACTGGACAAAGAAGGCTATAAGGTCTTCTTTGCGGTGGATGGAAACGAGGCCTGGAGCATCCTGAACGATGAACATATTGATCTCTGTGTTTTTGATATAGGGCTCCCGGGGATTTCCGGCGTGGAGCTTTGCCGTCGCATCCGGCGAGAAGATCGCATGAAGCAAATTCCCATTATTTTTGCATCCGCCCGCACCCAGGAGGCCGATCTCCTGATTGGGTTCCAGGCCGGTGCCGATGACTATGTGCGCAAGCCATTCTCGCCCAAGGAACTCCTGGCCCGCATCAATGTTCTCTTGAAGCGCGCCAACAGTGATGGTGTTTACCGGCTAGGGACTTTGGAAATGTATTTTGACCGGCATTTGGTGAAAATTGATCAACAACGAACCAACCTCACTCATCGCGAATTCGGTGTACTCATTGCCTTAATCCAGGCGCATGGACGCACCATTTCGCGATCCCAGTTGCTGGAAAAGGTCTGGGGCATGGACGCGCTCTCCAGCCCACGCAGTGTCGATATTGTCATTACCCGCATCCGGGAAAAAATCAAACCTTACCAGAACTGCATCCGAACTATTTCTGGCATCGGGTATCAATGGGATCCGGAAGAGGATGTTTCCTCATCCATTATTAGCCCACACGAGACCATACCGCAACCGCGTTGAAACAAATCTGCAACATCTTCGGTCTATTCTTGAAGGAAACAATCGAAGGAGATTCCCATGCTAAAAATATCATTCAACCCCGCCTTTTCCACGCTGGCTATTCTGGGCCTTGGCCTTGCGTCCCTTGCTAGCGCAGGCAACCAGGTCCAGTTCGTGTTCACTTCGGATCCGCACTTCGGCGTTAACCGCAGCGTATTCAAAGAAGAAAAGAACATTGATTCCCGCTACGCCAACCAGGTCATGGTGGAAAAGATCAATCATCTGCCCCAGGCTTCTTTTCCCGCAGACCAGGAGCTCAAAGCCGGGCAAATGATCGGTGGAATCGACTTTGTGGTGGAAGGTGGCGACATTGCCAATCGCATGGAAGTGAGCACACTCACTCAGAGCGCGGCTGCGTCCTGGAAAGACTTCGAGAACACCTACATCAAGGGACTCACTCTGCAGACCCCCGAAGGAAAATTGGCACCGCTATATTTGATGCCCGGAACCCATGATGTTTCCAATGCCATCGGTTATTACAAATCCATGGAGCCCAAAACGGATCCCTCTTCCATGGTTCAGATCTACAATCGCATGATGAAGCCTGCCGTTCCTCTCACCAATGAAAATTTCAACTACAAGATTCATAAGGTTCATTATTCCCGCGATGTCAAAGGCCTGCATCTGGTATTTGTAAATATCTGGCCTGACTCGGCCGAACGCGCTTGGATGGCCCAAGACCTGGCCAATATTCCTCAAGGGACTCCTGTGATCCTGTTTGCACATAGCGCACCTGAAATTGAGACCAAGTACCTCACCAACCCAAATGGGACACATAACATCAACAAAGATGACAAGTTTGAGAACATCGTTTCCGAGCAATTGATTGGGGGCGCCAAGTCGGATGACAAGAGCTCCAAGAATGAGCGCGCCATGGCAAACTTCGTCAAGCTACACCCAGAAATCAAGGCCTACTTTCATGGCAACCTCAGCATGCCCGACCTGAAGGTCTGGATGGGACCTGACTATGACTTTATGCTCCCAACCTTCAGCGTGGATTCTCCGGTGAAGGGCGAAAAGTCCGGCAAGGACGAGACCCTAGTTTCCTTCCAGGTGGCCACTGTGGACCTGGACACCAAACAAATCACGGTGCGCGAATGCCAGTGGAACAAGAAACCCCTCGACAAGAACGCACCCCTGGCCTGGGGAAACCACATCACCTTTGACTTCCGCCAGCCCGTAGCCGAACCAGTGGCAGAATAAGTCAAAAGAATCCAATCTAGCCCAATACAAAGCGGAGAGCCCCAGGGCCCTCCGCTTTTTCCTTATTCCAAGCCCGTATGAAACTGCGCAAACACTCCAAAATCCCCCTTAAAGCTCGCGCAAATCATCAAGTAAAAGTTAAAGTGCCCGGGGGATGATCCGATATATGGAGCAGCTTCGATCAACAAATCACCCAAGGACGGATATGTCGCTCTCTATTTCTTCTCTTCAGGGCCAGGGCTCGGTTAGCCAAGTAGCAAGCGCTCCCAAGTCGATTGGCAAAGTGGACGCCGACGGAGACCGTGACAATTCCAAGTCTGCGGTAGAGGCCGAACCTCAACGCGCCGCAGCACGTGTTTCTCCTGCAGGCGTTGGTTCCAAAATGGACATGACCGCCTAAACCCCAAACCATGCAACTCCTTTGAAATACCAGCAGGTCGCCATTCCGCGACCTGCTTTTTCGTTTCCGGGTCCGGGCAGAACACAAAAAAAACTCCTGGGCATTTCTGACCCAAGAGCTCGTGAGGAGAAGGAAGGTGGGCTCTTAGAACTTCCACATGTCCAGGTTGGCATTGACACCCACATAGATTTTCAGCTGTTGGGTCGTGCCGAGATCCTTATCGGTGGCCACATTATGAGGTGTGGTAAACTTGTCGGCGATCATGACATGGTAACGATACTTGGCATCTTTATCTGGATAGATTTCAGCACCGGCAGAGATTCCCATGACCGTTGCCACCTGGTCCTTGGCGAGGTAAGCCATATCGTAGTGGAACTTCGCTTGGGGACGGATCATGTCGCCCTTGTACTGAACAAATATGCTTCCGTTGAGAACCTTGTCGATGTTGGTTACGCTGTCCACCGTTGCGTTTGCTTTTGTGCTCAGCATATTGGCGACACCGGTGACTTTGTCCGTACCATTCACGATCTGAGACTGGAGATCGACGATGCCGATGAATTTGTCCACTGTCACGCGCGCGCCGAGGCCTGTCTCCATTTTGCCTTCAGCCCAACTGGTCTTCGGGTAGAAGTACACATTGGCGAGGGGCTCCACCATTCCGATCTTTCCCAGGAATCCAGCACCATAGGCGAGGAACTTCTGCCCGGAACGGTCATCTGTATAGGCCACATCGGAATTCAGAACCGTAACATTCACATCACCGAGGCCGGGGAATTTCTGGATCGCTTTGACTCCCACACCGGTGGTGGAATAATTTTTATCGATAATGGACATCTCGAATACTTCGGCACTGGAGAAGACAGCTTCTTCGAAGCCGAGTCCTTCCACGGCAAAGCGACCCATTTTAACGCTCAAATTCGGAGTGATGCTGGGCTGGACAAATGCCTGGTCCAGCGCACCATCCAAAAGGGCGATGCCACCGATTTTCTTCGCAGAGCCGGCAGTGGTGGTGTAGGTGGTTTTGAGGGTGACCGGGTCCGTAACGCCCTTGGTGGTGGGATCACCCAGAACGGGGCCAAAGCCCTTGTCAAAGCGCAAGCGAAGGCCGTATTTGACGTCGTTTGCAAATTGACCCCCGAACTTCACGCGCATGCGTTGGAAGTTGAATCCAAAGTTCGCATTCTTATCAATAATGGGGTTGGCCACAGAATCCTTGGCGTGATTCACCACATCGATTCCCTGGTAGGTTTCAAACAAGAAGTCCGTACGGTTTTCCAGGGTGATGGTTCCGCTCGCGGCCGCAGAGGCCATTGCTGCGCCAGCAAGAATCGCTGTGCTGAATAGTTTGATGGTTTTCATTTTGTCTCCATTTGAGGTTTGGTTTTCTATCTGGAGACAAAGCTATGCATGCGATGTTTCAAACCTGTTGCAGGCAGGTTAAATCCCAGTCAGATCGTCATTCCCTAGGGGCCACGACTCCTAGACCCTCCTCACAGAGGATAGCGCTCGACTTGATATGCCTGTTCCGCTTCAGCGGTTACAGGCACATATCCACTGTGTGGAAAGGGCAAAGCCGCAAGTGGCCGAGCTTTGCATAGCTGCCAGTGGACCAAACGGGTAACTGGCAGCACATCGGTCGCCTGCGCGAGGGTGACGGCGTGGGGATGACTGGATTACCCGAACAAATCGAGATCGGACAGGGCTTTGGGTTTGAAGCTCTTGCGATGCACGGGACTCAAACCATATTGGCGGATCGCTTCGATGTGGCTCGGAGAAGGATAACCTTTGTGGCCAGCCAAGCCATATTGAGGATAAATTGAATCCAATTCAATCATCACCCGGTCCCGATGAACCTTGGCGAGGATGGAGGCCGCGGCGATGCTTGCCACATGCGCATCCCCTTTGACGATAACCATTTGCTGGGAAGGATTCACGCCCGTGATCTTCAAATTTCCGTCCACCAAGGCTCTGGGCATGGCGCCTGCAGGGATTTGCCCATGGAACCAAACCTGCTGATGGGTGTCTCCAACAGTGCTTGAGGTATCGAGCCCCTTCCAGCCCAGGGCTGCCAGAACTCGGCGCATGGCCAAAAAGTCCGCCTGCAGAATATTGATTTTATCGATCTCGGCCGGCGAAGCTTCCGCAATGGCCCAAGCCACCGCACAATCTTGAATTTGAGGATACAGGCTGTCTCGTTTAGACTCGCTTAGCTTTTTGGAGTCATGCAAGCCGATAATATCTTTTGGATTCCCCAGGATGACCGCAGCAGCAACCACGGGACCCGCCAGAGGACCCCGGCCCGCCTCATCGATCCCAATCAAGATGCATCCAGGAAATAATTCTTGAGCGTGCAACTCTCCCTCCAGGGGAGAGAGCAAGGAAAACGGATTTGATTTACTGGGCGATGTCAAAGCCATCCTACACGACATCACAAATTACGCGACCAGCGCGAATTTGAACCCGACCTTCGGCGAAGGCCTTTACCACGCGCCAATACAGGTCGTGCTCCTGCACCAGAACCTTTGCGGCTACCTGGTCGGGAGTGTCTTCGCTGGAAAGCGGAATTGCCCGCTGGGCAATGATCTTCCCATGGTCGTAATCGCCATCCACGAAGTGAACCGTGGCACCACTCACCCGCGCACCAGCAGCCACGACGGCCTCATGGACGTGATGACCCCAGTGGCCAGGCCCGCCAAAACTCGGCAATAGCGCAGGATGAATGTTGATGATTCGGTCGGGAAGAAGGGCAATTACGGCATCGGGAATCTTCTTCATGTAGCCCGCAAGCACCAGCAAATCGATTTGAGAATCCTGAATGATGCGCAGAATTTCTTGCTCCGCAAGCCCGGGACCCGGATGGGTCACAGAAGAAACATGACGCACGGCCACGCCTGCCGCCTGAGCCTTTTCCACCGCACCGCACTTGGAATTGTTGCTAATCAAAAACTCGGGCGAAACCCCTTGCAGGGAACCGTCGGCGATGCGGTTCAGAATCGCCTGGAAGTTCGAACCACCGCCGGAAGCCATAAATCCTAATTTCAGCATTCCCAAAAGATAGCTAAGGAAGAAAATTTCCTGAGTCTGTAGACAGGGGTTGCGCCCCATATTGTCACCCCGGTTAGCCTGTCATAAACTGGCCTATTACCCTGTTGGTCCTTTGCCTAGGCTTTGATAAGGACGGCATTGTGAAAGTACGCGTAGACTTGCAAGTGCCATAGGAGGCACTCGGGCTTCTTAGTGGTGTTCCAGGTTCGGCGGAATAGGCGATTCACGTTGGCGCGAAACATGGCGCAGGTGTGGTTCAGCGAAAATATGGGGTCGAACCTCTGCTTCTTGAGCTCACCTTGGCCTGTGACGCAGCCCCGTCCGCCCTTAAACCGCTCGTACTGTTTAACCCTTCCCGGAACCGTCCCGAACACCGCAGCGACGACCCTGGGATAGCGCGGGCACTCGTCCGATTTCAGATGCAACTTTTCAGGAACGCAGTATTGGCTTATATCCGTGAGAAGCCCGCGGAGCCCCTTTTGACGGTCATCCGGACGCTTACCATACTTCTTCTTCGCAAGGTTCGCGAGGTGCCCTTTCGCAGGCATCGATGACACCCGGAATCCCAGGATCCGCCTGGTCTCCTGGTCCACTGCGAGCGCGACAGATAAGGGTTTGCACTTGGTGTGCTCCGTGGTCTCCAACTCGTCGAATTCGACACACTCTGATTTGGGCTTAGAGGCGAGGAGTTTCTGGTTGTGCTTCTCGCATTCTCCAGCGAGAAACTTGAGCTTGCGGGCCACGGTGGTGCGCGTGGTGCGAAGCACAATGGCAAGCCGGTTCTGCGACATACCCGATGCAAAGAGCTTTAGCATAGGATCGTTCAACCGTCGCTTCTTCTGGAGGTAGGTGGATGTGCCCGTGGCCTCAGAGAAGGTCTTTGCACAGCTGCTACAATGGAAGCGCTGGACGGTCTGTCCGTCGGAGCGTCGGTGGAAGGTGCCGGCTTTGGAAATTCGGTCGGAGGGGGCGTTACATTGGGGG